>NZ_CP154631.1:2716558-3033116 GCF_039555755.1 Pseudomonas sediminis
AGTGTTCCTGATCGAAGAACCGATGGCCGCGGCCATCGGTGCCGGCTTGCCGGTCGAAGAGGCGCGCGGTTCGATGGTCGTCGACATCGGCGGCGGTACCACCGAGATCGCCCTGATTTCCCTGAACGGCGTGGTCTACGCCGAATCCGTGCGCGTCGGCGGCGACCGCTTCGACGAAGCCATCATCACCTACGTGCGTCGCAACTACGGCTCGCTGATCGGTGAAGGCACCGCCGAGCGTATCAAGCAGGAAATTGGCACTGCCTACCCGGGCGGCGAGATCCGCGAAGTCGACGTACGCGGCCGCAACCTGGCCGAGGGCGTACCGCGCAGCTTTACCCTGAATTCCAACGAAGTGCTCGAAGCGCTGCAGGAGTCCCTGGCGACCATCGTTCAGGCGGTCAAGAGCGCTTTGGAACAATCGCCGCCCGAGCTGGCCTCGGACATTGCCGAGCGCGGCCTGGTGCTGACCGGTGGTGGCGCGCTGCTGCGTGATCTGGACAAGCTGCTGAGCCAGGAAACCGGTCTGCCGGTGATCGTTGCCGAAGACCCGCTGACCTGCGTCGCCCGTGGCGGCGGCAAGGCCCTGGAAATGATGGATCGCCACGCCATGGACCTGCTCTCCACCGAGTGAGCCCCGCGGCTGTGGACGCTTGCCGTGCCGCCTCCGGGCGGCACGCGAATATTCGAGCATTGCAGTACACTCGGCCCAACCTTCGCCAGACCGGTTCGCCCTTCGCATGAATTCGCGCGCTTTCCGCCCTCGTGGCGCACAAGGAGCAGCTCATTAAGCCGCTCTTCGCCAAAGGTCCCTCGCTGGGCATTCGCATGTTGGTATTTGCCGTTTTGTCGGCAGTGCTGATGGTGGTCGACGCCCGCTTCGATACGCTCAAACCTGTGCGTAGCATGATGGGCATGGTGTTGACGCCCCTGTACGAACTGGCCGAGATGCCTGTGCGAGCCTGGGAAGGCGCGACCCAGCAAATTTCCTCGCGAAGCGAATTGCTGGCCGAAAACGAGAAGCTCAAGGCCGAAGCCCTGTTGCTGCAGCGCCGCCTGCAGAAGTTGGCGACCCTTACCGAGCAGAACGTGCGCCTGCGCGAGCTGCTCAACTCTGCAGCGTTGGTGGACGAGGAAGTGCTGGTCAGCGAACTGATCGGCGTCGATCCCAACCCCTACACGCACCGCATCCTGATCGACAAGGGTGAGAAGGACTGCGTCGACGAGAGCAAGAAAAACTGCGTGTTCCTCGGTCAGCCGGTGCTCGATGCCCGCGGCCTGATGGGGCAGGTGGTGGAAGTCATGCCCTATACCTCGCGCGTACTGCTGCTTACCGATAACACCCACAGTATTCCGGTGCAGGTCAACCGTAACGGCCTGCGCGCCATCGCTGTCGGCACCGGCAACCCGGAGAGCCTCGAACTGCGTCACGTCGCCGATACCGCCGATATCAAGGAAGGCGATCTGCTGGTCAGCTCCGGCATGGGCCAGCGTTTCCCAGCTGGCTATCCGGTAGCCACGGTCAAAGAGGTCATCCATGACTCCGGCCAGCCATTCGCCATCGTTCGCGCCACGCCGACCGCGGCGCTCAATCGCAGTCGTTACTTGCTGCTGGTGTTCTCCGATCGTCGCAGTCCCGAGCAGCGTGCCACCGATTCGGCCCAGGCTCAGGAGGCCGCCGACCGCGAGGCCGTACAGGAACGTATCCAAGGTGAACAGGCGCCAGAGTCGAGCGTCGCTCCGGCCGCGGACACGCCCGCACAGGAGGCGAACTGATGGTCGGTGTAAGGCCCCGTAATGGCTGGGTGATCTGGCTGACCCTGGCCTTCGCGCTGCTGCTCAGCGTGGCGCCGATGCTCGAGTTCATGCAGGTCGGTCGTCCGCTGTGTGTCGCCCTGATTCTCACCTACTGGGTGCTGGCGCTGCCGCACCGGGTTGGCCTGACCACTGCCTGGGTGCTTGGTTTGGCGCAGGATGTGCTGCTCGGCACGTTGCTCGGGCAAAACGCGTTGATCCTCACCCTGATCACCTTCCTGGTGCTGAGCCTGCACCAGCGTCTGCGCATGTTTCCCATGTGGCAGCAGAGCATGGTGCTGATGGTGGTGTTCGGTCTCGCCCAGTTGGTTCAACTGTGGCTCAACGCCTTGACCGGCAGCCGTCCGCCAACCCTGGCCTTCATCCTTCCAGCACTGGTCAGCGCCCTGCTGTGGCCCTGGATCTGCGTCATCCTGCGTGGATTGCACCAGCGCCTCAACGTCAACTGAACGCGGCCTGCCGCACGGCTGGCCGCGGTTCGCCAAGGGAGATACCCGCATGGCCGAGCTGTTTCTGGCCTCCGCCTCGCCCCGTCGCCGTGAATTGCTGGCTCAGATCGCTGTGCCTTGCGTCACGCAAATCGCCTCGATAGATGAAAATCCGTTGCCAGCCGAGCCGGCGGCAGCCTATGTAGAGCGTTTGGCGCGTGAGAAAGCGCGCGCCGGTCTGCTCGCCTTGGGCGGGCACAAGGATGTCGTGGTGTTGGGCGCCGATACCGCTGTGGTGCTCGATGGACGCATTCTGGGTAAGCCAGCGGATTTCGCCGAGTCACGTGCGATGCTGCAGGCTCTGTCGGGGCGTAGCCATCAGGTGATGACGGCCGTGGCGCTGGTCGGTGGCGATCGTGAGGCGGCGCGAGTGGTCAGCAGTGAGGTGAGCTTTCGTCCTATCAGCGAGGCGGAAATCGAAGCGTACTGGGCCAGCGGCGAGCCATGTGACAAAGCGGGAAGTTATGGTATCCAGGGGTTGGCGGCCGTGTTCGTCAATCGATTGCAGGGTAGCTATTCAGCAGTGGTCGGCCTGCCGCTGTGCGAAACTGCGGAGCTGCTTGGCGAATTCGGTATTGCCTGTTGGCAGTTGCCGGCGAAAGGGCCGCGTTAAGAACCCAGGCGGTGGCAGCATAGAGTAGTTTTTTGGACGTGCCCGAAAGCTTGAGTCCGCGGGGCGTTGCAGTAGCCCGGCCGGCATGATCACCAGGATGGATGCATGAGCGAAGAGATTCTGATCAATATCACGCCGATGGAGTCGCGCGTGGCGGTGGTGGAAAAT
Organism: Pseudomonas sediminis; assembly: GCF_039555755.1. Taxonomy (NCBI): domain Bacteria; kingdom Pseudomonadati; phylum Pseudomonadota; class Gammaproteobacteria; order Pseudomonadales; family Pseudomonadaceae; genus Pseudomonas; species Pseudomonas sediminis. Next base: position 2,719,643 of record NZ_CP154631.1, read on the forward strand.
GGCGTGCTGCAGGAAGTGCACGTCGAGCGTACACAGAAGCGCGGCATCGTAGGCAACATCTACAAGGGTAAAGTGGTGCGCGTGCTGCCCGGCATGCAGGCGGCCTTCGTCGATATTGGCCTGGAGCGTGCGGCCTTCATTCATGCTTCCGAGATTTCCACCCGCGAAGGAGCGGCGGTGGAGCCGATCAGCGCCCTGGTTCACGAAGGGCAGAGCCTGGTGGTGCAGGTCACCAAGGACCCCATCGGCAGCAAGGGGGCGCGTCTGACCACGCAGTTGTCCATCCCTTCGCGGTATCTGGTGTACATGCCACGCACCAGTCATGTCGGTATTTCCCTGAAGATCGAAGATGAAGCCGAGCGCGAGCGCCTCAAGCAGGTAGTCGCCGATTGCGTCGCCGCCGAAGGCATCGAGGAGGCCGGCGGCTTCATCTTGCGCACCGCAGCTGAGGGTGCTGGCGCTGATGAAATTCTGATCGACATCCGTTATTTGCGTCGCCTCTGGGACCAGATCGGCGCGCAGATCCAGAATGCCAAGGCGCCTGTGGTGATCTACGAGGATCTGTCCCTGGCGCTGCGTACCTTGCGTGACCTGGTCAGCCTACGTACCGAGAAGATTCGCGTGGACTCGCGGGAAACCTTCCAGAAAATCACCCAGTTCGTCGCCGAGCTGATGCCGGAGATTGCCGACCGCCTCGAGCATTACCCCGGTGAGCGGCCGATCTTCGACCTGTACGGTGTCGAGGATGAAATCCAGCGCGCACTGGAGCGCAAGGTGCCGCTAAAGTCCGGCGGCTATCTGGTGGTCGACCCTGCCGAGGCGATGAGCACCATCGACGTCAACACCGGCGCCTTCGTCGGCCATCGCACGCTTGAGGAAACCATCTTCAAGACCAACCTCGAGGCCGCTACCGCGATTGCCCGTCAGCTACGCCTGCGCAACCTGGGCGGCATCATCATCATCGACTTCATCGACATGGAAGATGAAGAGCATCAGCGCCAGGTGCTGCGCACCCTGGAAAAGCAGCTCGAGCGTGATCACGCCAAGACCAACATCATCGGCATCACCGAGCTCGGCCTGGTGCAGATGACCCGCAAGCGCACGCGCGAAAGTCTCGAGCAGATTCTCTGCGAGCCCTGCAGCGCCTGTCAGGGACGCGGCAAGCTGAAGACGCCGGAGACCATCTGCTACGAGATCTTCCGCGAGATTCTGCGCGAAGCCCGTGCCTACCAGGCGGAAAGCTACCGGGTGCTGGCTAATCAGAAGGTGGTTGATCGCCTGCTCGATGAAGAGTCGGGCAACGTCGCCGATCTGGAAGCCTTCATCGGACGTACCATCAAGTTCCAGGTGGAAACCATGTATTCCCAGGAACAGTACGACGTGGTGCTGCTCTGAGCGCGGGGGCTGCCGAGGCGAGCGCCCTGGCGCGCCTCTTTTCCGCGCTGCTGCGCTGGGGCTTGGGCTTGTGCGCCGCTGTGTTGGTGCTGGCGGCGCTGTACGTCAGTCTGGGCCGTGAGCTGGTGCCGTTAGTAGCCGAATATCGGCTCGAGCTGGAAGACCGTGTCACGGCGCAGTTGGGTGTGCCGGTGCGCATCGGTCGCCTCGAAGGCCGTTGGCAGGGTTTTGCCCCGGTACTGGAGGCGCATGACGTGCGTCTGGGTAGCGACGAGGAAGGCTTGAGCCTGGAGCGAGTACAACTGGTGCCGGACGTGGGCGGTAGTCTGCTGGCCCGCCAGCCGCGCATCGCCCACCTGCAGTTCGACGGTCTGCAGCTGAACGTACTGCAGAACGCCGAAGGTGGCTGGCAGTTACAAGGGATGCCACAGCGCAGCGGTCCCGAGGTGAATGTCGAGCAGCTACTGGAACAGTTGCAGATCGTGCATCGCATCAGCCTGCTCGACAGTCGTGTGGTGGTGCAGCCGCTGGATCAGGAGCCGCTGCTGCTCAGCTACGTCAACCTGAGCCTGCGCTATGGCAACAACACTCAGCGTCTCGACGGCCGCCTGCTGCTGCCTGATGGGCAACCGGTGGCGCTGCGTTTGCGCACGCGCATGCAGCCCGAGAGTTGGCGCGAGGCACAATCCGAGCTTTATCTAAGCCTGCCGCAGAGCGACTGGGCTGCCTGGCTGCCGAAATCGCTGCTCGGTGACTGGCAGTTACAGCGTCTGCAGGCTGGTGGAGAGCTGTGGCTGGAGGGCCATGGCCTGACCCTGGACAAAGGTGCCTTACGCCTGCATGCCCCCGAGTTGGTCGGCGGCCAGGCCAAGCATGAAGCGGTGACGCTCAAGGACCTTGCCTTCAACGCCTTTTTCACTCAAGACAAGCAGGGCGTGCGGGCGCAGATCGACTCCCTGGCCCTGACCCATGGTGAGCAGCGCATCGGCGAATTGCACCTGAACCTGAAGCAAAAGGATGGGGGCGAGCCTGACGAGCGCTGGGCGCTGACGGCTGATCGTCTTGATCTTGCGGCCTGGGCGCCGCTGGTGCAGGCGCTGGTGCCGATGCCCGATAAAGCCCGCGATGTCTTGGGCGAGCTGGCGCCGGTTGGTGCGATCAACAACCTGCTGCTCGATTACTACCCCCGGCATGAAGGCGCCGAACGCCTGCAATTCGCCGCCAATCTGGACAAGGTGGGCATTCAGGCCTATCACGGCGCGCCGGCCGCCGAGAACGTCACTGGCAGTGCCTCGGGCAATATGTTCCAGGGCGAGCTGCGCCTGAACAGCGAAAATTTCGCCCTGCACCTCGATCAGCTGTTTCCCAAGCCCTGGCGCTACCGCCATGCTCAGGCCCGGTTGAGTTGGGACTGGAGTGAAACCGGCCTGACCTTGTACAGCCCCTACATGCGTGTTGATGGCGAGGAGGGGCAGGTCGCCGGTGACATGCTGATCCGCCTGTTGAGCGATCCTGAGGCCGAAGACTACATGGACCTGCGCGTCGGTATGCGCGACGGCGATGCGTCCTACACTGAGAAGTACCTGCCGAGCCGCGCGCCCGGCATGAGCGCCGAGCTCGATCATTGGCTGAAGACGGCCATCCGTGCGGGGCACGTCGAAGAAGGCTACTTCCAGTATCAGGGCTCGTTGAACAAGGGCGCACCGTTGGGCGCGCGCAGCCTCAGTCTGTTCTTCAAGGTCAGGGATGCCGAGCTGGCCTTCCAGCCCGGTTGGCCTGCGTTGCGCGAGGGCGTGGGTGAGGTGCTGATCGAAGATGATGCAGTGCGCGTGCGCCTACAGAGCGGGCGCTTGCAGGAAAGCCAGGTCAGCGATGTCGTGGCCAATATTCCGCTGTTGCACGACGGCAAACCACCACGTCTGCAGCTCGACGGCAAGGTGCAGAGTAGCCTGACTGACGCCATCAAACTATTGCAGGAAGCGCCTCTGGGGACCGCAGAAATCTTTGCCGGTTGGCAAGGTGAGGGGCCTCTGGCTGGCCGTCTGCAGCTGGATATTCCGCTGCAGAAAGGGCAGCCGCCTGGTGTGGTGGTGGACTTCGCCACTGAGGGCGCAAGCCTCAAATTGGCCAATCCCGATCTGCAACTGAGCAAGGTTCAAGGCGCGTTTCGCTTCGACAGCGCTGCCGGGCTGAGCGCGCCGGATGTTCGCGCCGAGGTCTTCGGGCGTCAGGTGCGCGGCAAGATCAGCGCCGAGGGCGCAAGTGGGCAGGCGCGTACGGTTTTCGATCTGCGTGGACGGGTCCAGGTCGATACCCTCAGCCAGTGGCTGGGTGGGCCGCAGAAGCTGCCAGTCAGCGGACTGCTGCCTTATCGCCTGCGCCTTACCCTGGATGGCGATGACAGCAAGCTGCGTGTCGACTCCAACCTGCGCGGTGTGGTGGTCGACCTGCCCGCGCCTTTCGGTAAGACGGCGCAGCAGGAGCGGGATACCGATTGGCGCATGACCCTCTCCGGGCGTGAGCGCCGTTACTGGGCGAACTATGGCGAGCTTGCCAGTCTGAGTCTGGCCGCACCTCCGGGGGCGCTGGCAGACGGCCGCGGTGAGCTGGTGCTTGGCGGTGGCGCGGCCGGTCTGCCGCCCGGCCAGGGGCTGCGAGTGCGTGGGGGTCTGGACGAGCTGGACCTGGACGCCTGGAAGCAGCTCGGCAGCAATCATCCGGTCAAGGTGGATGCCGACAGCCAGCGCCTGTTTCGCAGTGCGCGACTGGATATCGGGCGTTTCCGCGGCTTTGGCCAAGAGGTCGAACAGCTGACCCTTGGTCTGGCGCGAGAAGGCCAGGGCTGGGCCTTGCAACTCGACAGCGAGCTGGCGGCCGGACGTGTGCTGTTGGCCGATGCCGAGGGTGTGCCTATACGTATCGATCTGCAGCACGTGCGGTTGCCGGCGCCAGATCCTGAGGCGACCAAGGCCAGCGATGCGCCTGATCCTATGGCCGATATCGACCCTCGACAGATTCCGGCGCTGGATATCGCCATCCAACGCGTGCAGCGCGGTGACAAGGTGCTGGGCGCCTGGTCGCTCAAGGTACGCCCGGAAGCGCAGGGCGTGCGTTTCGATGAGCTCGACCTTGACCTGCAGGGGCTGAAAATCGGCGGTAGCGCCGGTTGGCGAGGCACGCCAGGCAACACGCAGAGCTGGTACAAGGGGCGTCTGCAGGGCAAGGATCTCAGCGATATTCTCAAGGCCTGGGATTTTGCCCCCAGCGTCACCAGTGAAAACTTCCGGGTGGATGCCGACGGTAACTGGCCTGGTTCGCCGGCCTGGTTCTCGCTCAAGCGTTTCTCTGGCAACCTCGACCCCTCGCTGCGCAAGGGGCAGTTCGTCGAAGTGCAGGGCTCGGCTCAGGCGCTAAGGGTGTTCGGCCTGCTCAACTTCAACTCCATCGGCCGCCGCCTGCGCTTGGACTTTTCCGACCTGCTGGGCAAGGGCCTGAGTTACGACCGGGTCAAGGGTAACCTGCAGGCGACCAATGGCCTGTTCGTCACCCATGAGCCGATCACCCTGACCGGGCCGTCGAGCAATCTGGAGCTCGACGGTAACCTGGACATGCGTGAAGAACGTATCAATGCCAAGCTGCTGGTGACCCTGCCGGTGACCAACAACTTGCCGCTGGCGGCGTTGATCGTCGGCGCTCCAGCGATTGGCGGGGCGCTGTTCGTGGTGGACAAATTGCTCGGCGACAAGGTCGCTCGCTTTGCCAGTGTGCAGTACGACGTCAAGGGCCCGATGCAGGACCCGGAGATCAGCTTCGACAAGCCCTTCGAAAAACCGCAATGACGTGGTGTCTTGGCGTACGCTGTTACACCGGGAACCGATGAGTACTGCCATGAATCTCGCTGTAATCCAGATGGTCAGTCAGGACGACGTGCAAACCAATCTGCGTCTGGCTCGCCGTATGCTGGAGCGCGCCGCGCAGGGTGGTGCGCGCCTAGCCGTGCTGCCCGAGAACTTCGCGGCCATGGGGCGTCGAGACCTGGCCGCCATCGGCCGTGCCGAGGCAGTGGGCGAGGGGCCGATCCTGCCCTGGTTGAAACGGGCCGCGCGTGACCTCAGTTTATGGATAGTGGCCGGCACTTTGCCGTTGCCGCCGGATGACGATGCCGAGGGCAAGCCGCGTGCATGCTCGCTGCTGATCGACGACCAGGGCGAACGCGCGGCTCGCTACGACAAACTGCACCTGTTCGATGTCGACGTCGCCGACAACCGTGGCCGTTATCGTGAGTCCGATGATTTTTCCCACGGCCAGCGTGTGGTGGTTGCTGATACGCCGGTGGGGCGCTTGGGGTTGAGCGTGTGTTACGACTTGCGCTTTCCTGAACTGTTCGGGGCGCTGCGGGAAGCCGGCGCGGAGCTGATCAGCGTACCCGCCGCGTTCACGGCAGTGACTGGCGCGGCGCACTGGCAGGTGCTGACGCGCGCCCGCGCCATCGAAACCCAGTGCTATGTGCTGGCCGCCGGGCAGGGCGGTGAACATCCGGGGCTGCGCCTGACCTTCGGTCATTCGGCAATCATCGACCCTTGGGGCAGCGTTCTGGCCGAGCAGGATCAAGGCGAAGCCGCATTGCTGGCTTCGCGCGATGCCGCCGAACAGGCGAGCATTCGCCAACGCATGCCGGTGCAGCAGCACCGCCGTTTCTTTTTATCGGGCGCACCGCGTCCGATCGTTGTGGAGTGATCATGAATACGATGTTGCAATCCGTCAGCGAGCACCTGCTGGCGCCTGGGAACCTGACTTTCAACAGCCTCAGCAGCGTGCTGGGCGACGTCGCAGGGCCTGGCATCGATGCCGCCGATCTGTACTTTCAAAGCCAGGTCTCGGAAACCTGGGGGCTGGAGGATGGCATCGTCAAGGAAGGCAGTTTCAACCTCGATCAGGGGGTTGGGGTGCGTGCCCAGTCCGGTGAGAAAACCGGCTTCGCCTACAGCAATGCCATCAGCCTCGATGCGCTGACGCAAGCCGCCCAGGCCGCACGTTCGATCTCGCGCGCCGGCCAGCAGGGCCGCGTGCAGGCTTTCGTCAGCCCGCAAGTGACCCAGTTGTATGCCGAGGGCAACCCGTTGGACGTCATGGGCCGGGCCGAGAAGGTCGAACTGCTGCAACGCATCGACCGCGCCACGCGTGCTCTGGATCCGCGTATCAAACAGGTGACCGTGAGCCTGGCTGGAGTCTGGGATCGTATTCTGGTGGCGGCACATGACGGCAGCCTAAGCGCCGATATCCGCCCGTTGGTGCGTTTCAACGTCAGCGTCATCGTCGAGCAGAACGGTCGTCGCGAGCGCGGCGGGCATGGAGGTGGCGGACGCACCGACTACCGCTATTTCCTCGATGAGGATCGCGCCATGGGTTACGCCCGCGAGGCGCTGCGCCAGGCGCTGGTCAACCTGGAGGCTATCGCTGCGCCTGCCGGCAGCATGCCGGTGGTGATGGGCGCGGGCTGGTCCGGCGTCCTGTTGCATGAAGCGGTCGGTCATGGTCTGGAAGGCGACTTCAACCGTAAAGGCAGCTCGGCCTACAGCGGCCAGGTCGGCCAAAAGGTCGCCTCCAGCCTGTGCACCATCGTCGACGACGGCACCCTGGCTGGGCGTCGCGGTTCACTTAGCGTCGATGACGAAGGCACGCCAACCCAATGCACCACGTTGATCGAGAACGGCGTGCTCAAGGGTTACATGCAGGACAAGCTCAACGCGCGCCTGATGGGCGTGGCCGCCACCGGCAACGGTCGTCGCGAGTCATACGCGCACCTGCCGATGCCACGCATGACCAACACCTACATGCTGGCCGGTGAGAGCGACCCGGAGGAGATCATCCGTTCGGTGAAGAAGGGTATCTACTGCGCCAATCTGGGTGGCGGCCAGGTCGATATCACCAGCGGCAAGTTCGTGTTCTCCACCAGCGAGGCCTACCTGATCGAGGACGGCAAGATCACCGCGCCGGTCAAGGGCGCCACTCTGATTGGCAATGGTCCGGAGGCGATGAGCCGCGTGTCCATGGTCGGCAATGATCTGGCGCTGGACAGCGGCGTCGGTACTTGCGGCAAGGATGGTCAGTCGGTGCCGGTGGGCGTCGGGCAGCCGACGCTGAAGATCGACGCGATCACCGTAGGCGGCACCGGTGCCTGATGCGATGCAGGCTCAACGCAAGCCGCGGTGGGTTTCATCGAGCTCGCGGATGTACTTGAACACCTTGCGCGCCGCAGCCGGCGGCTTGTTGCGCGCGGCTTCGTGCTGCGCGTGACGAACCAGGCCGCGCAGGTGCTGGACGTCAGCGTCCGGATAGAGCTCGACGAAGCTCTCCAGCGCGCTGTCGCCCTCGGCGATCAGGCGGTCGCGCCAGCGTTCGAGAGCGTGGAAACGCTCGTTGTACTCGCGGGTGGAGCTGTCCACCTGGTCGAGCATGGCAACGATTGCGTCGACATCCTGTTCACGCATCAGCTTGCCGATGAACTGGATGTGGCGTTTGCGCGCGGCATTGGCGGTATGTTTCGGCGCTTCGGCGAGCGCGCGGCGTAAGGCATCGGTCAGCGGCATCTTGGCCAGCAGATCCGCCTTGAGCGTGGTCAGTCGCTCGCCAAGGTCCTGCAGGGCATGCAGTTCGCGTTTGACCTGGGATTTGCTCTTCTCCAGGGAGAAGTCGTCGTAGGAATCAGACATGGGGTGGGTCCAGAGGGAAACGCCGCCATGATAGCAGTAACCGTGACTGCCGGCCCGTGGGCGGGGAGTCGAGAGCAGGCCTTGGGTTTCGCATAAAGAGTGCCTGCGCCAAGAGAATCGGGAGTGGTTATGAGTGAAGTAGAACGTATCGGGCCGCAGGCCTTGCCAGTGCTGCAAGAGCAGGTCGAGGCCATTCTCGCCGAAGCCAGGCGCCAGGGCGCGAGTGCCTGCGAGGTGGCGGTTTCGGCTGGTCAAGGGCTTTCTACCACGGTGCGTCAGGGCGAGGTGGAGACCGTCGAGTTCAATCGCGACCAGGGTTTTGGCATCACCCTGTACGTAGGCCAGCGCAAGGGCTCGGCCAGCACCTCGGCCACCGGTATCGAGGCCATTCGTGAGACTGTGGCAGCGGCCCTGGCGATTGCCAAACATACCAGCGAGGACGAGTGCTCCGGCCTGGCCGATGCCGCGCTGATGGCGCGCGAGCTGCCCGAGCTGGATCTCTATCATCCCTGGTCGATCACTCCAGAGCAGGCGGTGGAGCAGGCACTGACCTGTGAGGCCGCGGCTTTTGCGGCAGACAAACGAATCAAGAATGCTGACGGTACCAGCCTCAATACCCACCAGGGCTGTCGTGTGTATGGCAACAGCCACGGTTTCGTCGGCGGTTACGCCAGCACCCGTCATAGCCTCAGCTGCGTGATGATCGCCGAGGGCGATGGGCAGATGCAGCGCGACTACTGGTACGACGTCAATCGTCAGGGTGAACTGCTGGCCGATGCCAAAGGCATCGGCCAGCGCGCCGCCGAGCGCGCGGTCAGCCGTCTTGGTGCGCGCCCGGTACCGACTTGCGAAGTACCGGTGCTTTTCGCCGCCGAGCTGGCTGGTTGTCTGTTCAGCCACCTATTGGCGGCAATCTCGGGTGGCAACCTGTATCGCCAGTCCTCCTTCCTCGAAGGTGCCCTCGGCCAGCGCTTGTTCCCCGAGTGGCTGAGCCTCGACGAGCGCCCGCATCTGCCGCGCGCACTGGGCAGTGCCACCTTCGATGGTGACGGCCTGGCCACCTACGCCAAACCGTTCGTGGAAAAGGGCGAGCTGGTGTCCTACGTGCTCGGCACCTATTCCGGGCGCAAGCTGGGTTTGCCGAGTACCGCCAACTCCGGTGGCGTACACAACCTGTTCGTCACCCATGGCGATGAGGATCAGCAGGCGCTGATTCGCCGCATGGATCGTGGCTTACTGGTTACCGAGCTGATGGGCCAGGGGCTGAATCTGGTGACGGGCGATTACTCGCGGGGTGCGGCAGGCTTCTGGGTCGAGAATGGCGAAATCCAGTTCCCGGTTCAGGAAGTAACCATCGCCGGTAATCTGCGCGACATGTTCCGTCAGGTCGTTGCAGTCGGTCGTGACCTTGAGCGTCGCGGCAATATCTGCACTGGCTCGGTGCTGATCGAGAAAATGACTGTCGCCGGCAGTTGAGTTGGCAGAAACGACAAGGCCACCTGCGGGTGGCCTTGTCGTTTTTGTCAGGAGGGGTTACTCGCCTTCGTCGAAGTAGTTCTCTATCAGGCCTACCAGGGCGGCCATCGCTTCTTCGTCCTGCTCGCCCTCGGTCAGCAGGTGCACGTTGGAGCCCTTGCCGGCCGCCAGCATCATGACTGCCATGATGCTCTTACCGTCCACCAGACTTTCGGTGCTGCGACCGATGCGCACCTGGCAGGGGTAAGTGCTCGCCACGCCGACGAACTTCGCAGCGGCGCGGGCATGTAGACCAAGCTTGTTGATGATGGTGATTTCACGTGCGGGCATCGCGGCATGGCTCCTTAGCTGAGGTCGCGGTGACGCACCTGGACATTCTTCAGCGAATCTTTGAGCGCCTGGCTCAGGCGATTGGCCAGATACACAGAGCGGTGGTGACCACCGGTGCAACCGATGGCGATTGTGACGTAGGCGCGGTTGCTGGCGGCGAAGCGCGGTAGCCATTTTTCCAGATAGGCGAGGATATCCTGATACATTTCCTCGACCTCCGGCTGCGCAGCCAGGTAGTCGATCACAGGTTGATCCAGGCCGGAGTAGTCGCGCAGTTCAGGCTTCCAGTAAGGATTGGGCAGGCAGCGTGCATCGAACACCAGATCGGCGTCGACCGGCATGCCACGCTTGAAGCCGAAGGACTCGACGAGAAAGGCGGTGCCCGTTTGCGTCTGGCCCAGCAGGCGCAGTTTGAGCGTGTCGCGCAACTGATAAAGGTTCAGTCGAGTCGTGTCGATCTTCAGATCGGCACGATCAGTGATCGGCGCCAGCAGCAGACTTTCGTACGCAATGGCTTCGGCCAGCGAGCGGTTATCGTTGGTCAGCGGATGGCGCCTGCGGGTTTCCGAAAAACGCTTGAGCAGCGTCTCGTCCTCGGCGTCGAGGTAAAGCACATCGCAGCGGATATTACGTTTGCGCACTTCTTCGAGCAGCTCCGGGAAACGCTTGAGCTGACTCAGCAGGTTACGTGCATCGATGGAAACGGCCACTTGCGGCAGCAGCATGTCGCTGTGCGGCAGGAAGCGCTCGGCGAGGTCCGGTAGCAGACCGGCCGGCAAGTTGTCGATGCAATAGAAACCGTTGTCCTCAAGTACATCGAGGGCGGTGCTCTTGCCCGAGCCCGAGCGACCGCTGACGATGATCAGGCGCATGATTATTGACCGTTCTGAATGTCCACGACGACCTGAAAGAGATCTTCGCCGCTGTTGGCCTGGCGCAGACGTTCACGTACTTCCTGGCGATCGAGCATGCTGGCGATCTGGCGCAACAGTTCGAGGTGCGCATCGGTTGCCGCTTCCGGCACCAGAAGTACGAACAGCAGATCGACCGGCACGCCGTCGATGGCGTCGAAGTCGACTGCCGTCTCCAGGTGCAGGACTGCACTGATCGGGGCACTGCAGCCAGCCAGGCGGCAGTGGGGAATGGCAATGCCGTTGCCGAAGCCGGTAGAGCCAAGCTTCTCGCGGGCGATGAGGCTTTCGAAGATGTCCTGGGCATCCAGGTCGGGCAGGTCGCGTGCAACCAGGTTGGCGATCTGTTCGAGCACGCGTTTTTTGCTGCCGCCCGGCACGTTCACCAGGGAACGGCCGGGGGTCAGGATATTTTCAAGTCGGATCATGGATAGGGAATGTCAGCGGGCTGTGGCACCTTGCAGGCGTTCGAGCTGCTTTTCCTTGTGCTTGATGAGTTGACGGTCGAGTTTATCGGCCAACAGGTCGATGGCAGCGTACATGTCCTGATGTTCGGCGTTGGCGACGACTTCGCCGCCGGCGATGTGCAGGGTGGCTTCGATCTTCTGCTTGAGTTTTTCGACCTCCATGGTCACCTGTACGTTGGTGATCTTGTCGAAGTGGCGTTCCAGTCGGCCCAGTTTCTCGCCGATATAGTCACGCAGGGCGTCGGTCACATCCAGCTGATGTCCACTGATGTTGACTTGCATACCGCTATCTCCTTGTTGCCTTGTGTAAGAGACGGAATCCATGAGAATCCGCCACCGGAACACGTTGGCTTGGAGGCAGGTCGCCTCCTTGGCCTACATCAGTCGCTTGCGTTCGCTGGAGGGCGCTATACCGAGGGATTCACGGTATTTGGCAACCGTCCTGCGGGCGACTTGGATGCCTTGTGCCTCCAGTAAACCAGCGATCTTGCTGTCACTCAACGGCTTTTTCGCGTTTTCTGCTGCGACCAGTTTTTTGATGATCGCGCGGATCGCGGTGGACGAGCATTCGCCGCCTTCGGAGGTGCTGACGTGGCTGGAGAAGAAATATTTCAGCTCGTAAATACCACGCGGGGTGTGCATGAATTTCTGCGTGGTAACACGTGAAATGGTCGACTCGTGCATGCCTACTGCCTCGGCGATGTCGTGCAATACCAGAGGCTTCATCGCTTCATCACCGTAGTCGAGGAAGCCACGCTGGTGCTCGACGATCTGGGTGGCTACCTTCATCAGCGTTTCGTTACGGCTTTGCAGGCTCTTGATGAACCAGCGGGCCTCTTGCAACTGGTTGCGCATGAAAGTGTTATCGGCACTGGAGTCGGCGCGTTTGACGAAGCCGGCATACTGCGGGTTGACGCGCAGACGCGGCATCGCCTCCTGGTTCAGCTCCACCAGCCAACGCTCATTGTGCTTGCGCACGATTACATCGGGCACGACGTATTCTGGCTCGCTGGATTCGATCTGCGAACCTGGACGCGGATTCAGACGCTGGATCAGGTCGATGACCTGGCGCAGTTCGTCTTCCTTGAGTTTGGTGCGCCGCATCAGTTGGGCGTAATCGCGGCTGCCGAGCAGTTCCAGGTAATCACCGACCACGCGCTGGGTTTCGTTCAGCCAGGGGGTGTTGGCGGGCAGCTGACGCAGTTGCAGTAGCAGACACTCGCGCAGATCACGGGCGCCGATACCCGCGGGTTCGAACTGCTGGATGCGGTGCAGCACCACTTCCACTTCGTCCAGTTCGATATCCAGCTCGGGGTCGAAGGATTCGGTCACTTCCTCGAGGGTTTCCTCGAGATAGCCGTCGTTGTTGATGCAGTCGATCAGGGTGGCCGCGATCAGGCGATCCTTGTCCGACATGGGCGCCAGGTTCAGTTGCCAGAGCAGGTGGCTGTGCAGGCTCTCGCCGCTGGACGTGCGGGTGGTGAAGTCCCACTCGTCATCATCGTTGCTGGGCAGGCTGCTGGCGCTGGTTTGGTAGATGTCTTCCCAGGCTGTGTCGACTGGCAGCTCATTGGGAATACGCTCGCCCCAGTCGCCTTCTTCCAGGTTATCCACCGTGGGGGTGGTTTCCTGGTAGCTCTCTTCCTTGCTCGGGGTCGGGGTGGCGCTCTCGGCGCCATCAGCCATTGGATCGCTGTTGTCGAAGTCGTCGCCTTCTTCCTGGCGCTCGAGCATGGGATTGGACTCCAGCGCCTCCTGAATTTCCTGTTGCAGGTCCAGGGTGGACAGTTGGAGGAGGCGGATAGCCTGTTGCAGCTGCGGGGTCATCGTCAGCTGCTGGCCCATCTTGAGGACTAGCGATGGTTTCATTGCAGACCTTAATTTACTGGCGAGTTACGCCTTCCACATCAGGGCGCCGAAGCGCCGCCAGGAAGCAAATTATATGCCTGATGTTGTCGATTTTGCCTAGGGGTTGCCATATTTCTGTCGTGAAATATCCGCAGGCCTACAGGCGGAACTCGTGCCCCAGGTAAACCTCTTTCACCGTCTGGTTGGCAAGGATGGTCTCGGCGTCACCTTCAGCGATTAGTTGTCCATCGTTGACGATGTAGGCGGTTTCGCAGATATCCAGGGTTTCGCGCACGTTGTGATCGGTGATCAGAATGCCGATGCCCTTGGTCTTGAGGTGATGGATGATCTGTTTGATGTCGCCAACCGAGATCGGGTCGACACCGGCAAAAGGTTCGTCGAGCAGAATGAACTTGGGGTTGGTCGCCAGGGCTCTGGCAATCTCTACGCGGCGTCGCTCACCGCCGGACAGGCTCATGCCGAGGCTGTCGGCGATATGGTGAATATGGAACTCCTGCAGCAGGTTTTCCAGCTCCGCCTGGCGGCCGGTGCGGTCCAGGTCCTTGCGCGTTTCCAGGATGGCCATGATGTTGTCGGCCACCGACAGCTTGCGGAAGATCGACGCTTCCTGCGGCAGGTAGCCGATGCCCGCGCGGGCGCGGCCGTGCATAGGCTGATGGCTGACGTCGAGGTCGTCGATCAGCACGCGGCCTTGGTCGGCGCGTACCAGGCCGACGATCATGTAGAAACAGGTGGTCTTGCCGGCACCATTGGGGCCGAGCAGGCCAACGATCTGACCGCTTTCGATGCTTAGGCTGACGTCACGCACGACCTGGCGGCTCTTGTAACTTTTCGCCAGGTGTTGGGCTTTGAGAATGGCCATTACTGCTGCTGATCCGCGGGTTTGTTCTTCGGTTGGATGACCATGTCGATACGCGGGCGCGGCGTGCTGACGTTGCCGCCTGTTGCGCGGCCGGCGTTGACGATCTGGCGGCGGGTGTCGTAGACGATCTTCTCGCCTTCGAAGGTATTGCCTTCCTGAATCACCTTGGCCTGGTCGATCAGTACGATGCGCTCATTGCTGGCGAAGTACTGGATGGTCTTGCCGTAGGCCTTGACGATGTCCTTGTCCACAGCCGGCTTCTGCTCGTAGTAGGCCAGATTGCCGACCGATGTGAAGACGTCGATGTCGCCACTGGCGGTCTGGGTGATGGTAACAGTGTCGCCCGTGATCTTCAGGGTGCCCTGAGTGATGATCACATCGCCGCGGTAGACGGCTACACCTTGTCGATCATCCAGTTCTGCGCTGTCGGCCTGGATGCGAATCGGTTGATCGCGATCCGATGGCAGTGCCCAGGCAGCCGCGCTTCCCAATGCGGCGCCGAGGCTGAGAATCAGGGGGAGGGTATTAACGAACCTCATGCTGGCCTCTTACGTTGGACTGCAGGAGCATCCTGCCGTCATTCAAGTACGCTTTCATTCCTTGTGCCGTGGTTACCCCGTTGGCCGCGACGATTCTAACGGCTTGCTCGGTCTGCGCATATTCCTTGTCAGGAATAACGGTCATGCGGCTGCTGGTGATGATGGTTGGACGGTTCTTGGCGTCGGTGCGGGCGATGCGCACGTCGTCGATCAGTTCTACCTCGACGCCGCCGGGCGAGACTTCGGCACGCTGGCTGGTGACTTCCCAGGGCAACTCGGTGCCGCGATATAGCTTCAGCTTGGGGGTATCGACCAGGGTAATGTCGGTGCTTTTGATGTGTTCGAGCTTGTCCGCGGTCATGCGGTAGTGCAGTTTGCCGTCATCCTGGAACTGCACGGTACGCGCGCCTACCGCATAGAAGTCGACTACGTTGTCATCGCTGGCCTGCTGGGTCAGGCGCGCGCTGTCCGGGGCAAGGTTCCAGTAACCGAGTGCGGCCACGACGACTGCAATCAGAGCAAAGATCAGGGTATTGAGGATTTTACGCGGCATGCTGTTCTCTACAGGTAGGCGGCTTGGGCCGCATCCAGTGTGCCTTGGGCACGCATGATCAGTTCGCAGAATTCCCGCGCCGCACCATCACCGCCACGCGCCTGGGTTACGCCGTGGGCATGCTGGCGGACGAAGCTGTCGGCGCTGGCCACGGCCATGCCCAATCCGACACGACGAATCACCGGAAGGTCCGGCAGGTCGTCACCGAGATAGGCGACCTGTTCATAGCTTAGGCCGAGTTCGGCGAGCAGGCCGTCGAGTACCACGAGTTTGTCTTCACGACCTTGGAACAGGTGCTGGATACCCAGGTTGTTGGCGCGGCGCTCCACCACAGGTGTCTTGCGGCCGCTGATGATGGCCGTGCGCACGCCCGAGTTGATCAGCATCTTGATGCCGTGGCCGTCGAGTGTGTTGAAGGTCTTGAACTCGCTGCCGTCTTCGAGAAAGTACAGGCGGCCGTCGGTCAATACGCCATCGACGTCGAAGATCGCCAGTTTCACGGCGCGTGCGCGTTGCAGTAGTTTGTTCATCACATCACCCCCGCGCGCAGTAGATCGCCGAGGTTGAACGCGCCGATCGGGCGATCATCACTATCGACTACCACCAGGGCGCTGATCTTGTTGTCTTCCATGATCTTCAGGGCTTCGGCGGCGAGCATCTCGGCGCGAATGGTCTTGCCATGCGGCGTCATCACGTCGTCGATCCGGGCATCGCGTACATCGATGCCCTTGTCCAGTGCGCGGCGCAGGTCGCCATCGGTGAAGATCCCGGCCAGGTGGCCATCAGCCTCCAGGACCGTGGTCATACCCAGGCCCTTCTGGGTCATTTCCAGCAGGGCGTCACGCAGGCTGGTGCCGCGTGTGACTTGAGGCAGGCTCTCGCCGCTGTGCATCACGTTCTCTACCTTGAGCAGCAGGCGCCTGCCAAGGGCGCCGCCCGGATGGGAGAAGGCGAAGTCTTCGGCGGTGAAGCCGCGCGCTTCGAGCAGGGCGATAGCCAGGGCGTCGCCCAGTACCAGGCTGGCAGTGGTCGAGGAAGTGGGTGCCAGGTTCAGCGGGCAGGCTTCCTGCGAGACGCGTGCATCCAGATTGACCTCGGCGGCCTTGGCCAGCGGCGACTCAGGGTTACCGGTCATGCTGATCAGGCGGATACCGAGGCGCTTGATCAGTGGCAGCAGGGTAACGATCTCGGCGGTCGAGCCAGAGTTCGACAGTGCCAGAACGATGTCGTCCTTGGTGATCATGCCCATGTCGCCATGGCTGGCTTCTGCCGGGTGGACAAAGAACGACGTGGTACCGGTGCTGGCCAGAGTTGCAGCGATCTTGTTGCCGATATGCCCGGACTTGCCCATGCCAACCACGACCACGCGGCCCTTGCAGCTGAGAATCAGCTCGCAGGCCTTGATGAAGTCGGCATTGATACGGGGCAATAGCTCCTGCACCGCTTCAATTTCGAGGCGGATGGTGCGCTGCGCGGAATCAATCAGGTCGCGGGTCTGGTTCATTGAGTAAGGCTGTCGGGCGAAAAAAGACGGGGATTATAAACGGAAAAGCTTCCCGCGCTCACCCTCGGTGCAACGAGCCAACGTCGAAACTGTCGCAAGTCTGAACGACGCTTTGGGGCGCTATTGGGCGGCATGTTCGGCAAATGCTATAGTTCGCGGCCATTTTGGCCCTCTCTGGATGGTGCGTGTCTTCGCTTCTGGAGGCGGCGTCTGCCAGGAAGGCCTTATTTTCAAGGAGTTCAGATGAGCGCCGAGCACGAGTACGCGATCGAGTTGCAGGGCGTCAGCTTTCAGCGTGGCGCGCGATCGATTTTCGACAAGGTCGATATCCGCATTCCGCGCGGCAAGGTCACCGGCATCATGGGCCCCTCCGGCTGCGGCAAGACCACGCTGCTGCGCCTGATCGCTGCCGAACTGCGTCCTTCTGCAGGCGATGTGCGCGTCGACGGCGTCAGCCTGCCGAAGCTCTCGCGCGACGAACTGTTCGATATGCGCAAGCAGATGGGCGTCCTGTTCCAGAGCGGCGCGCTGTTCACCGATCTCGATGTGTTCGAGAACGTGGCGTTCCCTCTGCGCGTACACACCAAGCTTTCTGAAGAAATGATCCGCGACATCGTCCTGATGAAACTGCAGGCCGTCGGCTTGCGCGGGGCGCTGGATCTGATGCCGGACGAGCTGTCTGGCGGCATGAAGCGCCGTGTCGCGCTGGCCCGAGCCATTGCGCTCGATCCGCAGATTCTGCTGTATGACGAGCCGTTTGTCGGTCAGGACCCCATCGCCATGGGTGTTCTGGTGCGCCTGATCCGCCTGCTCAACGATGCACTGGGGATCACCAGCGTGGTGGTGTCTCACGACCTTGCAGAAACGGCCAGCATCGCCGACTACATCTATGTCGTCGGTGATGCTCAGGTGTTGGGGCAGGGCACTCCGGCCGAGTTGATGGAGTCGGATAATCCACGTATTCGCCAGTTCATGAAGGGCATTCCGGATGGGCCGGTGCCGTTTCATTTTCCAGCGCCGGACTACCGCGAAGATCTGTTGGGGAGAGGTTGATGCGCAGAAATTCACCGCTCGAACGGCTGCGGCTGTTCGGTCGTGCGGGTATCGATGTGGTCGCGACACTGGGGCGTTCGGTGCTGTTTCTGGTCAGCGCTCTGTTCGGTCGCAGCCGTGCCGGCAAGCCTTTGCAGCTGTTGATCAAGCAACTGTTCGCGGTTGGCGTGATGTCGCTGGCGATCATCGTCGTGTCCGGCATCTTCATCGGCATGGTGTTGGCCCTGCAGGGCTACAACATTCTGGTCAGCTATGGCTCCGAACAGGCTGTTGGGCAGATGGTCGCCCTGACCCTGCTGCGTGAACTTGGCCCGGTGGTGACCGCGTTGCTGTTCGCCGGTCGCGCCGGCTCGGCGCTGACTGCCGAGATCGGCAACATGAAGTCCACCGAGCAGCTCTCCAGCCTGGAGATGATTGGCGTCGACCCGCTCAAGTACATCGTCGCGCCGCGGCTGTGGGCCGGCTTCATTTCCATGCCGCTGCTGGCGATGATCTTCTGCGTGGTCGGCATCTGGGGTGCGGCCATGGTCGCCGTGGATTGGCTGGGCGTTTACGAGGGCTCGTTCTGGTCGAACATGCAGAACAGTGTTTCTTTTTATGACGACGTGCTCAACGGCGTGATCAAGAGCATCGTCTTCGCCTTCGTGGTGACCTGGATCGCCGTGTTCCAGGGCTACGACTGTGAACCCACTTCCGAAGGCATCAGCCGTGCGACCACGCGCACCGTGGTGTACGCCTCGCTGGCCGTGCTTGGGCTGGATTTCATTCTGACCGCTTTGATGTTTGGAGATTTCTGATGCAAAACCGCACGCTGGAGATTGGTGTCGGCCTGTTCCTCATGGCCGGTGTGCTGGCCCTGCTGTTGCTGGCCCTGCGCGTCAGCGGCCTGAGCGTCGGCAGTGCTGGCGATACCTACAAGGTCTACGCCTATTTCGACAACATCGCCGGGCTGACCGTGCGCGCCAAGGTCACCATGGCCGGCGTGAGCATCGGCAAGGTCACTGCGATCGATCTGGATCGTGACAGCTACATGGGCCGGGTGACCCTGGAGCTCGATGGTGGCGTCAATAACCTGCCTGAGGATTCCACTGCGTCGATCCTGACTGCGGGGCTACTCGGTGAGAAATACATCGGCATCAGCGTTGGTGGTGACGAGGAGGTGCTCAAGGACGGCGGCACCATTCACGACACGCAGTCCTCGCTGGTGCTGGAAGACCTGATTGGCAAATTCCTGCTCAATTCGGTCAATAAAGATGAAGCCAATTGATGAGGGCTCCTGACATGTTCAAAACCGTGCGTAATTCCCTGCTGGTGTTGCTGGCTACCATGCCGCTGCTGGCCACCGCTGCGCCAAGCGCCCATGAAGTGGTGCAGCAAACCACCGAAACCCTGCTGGCGGACCTCAAGGCCAACAAGGAGCAGTACCGCAGCAACCCCAATGCTTTCTACGACTCGCTCAACGAGATTCTCGGCCCGGTGGTGGATGTCGATGGCATCGCCCGTGGCGTGATGACCGTGCGCTACTCGCGCCAGGCCTCGCCTGAGCAGATGAGCCGCTTTCAGGAGAACTTCAAGCGCAGCCTGATGCAGTTCTATGGCAATGCCTTGCTCGAGTACAACAATCAGGACATTCGCGTGCTGCCGGCCAGCGGCAGGGCCGAAGGCGAGCGCACGTCGGTCGGCATGGAGATTCGTGACGGCAAGGGCGCGGTTTATCCGCTGTCCTACACCATGGTGTCGATGGATGGCGGCTGGAAGTTGCGTAACGTGGTGATCAACGGCATCAACGTCGGCAAGTTGTTCCGCGATCAGTTCGCTCAGTCGATGCAGAACAACCGCAACGATCTCGACAAGGTCATCGACACCTGGGCCGATACTGTGGCCAGGGCTCGTCAGGCTCGGGGCGAGTCGTGAGCCAGGCGACAATCAGCGAGCGCGCCGCTGGGCAATTGCAGCTCAGTGGCGTGCTCGATTACAGCACCGGCCCGCTGCTGCGTGAGCAGGGCGCGCGCCTGATCGCCGCAAGCAGTGCGACATGTCTGGCACTGGACTGCAGCGCAGTGGAAAAGTCCAGCAGCGTCGGTCTGGCGCTGTTGCTGGCGTTCATGCGTGATGCACGTAAGGCAGGGCGTGAGTTGACAATCAGTGCGCTGCCCGACGACATGCGAGAGATCGCTCAGGTCAGCGGCCTGCTGGAGTTGCTACCGCTGCAAGCGTGAAGTGCTTCCCGTCGTTCCGTCAGCGCCGTTGCTGGCGGGGTTCGCAGGCGGGAGGCTTTTTTGTATGATGGCCGACCCGCGGGCGCTGGTAGCCCGAATGCGTCAGTCGAGGTCGAGCATGCAGGCTGCAGAAGTAAAAAGCCTCCTAGAGGAAAAACTCCCGAATACCCAGGTGGAAGTCGAAGGCGAAGGCTGCAACTTCCAGCTCAACCTGATCAGCGACGAACTGGCCGCACTCAGCCCGGTCAAGCGTCAGCAGCAGATCTATGCCCACCTCAATGCCTGGATCGCTGATGGCAGCATCCACGCCGTGACCATGAAATTCTTCAGCCAGGCCGATTGGGCCGCGCGTTCCTGAGCCTGCGGGCGACGAGATTCCTATGGATAAACTGATCATTACCGGCGGCGCTCGCCTCGATGGCGAAATCCGCATTTCCGGTGCGAAAAACTCTGCTCTGCCGATTCTGGCGGCCACCCTGCTGGGCGACGCCCCCGTCACCATCTGCAACCTGCCGCACCTGCACGACATCACCACCATGATCGAGCTGTTCGGCCGCATGGGCATCGAGCCGGTGATCGACGAAAAACTGGCGGTGGAAGTTGATGCGCGTGCGATCAAAACCCTGGTCGCGCCTTACGAGCTGGTAAAAACCATGCGCGCCTCGATTCTGGTGCTTGGCCCCATGGTCGCCCGCTTCGGTGAGGCCGAGGTGGCGCTGCCCGGTGGTTGCGCGATCGGTTCGCGTCCGGTCGATCTGCACATCCGTGGCCTCGAGGCCATGGGCGCGATCATCGATGTCGAAGGTGGCTACATCAAGGCCAAGGCCCCGGAAGGTGGCTTGCGCGGGGCGCACTTCTTCTTCGACGTGGTCAGCGTGACCGGTACCGAGAACATCATGATGGCCGCGACCCTGGCCAAGGGCCGCAGCGTGCTGGAAAACGCCGCGCGTGAGCCTGAGGTGGTCGACCTGGCCAACTGCCTGATTGCCATGGGCGCGAAGATCCAGGGCGCCGGCACCGATACCATCATCATCGACGGCGTCGAGCGCCTGCACGGTGCGCGTTTCAACGTCATGCCCGACCGTATCGAAACCGGCACCTACCTGGTCGCCGCCGCCGTTACCGGTGGTCGGGTCAAGGTCAAGGATGCCGATCCTTCGACGCTGGAAGCCGTACTTGCCAAGCTGCAGGAAGCGGGCGCCGAAATCACCACCGGCCCGGACTGGATCGAGCTGGACATGAAGGGCAAGCGCCCGAAAGCCGTCAACCTGCGCACCGCTCCCTATCCGGCGTTCCCCACCGACATGCAGGCGCAGTTTATCGCCCTGAACGCGGTGGCCGAAGGCACTGGCACCATCATCGAAACCGTGTTCGAAAACCGCTTCATGCACGTCTACGAGATGTTGCGCATGGGCGCCAATATCCTGGTCGAAGGCAATACTGCCGTGGTTACCGGGGTCGACAAGCTCAAGGGCGCGCCTGTTATGGCCACCGACCTGCGCGCCTCGGCGAGTCTGGTACTGGCCGCGCTGGTGGCTGACGGCGATACGCTGATCGACCGCATTTATCACATCGACCGTGGTTACGAGTGCATCGAAGAGAAGTTGCAACTGCTCGGCGCCAAGATCCGCCGCGTTCCGGGTTGATGGCGATCTGCTGCGCGTCGGTCCTGCTGCGTTAAAAACAGGCTCGGAATGCTCATTTACAACTTGTAAACTCCGCTTCCTCGCCTGTTTTTGCCTTGCATGACTCTAGCTCGCGAGATCGCAGATAGTGTGGCCACCCCTCTCGGGAGGCCGCTTCCGCTCAAGGAAACCGTTTCATGTTGACCATCGCCCTGTCCAAAGGCCGCATTCTCGATGACACCCTGCCGTTGCTGGCTGCAGCGGGCATCGAGCCGACCGAGAACCCGGACAAGAGCCGCAAGCTGATCATCCCGACCACTCAGGATGACGTGCGCCTGCTGATCGTGCGTGCCACCGATGTGCCGACCTATGTCGAGCACGGTGCCGCTGATCTGGGTGTCGCCGGCAAGGATGTACTGATGGAGTACGGCGGCCAGGGCATCTACGAGCCGCTGGATCTGCAGATCGCCAAGTGCAAGCTGATGACGGCTGGCAAGGTCGGTGCGCCGGAGCCGAAAGGCCGCCTGCGCGTGGCCACCAAGTTCGTCAACGTCGCCAAGCGCTACTACGCCGAGCAGGGCCGTCAGGTCGACATCATCAAGCTGTACGGCTCGATGGAACTGGCGCCGCTGGTGGGCCTGGCCGACAAGATCATCGACGTGGTCGACACCGGCAACACCCTGCGTGCCAACGGCCTGGAACCGCAGGAACTGATTGCTACCATCAGCTCGCGGCTGATCGTCAACAAGGCCTCGATGAAGATGCAGCACGCGCGCATCCAGGCTCTGATCGATACCCTGCGTGGCGCCATCGAGGCGCGACATCCGCACTGATCTCTTTCGAGTAAGCGCTGAAGCAGTCGTCATTCCCGCGAAGGCGGGAACCCAGAACATGCAGCACCTGGGCTCCCGCCTTCGCGGGAGTGACTGTTCAGAGTTTTCTCCAGCCTATCCGTGTCATAGCCATTTTTCTTGGGTGCCCGCACGGTGGGCTTGCTACATTACGGGCGCCCGAGAACACGCCATTTAATGAGGCTTTCGCTATGACCGCACCCGTTGCCATCCGCCGACTCAACGCTGCCGACACGGACTTCGCGCGTCATCTGGATCATCTGCTGTCCTGGGAAAGTGTCTCCGACGATGGCGTCAACCAGCGCGTGCTGGAAATCATCCAGGCCGTGCGTGAGCGCGGCGATGCCGCCCTGGTCGAATACACCCAGCGTTTCGATGGTCTGCAGGTCGCCTCCATGGCCGACCTGATCCTGCCGCGCGAGCGCCTGGAACTGGCCCTGACCCGTATCAGCGCCGAGCAGCGCCAGGCGCTGGAAGTGGCCGCCGAGCGGGTGCGCAGCTACCACGAGAAGCAGAAGCAGGACTCTTGGCGCTACACCGAAGCCGACGGCACGGTGTTGGGGCAGAAGGTCACCCCGCTGGATCGCGCCGGCCTGTACGTGCCGGGCGGCAAGGCGTCCTACCCGTCCTCGGTGCTGATGAACGCCATTCCGGCCAAGGTCGCCGGCGTGCCGGAAGTGGTAATGGTGGTGCCGACCCCGCGCGGTGAGATCAACGAGATCGTTCTCGCTGCTGCCGCCATCGCCGGCGTCGATCGTGTGTTCACCATCGGTGGCGCCCAGGCTGTGGCCGCGTTGGCCTACGGCACCGAGAGCGTGCCGCCGGTGGACAAGATCGTCGGTCCGGGCAACATCTATGTGGCCACCGCCAAGCGCCATGTGTTCGGCAAGGTGGGCATCGACATGATCGCCGGTCCGTCGGAGATCCTCGTGGTCTGCGATGGTCAGACTGACCCGGACTGGATCGCCATGGATCTGTTCTCCCAGGCTGAGCACGATGAGGACGCCCAGTCGATTCTGGTCAGCCCGGATGCCGCCTTCCTCGACCGCGTCGCTGAAAGCATCGCCAAGCTGCTGCCGACCATGGAGCGGGCCGAGATCATCCGTACCTCGCTGGAGGGGCGCGGCGCCTTGATCCAGGTGGCGGACATGGCGCAGGCTATCGAGGTGACCAACCGTATCGCGCCCGAACACCTGGAGCTGTCGGTCGCCGACCCGGAAGCCTGGCTGCCCGAGATTCGCCACGCAGGTGCGATCTTCATGGGCCGCTACACGGCAGAAGCCCTGGGCGACTACGTGGCAGGCCCGAATCACGTGCTGCCAACATCGGGCACCGCGCGTTTTTCCTCGCCGCTGGGTGTGTACGACTTTCAGAAGCGCTCGTCGATCATCTTCTGCTCGCCGGATGGCGCGTCGGAGCTTGGCAAGAGCGCCTCGGTGCTGGCCCGTGGCGAGTCGCTGACCGCGCATGCGCGCAGCGCCGAGTACCGAATCAAGCCTTAAGGGCCACGTAGGGTGGACAACGCTTCGCTTGTCCACCGCTATGCATACGACAACTCAAGCATTTCGAGGAGAGAAGGGCGGATGAGCAAATTCTGGAGCCCCTTCGTCAAAGACCTGGTGCCCTATGTGCCAGGTGAGCAGCCCAAGCTAAGCAAGCTGGTCAAGCTCAATACCAACGAAAACCCTTATGGTCCGTCGCCCAAGGCCATTGCGGCGATGCAGGCTGAGGTCAACGACAACTTGCGTTTGTACCCGGACCCCAACAGCGACCGCCTGAAGCAGGCGGTCGCTGACTACTACGGCGTACAGACCAGCCAGGTGTTCGTCGGCAACGGTTCTGACGAGGTGCTGGCGCATGCGTTCCATGGCCTGTTCCAGCATGACGCGCCTTTGCTGTTCCCGGATATCAGTTACAGCTTCTATCCGGTTTACTGCGGCCTGTACGGTATCGAGCAGCAGCAGGTGCCGCTGGACGAGCAGTTCCAGATCCGCGTGGAGGATTACGCCAGGCCGAACGCTGGCATCATCTTCCCCAACCCCAATGCTCCGACGGGTTGCCTGCTGCCGCTCGACGCCATCGAGCGCCTGCTGCAAGGCAGCCCGGATTCGGTAGTGCTGGTTGATGAGGCATATATCGACTTCGGTGGGCAGACGGCCATCGCCCTGGTCGACAAGTACCCGAATCTGCTGGTCACCCAGACCCTGTCCAAGTCGCGCTCGCTAGCTGGGCTGCGCGTCGGCATCGCGGTTGGCCACCCGGATCTGATCGAAGCGCTGGAGCGAATCAAGAACAGCTTCAACTCCTACCCGCTTGATCGAGCGGCCATCGCCGGTGCAGCCGCAGCGTTCGAGGACCGTGATTATTTCGAGAAAATCTGCCAGCAGGTGATCGAGAGTCGTGAGGCGGTGGTTGCGGGCCTGCAGGGGCTGGGCTTCGAGGTACTGCCTTCGGCAGCGAACTTCGTCTTCGCCCGTCATCCGGGCAAGGATGCAGCGACTTTGGCCGCGGGCCTGCGTGAGCAGGGCGTGATCGTGCGTCACTTCAAGCAGCAGCGCATCGCCCAGTTCCTGCGTATCACCATCGGTACGCCGGGGCAGAACCAGGCACTGCTGGATGCGCTGCGCGGGCTGTAAACGGTCCTGATCAGACATGAAAAAGCCGGCTAACGCCTAGGGTGTGTTGCCGTTTCGCGCTAAGCGCTTGATCTATAAGAGCAAACTCGTATCGTTGAAGCTCTGACCCGACATCGATACGAGCTTGCAATGCCCCGATTACTGCTCAGCGATGAGCATTGGTCGAAGCTGCGGGAAATTCTGTTGCACAAGGCCATCTACAACAAGCGTGATCTACGAATGACCGTGGAGGGCATGCTGTACCGCATGCGCACGGGATGCCCCTGGAGAGACCTGCCCAAGGCGTTTGGCAACTGGAATAAGGTCTACAAGCGCTTCAATGCATGGTCTGCTGCCGGCAAATGGCTCAAGGTCTTCAAGGTGCTGGTGGTGGAGCCCGACATGGAGTGGGTGTTCATTGATGGCAGCCATGCCAAGGCTCACCAGCACAGTGCAGGTGCTGCCAGCGCAAACGATGAAGCTATAGGGAAAAGCCGAGCCGGCAATACCAGCAAGATTCATCTGGCAGTGGACGCCCACGGCTTACCCATCGAGTTTGAAATCACGGGAGGCCAAATCAATGACTGTACTCAGGCACCCGGATTGATTTCCAAGCTCCCAGCGGCAGAAACCATCGTTGCGGATAAGGGCTATGACAGCGAGAGAATCCGAGAGCAGGTTGAGCGACAAGGGGCCAAGGCCGTGATCCCGAGGAAGCGTAACTCTGTGAAAGGCAACGCGGATCTGGACAGAGGTCTATACCGAAATCGCCACCTGGTAGAAAACGCCTTCGCCCGGCTGAAGCACTAGCGGGCGGTGGCCTCTCGATTCGACAAACTCAAGAGAAATTACGAGAGCGTGGTGGCCATGGCCTGTGCATTCCTATGGTTGCCCATGTGAAACGGCAACAGACCCTAGGGTCGCCTTTTTGCTTTGTCATGGTCCGGTTGTAATTGGGGGGCTTCCGGATTGCGTCCGCGCTAAGCGTGTCTCACGCCGCCTGGGCGCTGGTGACCATCTTGCGCGCATGAGCCAGGGATTCCTCGGTCAGGTCGACGCCACCGAGCATGCGGGCGATCTCTTCGACGCGGCCGCTTTCGTCCAGCTTGCTCACGGCGGTAGAGGTGGCATCTTCGCCGCGGCGTTTGTGCACGAACAGATGCTGGTGGCCCTGTGCGGCGACTTGCGGCAGGTGAGTGACGCAGAGCACCTGGCCACGTTCGCCGAGACGGCGTAACAACTGCCCGACCACTTCTGCGGTTGGGCCGCCGATACCGACGTCCACTTCGTCGAATACCAGGGTCGGCACGCGCGAGGTCTGTGCGGTGATCACCTGAATCGCCAGGCTGATGCGTGACAGTTCACCGCCAGATGCCACCTTGGCCAGGCCGCGTAACGGCTGACCAGGGTTGGCGCTGACCAGAAATTCCACTGTCTCCAGGCCGCTTGCGTGTGGTTCTTCGCTGCTCATGGCCTGGAGTTGAATATTGAAGCGACCGCCGGGCATGCCCAGTGCCTGCATCTCCTGCTCTACGGCTGCGGCCAGGCGCTCGGCAGCATTGCTGCGCAGAGTGCTGAGCTCGGCTGCTTTCTCCAGGTAGTGGCGCTCATAAGCCGCCAGCTCCTCGGCCAGGCGTTCGCTGGCCTGATCGTCGGCATTCAGGCCTTCGATCTCATCGAACAATTGCTGCTGCAGGGCGGCCAGTTCGGCTGGTTGAATACGGTGCTTGCGGGCCAGGGTGTAGATGGTGTCCAGGCGTTCTTCGAGAAACTGCTGACGCTCTGGGTTGGCGTCGAAGTGATCGAGGAAGCGGTTCAGCTCGCCGACTGCTTCCTCTACCTGGATCTGCGCGCTGGCCAGCAAGTTGCTGGCTTCGTTCAAGGTGCCACCCTGACCGCCAAAGGCGCCCAGGCGGTTGAGGCTGGCGGTCAGCGCCGACAGCACGTTGCCGGCATCGCTTTCGCTACACAAATCGAGCACTTGGCGACAGGCCGCGAGCAGCGCTTCAGCATTGCTCAGCGCCTTGTGTTCCTGTTCCAGCTGTTCCAGCTCGTTGTCGCCCAGCGCCAGATTTTCCAGCTCTTCCAGTTGATAGCTTAGCAACTGGTGGCGGGCGCGCTGCTCGTCGCTCTGGCTGGAGATGCGCTCAAGTTCGTTGCGCGTCTGCTTCCAGCGCTGCGCGGCGAGTTGCACCTGGCGCGCGAGGTCCTGGCTGCCGGCGTATTCGTCGAGCAGGCGACGGTGGGTGTCGGTCTTGAGCAGCGACTGATGTTCGTGCTGGCTGTGGATATCGATGATCAGTTCGCCAAGGGCCTTGAGATCGGCCTGCGGGCAGGGGCTGCCATTGATATAGCCGCGCGAGCGGCCCTCGGCGGTGATCACCCGGCGCAGGATGCACGGGCCGTCGCTGTCCAGGTCGCGCTCGGCAAGCCAGGTGCGGGCTTCGGGAATGTCCGCCAGGTCAAAGCTGGCGAGAATGTCCGCCTTGTCACTGCCTGGGCGTACCACGCCGCTGTCGGCGCGATCGCCCAGGCACAGGCCGAGGGCGTCGAGCATGATCGACTTGCCGGCACCGGTCTCGCCGCTGATGGCGCTCATGCCGGCATCCAGCTCGAGATCCAGGTGGTCGACGATGGCGTAGTTGTGAATGGACAGGTGCACCAGCATGGCGAACGCTCCCGAATTGATGTCTGGTTATTTATACAGTGTTTTTTCTTTTCCTGGCAATCCTCGTCTATCGCCCCTTGAAAGCTGTGGAATTGACTCCATATAGGCGTCAGTAGCGCGAGCCGGTATCGCGCCAGTTTTTTCGAGAGGAGAAAGGCATGGCTGACGAACAGACCCTGGATACGCAGAATCCCGAAGCGCAGGCAGCGGATGCTGTGGCGCCGAGTGACGATCTGGCTGCTCGCGTGCAAACGCTGGAAGAGCAACTGGCCGCTGCGCAGGATCAGTCGCTGCGCATGGCTGCCGACCTACAAAACGTGCGTCGCCGCGCAGAGCAGGATGTGGAAAAGGCGCACAAGTTTGCGCTGGAAAAATTTGCCGGCGACCTGCTGCCGGTAATCGACAGCCTGGAGCGTGGCCTGGAGCTGTCCAGCCCTGACGATGTATCGATCAAGGCCGTACGTGAAGGTATGCAGCTGACCCTCAAGTTGTTCCACGACACGCTGGCTCGCTACAACCTGGAAGCCATCGACCCGCACGGTGCGCCGTTCAACCCGGAGCACCACCAGGCCATGGCCATGGAAGAGAGCATTCATGCCGAGCCTAATTCGGTGCTCAAGGTGTTCCAGAAGGGCTATCTGCTCAACGGTCGCCTGCTGCGCCCGGCCATGGTCGTGGTCAGCAAGGCACCAACCACGCCGCCGCCGAGTATCGACGAGCAGGCTTGAAATCAGCTGTAGCGACCCCATTTTTAAGTCAAGCGTTTTAGTGCTGCCGGCGCCTGAGAAACGAGGCGACGGAAAAATCAAAGTTTCGGGAGAACATTCATGGGCAAAATTATCGGTATCGACCTGGGGACCACCAACTCCTGCGTCTCCATTCTGGAAAACGGCAACGTCAAGGTAATCGAGAACGCCGAAGGCGCTCGTACCACGCCGTCCATCATTGCTTATGCCAATGACGGTGAAATTCTCGTCGGTCAGTCGGCCAAGCGTCAGGCTGTGACCAATCCGCACAACACCCTGTATGCGGTGAAGCGTCTGATCGGTCGTCGTTTCGATGAAGAAGTCGTGCAAAAAGACATTCAGATGGTGCCGTACAAGATCGCCAAGGCGGACAACGGTGACGCCTGGGTCGAAGTGAACGGCCAGAAAATGGCGCCGCCGCAAATCTCGGCTGAAATTCTCAAGAAGATGAAGAAGACTGCCGAAGACTATCTCGGCGAAGCAGTCACCGAGGCGGTGATCACCGTCCCGGCTTACTTCAACGACAGCCAGCGTCAGGCTACCAAGGATGCTGGTCGCATCGCTGGTCTGGACGTCAAGCGCATCATCAACGAGCCGACTGCGGCTGCGCTGGCGTACGGTATGGACAAGGCCAAGGGCGACCACACCGTGATCGTCTATGACCTGGGTGGCGGTACCTTCGACGTGTCGGTGATCGAGATCGCCGAAGTCGATGGCGAGCACCAGTTCGAAGTGTTGGCCACCAACGGCGACACCTTCCTCGGTGGTGAGGACTTCGACATTCGTCTGATCGATTACCTCGTCGACGAATTCAAGAAAGAAACCGGCATGAACCTCAAGGGTGACCCGCTGGCCATGCAGCGCCTGAAGGAGGCCGCAGAGAAGGCCAAGATCGAGCTGTCCTCGAGCCAGCAGACCGACGTCAACCTGCCGTATATCACTGCAGATGCCACCGGTCCGAAGCACCTGAACGTGAAGATCTCCCGCTCCAAGCTGGAGTCGCTGGTCGAGGATCTGGTGCAGCGCACCATCGAGCCTTGCCGTATCGCGCTGAAAGATGCTGGTGT
The DNA here is from genome assembly GCF_039555755.1 of Pseudomonas sediminis. Classification (NCBI taxonomy): domain Bacteria; kingdom Pseudomonadati; phylum Pseudomonadota; class Gammaproteobacteria; order Pseudomonadales; family Pseudomonadaceae; genus Pseudomonas; species Pseudomonas sediminis. The sequence continues at coordinate 2,749,106 of NZ_CP154631.1, forward strand.
CGACGTCGGCTCTATCAACGATGTGATTCTGGTCGGTGGTCAGACCCGTATGCCGCTGGTGCAGAAGTTGGTGACCGAGTTCTTCGGCAAGGAACCGCGCAAGGACGTCAACCCGGACGAAGCCGTTGCCATGGGCGCAGCCATTCAGGGCGCCGTTCTGGCTGGTGACGTCAAGGACGTTCTGCTGCTCGACGTGTCCCCGCTGACCCTGGGTATCGAAACCATGGGCGGCGTGATGACTGCGCTGATCGAGAAGAACACCACCATCCCGACCAAGAAGTCGCAGGTGTTCTCCACTGCCGATGACAACCAGAGCGCCGTGACCATTCACGTGCTGCAGGGTGAGCGCAAGCAGGCCGGCCAGAACAAGTCCCTGGGCAAGTTCGACCTGGCCGAGATTCCGCCGGCTCCGCGTGGCGTGCCGCAGATCGAAGTGACCTTCGATATCGACGCCAACGGCATCCTGCACGTGTCCGCCAAGGACAAGGCCACTGGCAAGCAGCAGTCCATCGTGATCAAGGCCAACTCCGGTCTGTCCGATGAGGAAATCGAGCGTATGGTGCGTGATGCCGAGGCCAACGCTGAGGAAGACCGTAAGTTCGAAGAACTGGCCACTGCGCGTAACCAGGGTGATCAGCTGGTGCACGCCACCCGCAAGATGCTCACCGAGGCGGGCGACAAGGCCACTGCCGACGAGAAGGCGGCCATCGAGAAGGCCATTGGCGAACTGGAAGTGGCTGTGAAAGGCGACGACAAGGAGGCCATCGAAGCCAAGATGAACGCCCTGTCCGAGGCCACCACGCCGCTGGCGCAGAAGATGTATGCCGAGCAGCCGCAGGGTGGTGCCGCCCAGGCTGACGCTGGCGACGCCAAGGATGCCGGTGACGACGTGGTCGACGCTGAGTTCGAAGAGGTCAAGGAGAACAAGTAAGGGATGCGGCCTGCTCGGCAGGCCGCCTCTTCTTTACGCTCCACCGTCGCTCGCGACGGGCAGGATTCGCCGCGCGGGAGCCTTCTCCCGCGTCGGCGTATCTGGAGCTCACGAATCTGAGAGTGCAGCACAACTATGGCAAAACGTGACTATTACGAGATCCTGGGGGTCGAGCGCGGCGCTAGTGAAGCCGAGCTGAAGAAGGCCTACCGGCGCCTGGCGATGAAGTATCACCCGGACCGCAACCCGGACGACAAAGACGCCGAAGAGAAATTCAAGGAGGCCAACGAGGCCTACGAAGTACTTTCTGATGCGGCCAAGCGTTCGGCTTACGATCAATACGGCCACGCCGGGGTCGACCCGCAGATGGGTGGCGGTGGTGGCGCTGGTTTCGGCGGCGCCAACTTCTCCGATATCTTCGGGGATGTGTTCAGCGACTTCTTCGGCGGTGCTCGCGGCGGTTCGCGTGGCGGCGCCCAGCGCGGCTCGGATCTGCGCTACACCCTTGAGCTGGATCTGGAGGAAGCGGTACGCGGCACCACCGTGACCATCCGCGTGCCGACCCTGGTCGGTTGCAAGACCTGCGATGGCTCGGGTGCCAAGAAGGGTACCAGCCCGGTCACCTGTACCACGTGCGGTGGTATCGGTCAGGTGCGCATGCAGCAGGGTTTCTTCTCCGTACAGCAGACCTGTCCGCGCTGTCATGGCAGCGGCAAGATGATCTCCGACCCGTGCGGCAGCTGTCATGGCCAGGGGCGCGTGGAAGAGAGCAAGACCCTGTCGGTCAAAGTGCCGCCAGGTGTCGATACCGGTGACCGCATTCGCCTGTCCGGCGAGGGCGAGGCCGGCACCCATGGCGGTCCGGCCGGTGACCTGTATGTGGTGGTCAACGTCCGTGAGCATGCGATCTTCCAGCGTGACGGCAAGCATCTGTACTGCGAAGTGCCGATCAGCTTTGCCGATGCGGCGCTGGGTGGCGAGCTGGAAGTGCCGACCCTCGATGGTCGGGTCAAGCTGAAGATCCCGGAAGGTACTCAGACCGGCAAGCTGTTCCGCCTGCGTGGCAAGGGCGTGGCACCTGTGCGTGGTGGTGCGGCTGGTGATCTGATGTGCCGGGTGGCGGTGGAAACGCCGGTCAACCTGAACAAGCGTCAGCGCGAGCTGCTCGAGGAGTTCCGCAAGTCGCTGCAGGGTGACGATTCCCACTCGCCCAAGGCCAGTGGCTGGTTCGAAGGCGTGAAGCGCTTCTTCGGCGACGTTTAATCGCAACGCGCCCCGGTGATGCCGGGGCGACAGCTTGGAGCTGATGTATGCAACGTATTGCAGTGATGGGCGCCGCCGGGCGTATGGGCAAGACCCTGATCGAGGCCGTCAATCAGGCCGAGGGTGCCAAGCTCAGTGCCGCCATCGACCGTGCTGACAGCAGCCTGATCGGTGCAGATGCTGGTGAGCTGGTCGGTCTGGGCAAGATCGGGGTAACCCTGGCAGGCGACCTGAGTGCCGTGATCGATGACTTCGACGTGCTGATTGACTTCACTCACCCGTCGGTGACGCTGAAGAACCTGGAAGTCTGCCGTCAGGCGGGCAAGGCCATGGTAATCGGCACCACCGGCTTCACTGTCGAGGAAAGGCAGCAGCTAAGCGAAGCGGCCAAGCAGATTCCGATCGTTTTCGCCGCCAACTTCAGCGTCGGCGTCAACCTGTGCCTGAAGTTGCTCGATACCGCAGCTCGCGTATTGGGTGATGACGTGGATATCGAGATCATCGAAGCCCACCATCGGCACAAGGTCGATGCGCCGTCCGGCACCGCGCTGCGCATGGGCGAAGTAGTTGCTGATGCATTGGGGCGTGATCTGCAGAAGGTCGCCGTCTACGGCCGTGAAGGGCAGACCGGTGCGCGTGAGCGTGAAACGATTGGCTTCGCCACCGTGCGTGCCGGTGATGTGGTGGGTGATCACACCGTGTTGTTCGCCGCCGACGGCGAGCGCGTAGAGATCACGCACAAGGCCTCCAGCCGCATGACTTTCGCCAAGGGCGCAGTGCGTTCTGCGCTGTGGCTGCAGCAGCGTTCTCCGGCGCTGTACGACATGCAGGACGTGCTGGGCCTGCGTTGATGCGAATGTGTGACTGAGGCGTCTTATTGGGTGGACCGAAAAAGGGTTTTCCTGTAAGCTTCCTGTTTTAGTGTGTCCACTAAAAGTTACGCAGAATGGCTCAAATAAAAAAGCGGGATGACCTTCACACGTCATCCCGCTTTTTTACAACCTGCGTTTGCTTCAAGCCTTGATCGAGACGGAGGTCTTCTTGACTAAGCCAGCCCCCAAACCTGCCATTTTGGCCCTTGCTGACGGCAGCATTTTTCGCGGCGATTCCATCGGGGCCGATGGCCAGACGATTGGAGAGGTGGTGTTCAACACCGCCATGACCGGCTATCAGGAAATCCTTACCGATCCATCCTATGCCCAGCAGATCGTTACCCTGACTTACCCGCACATCGGCAACACCGGCACCACGCCGGAAGATGCCGAGTCCAACCGCGTATGGGCCGCTGGCCTGATCATTCGTGACCTGCCGCTGATCTCCAGCAACTGGCGCGACAAGCAACCGCTGGACGAGTACCTGAAAGCCAACGGCACCGTCGCCATCGCCGGTATCGATACGCGCCGCCTGACCCGCATCCTGCGCGAGAAGGGTTCGCAGAACGGCTGCATCCTGGTCGGTGACGACGCCACCGAAGAGAAAGCACTGGAGCTGGCGCGCAGCTTCCCGGGTCTCAAGGGTATGGATCTGGCCAAGGTGGTCAGCTGCACCGAGCGCTACGAGTGGCGCGAAAGCACCTGGAATCTGAAGAACGACAGCCATCCGGAAATCCCGGCCAGCGAACTGCCTTATCACGTGGTCGCCTACGACTACGGTGTGAAGCTGAACATCCTGCGCATGCTGGTCGAGCGTGGCTGCCGCCTGACCGTGGTGCCGGCGCAAACTCCGGCCAGCGACGTGCTGGCGCTCAATCCCGATGGTGTGTTCCTGTCCAACGGCCCTGGCGATCCCGAGCCGTGCGACTACGCGATCCAGGCGATCAAGGACGTGCTGGAAACCGATATCCCGGTATTCGGCATCTGCCTCGGCCACCAGTTGCTGGCCCTGGCCTCCGGCGCCAAGACCCTGAAAATGGGTCATGGCCATCACGGTGCCAACCACCCGGTACAGGATCTCGACAGCGGCGTGGTGATGATCACCAGCCAGAACCACGGTTTTGCCGTGGACGAAAGCAGCCTGCCGAGCAATGTGCGTCCGATCCACAAGTCGCTGTTCGACGGCACCCTGCAGGGCATCGAGCGTACCGACAAGGACGCCTTCAGCTTCCAGGGTCACCCCGAGGCGAGCCCCGGCCCGCACGACGTGGCGCCGCTGTTCGACCGCTTCATCGAAGCCATGGCCAAGCGCCGTTAAGCCCCGCCGACTGACCCAAGGATTCGAGTAACCGCTATGCCAAAACGTACAGATATCAAAAGCATCCTGATCCTCGGCGCCGGCCCCATCGTCATCGGCCAGGCCTGTGAGTTCGACTACTCCGGCGCCCAGGCCTGCAAGGCGCTGAAGGAAGAAGGGTTCCGCGTCATCCTGGTGAACTCCAACCCGGCCACCATCATGACTGACCCGTCTATGGCCGACGCCACCTACATCGAGCCGATCAAGTGGGCCACCGTGGCCAAGATCATCGAGAAGGAGCGCCCCGACGCGCTGCTGCCGACCATGGGTGGCCAGACCGCACTGAACTGTGCGCTGGATCTGGAGCGCCATGGCGTGCTGGAAAAATTCGGCGTCGAGATGATCGGTGCCAACGCCGACACCATCGACAAGGCTGAAGACCGTTCGCGCTTCGACAAGGCGATGAAAGACATCGGCCTGGCGTGCCCGGTATCCGGCATTGCCCACAGCATGGAAGACGCTTACGGCGTCCTCGAGAAAGTCGGCTTCCCGTGCATCATCCGTCCGTCCTTCACCATGGGTGGCACCGGTGGTGGCATCGCCTACAACCGTGAAGAATTCGAGGAAATCTGCGCCCGCGGTCTCGATCTGTCGCCGACCAGCGAGCTGCTGATCGACGAGTCGCTGATCGGCTGGAAGGAATACGAGATGGAGGTGGTCCGCGACAAGAAGGACAACTGCATCATCGTCTGCTCCATCGAGAACTTCGACCCGATGGGCGTGCACACCGGTGACTCGATCACCGTTGCCCCGGCACAGACCCTGACCGACAAGGAATACCAGATCCTGCGTAACGCCTCGCTGGCGGTACTGCGTGAGATCGGCGTCGAAACCGGTGGCTCCAACGTGCAGTTCGGCATCTGCCCGAACACCGGTCGTATGGTCGTGATCGAAATGAACCCGCGTGTATCGCGCAGCTCGGCGCTGGCCTCCAAGGCCACCGGCTTCCCGATTGCCAAGATCGCCGCCAAGCTGGCTGTCGGTTACACCCTCGACGAGCTGAGCAACGACATCACCGGCGGGCGTACCCCGGCGTCGTTCGAGCCGGCCATCGACTATGTGGTAACCAAGGTTCCGCGCTTCGCCTTCGAGAAATTCCCGAAAGCCGACGCCCGCCTGACCACTCAGATGAAGTCCGTCGGTGAAGTCATGGCCATCGGCCGTACCTTCCAGGAGTCCATGCAGAAAGCCCTGCGCGGTCTGGAAGTCGGCGTTGCCGGCTTCGATCCGAAGCTCGACCTGAACGACCCGGAGGCTGAAAGCACTCTGCGTCGCGAGCTGACCGTGCCCAGTGCCGACCGTATCTGGTACGTGGCTGATGCCTTTCGCGCCGGCAAGACCGTCGCCGAAGTGTTCGAGCTGACCCGTATCGACGAGTGGTTCCTGGTGCAGATCGAAGATCTGATCAAGGACGAAGCCACCGTGCAGACCCTGGGTCTGTCGGCCATCGACCGCGATCTGATGTTCAAGCTCAAGCGCAAGGGCTTCTCCGATGCGCGCCTGGCCAAGTTGCTGGGTGTTTCCGAGAAGAGCCTGCGTGCTCATCGCCACAAGCTGAAAGTGCTGCCGGTGTACAAGCGCGTGGACACCTGCGCCGCCGAATTCGCCACCGACACCGCCTACATGTACTCGACCTACGAGGAAGAGTGCGAGGCCAATCCGTCGAGCCGCGAGAAAATCATGATTCTCGGTGGCGGCCCCAACCGTATCGGCCAGGGCATCGAGTTCGACTACTGCTGCGTGCACGCTGCGCTGGCCATGCGTGAAGACGGTTACGAGACCATTATGGTCAACTGCAACCCGGAAACCGTCTCCACCGACTACGACACCTCCGACCGCCTGTACTTCGAGCCGGTGACACTGGAAGACGTGCTGGAAATCGTCCGTGTCGAGCAGCCGAAAGGCGTCATCGTGCAGTACGGCGGCCAGACCCCGCTGAAGATCTGCCGCGCCTTGGAAGAAGCGGGCGTACCGATCATCGGTACCAGCCCCGAGGCCATCGACCGCGCCGAAGACCGCGAGCGCTTCCAGCAGATGGTGCAGCGTCTGAACCTGCGTCAGCCGGCCAACGCCACTGCGCGCAGCGAAGATGAAGCCCTGGCTCTGTCGAAGAACATCGGTTACCCGATGGTGGTGCGTCCGTCCTACGTACTGGGCGGCCGGGCGATGGAAATCGTCTACCAGGAAGAAGAGCTCAAGCGCTACATGCGCGAAGCGGTGAAGGTCTCCAATGACAGCCCGGTGCTGCTCGATCGCTTCCTCAACTGCGCCATCGAGGTGGACGTGGATGCGGTGTGCGACGGCGAGACCGTGGTGATCGGTGCGATCATGCAGCACATCGAACAGGCTGGCGTGCACTCCGGTGACTCCGCTTGCTCGTTGCCGCCGTACTCGCTGCCGATGCACATCCAGGACGAGATCCGCGAGCAGGTCAAGAAAATGGCCCTGGAGCTCGGCGTGGTCGGTCTGATGAACGTACAGATGGCCGTGCAGGGCGAGGATATCTACGTCATCGAGGTGAACCCGCGCGCCTCGCGTACCGTGCCGTTCGTCTCCAAGTGTGTCGGCGAGTCGCTGGCCAAGGTGGCTGCCCGCGTCATGGCCGGCAAGAGCCTGGCCGAGGCCGGTTACAGCGAGGAAATCATCCCGCCGTTCTTCAGCGTCAAGGAAGCGGTATTCCCCTTCGCCAAGTTCCCGGGCGTCGACCCGATCCTCGGCCCAGAGATGAAATCCACCGGTGAAGTCATGGGTGTCGGTGACAGCTTCGGTGAGGCCTTTGCCAAGGCGCAGCTGGGTGCCAGCGAGATTCTGCCGAACTCCGGTTGCGCGTTCATCAGCGTGCGTGAGGATGACAAGGCGGAAGCTGTTCAGGTCGCACGTGATCTGGTCGCGCTGGGCTTCGAGGTGGTCGCCACCGCCGGCACTGCCAAAGTTATCGAGGCTGCCGGCCTGCCGGTACGCCGCGTGAACAAGGTGACCGAAGGCCGTCCGCACGTGGTCGACATGATCAAGAATGACGAAGTCACTCTGATCATCAATACCACCGAGGGGCGTCAGTCCATCGCTGACTCCTACTCGATCCGTCGTAACGCCCTGCAGCACAAGATCTACTGCACCACCACCATCGCGGCGGGGCAGGCGGTCTGTGAAGCGCTCAAGTTCGGTCCCGAGAAGACCGTGCGCCGGCTGCAGGATCTGCATGCAGGAATCAAGGCATGAACAAGTACCCCATGACCGTCCAGGGCGCTCGCGCCCTGGAAGAAGAGCTGGCGCACCTGACCAAGGTGCGTCGTCCCGCACTGAGCCAGGCGATTGCCGAAGCTCGCGAGCTGGGCGACCTGAAGGAAAACGCCGAATACCACGCCGCCCGCGAAGAGCAGGGCATGGTCGAGGCGCGCGTGCGTGATATCGAAGGCCGTCTGCAGAACGCAGTGATCATCGACGTCACCAGCATCGAGCACACCGGCAAGGTGATCTTCGGCACCACGGTGGAAATCGCCAACGTCGAGACCGACGAAAGCGTGACCTACCAGATCGTTGGTGAAGACGAAGCCGACATCAAGCAGCGCAAGATCTCCGTCGGCTCGCCTATCGCTCGTGCCCTGATCGGCAAGAGCGAGGGTGATGTGGTGGCGGTGCAGACCCCCAGCGGCCTGATCGAGTACGAGATTGTCGAAGTCCGTCATATCTAAACCGCAACAACCGTCGCGGGCGGCTGCCATAAGTTGGCAGCTGGCCCAGACTCTCTGGGTTGGCGGTTTGTGGTTGCTGCAATTCGTCATCCTGCCAGCTATCGGTCAGGTTGGCCTGGCGCCGCTGCTGGTGGAGGAAATCGCTACGCGGCTGGTGCCGTTGCTGGTCGGCATGACGGCCGTATGCATTGCGCTGCAGGCCTTTGCCCTGTTGCGCAGTGATGGGCTATCGAGTCTTTGGCGAGATATACGCGGGCAGTTGTTGTTGACCGTCGCAGTCATGGCCCTGAGCTATTTTGCCGTGCTGCGTTACTGGCCCGATGCCGAGCGCCTGCTGCGTTTCAGCTATCTGGTGATGGCCTTTTGCGGGCTGTTACTGGTACTACAGCCCGTTCCGGGTAAATTGCGCGGCGCCTGACGTCTGACAGGCGCTGCACGCAGCCGTCAACCCTGATAACGAATGACGTTGGACAGGTTGCGATTCGGCTTGGGGTTCTTGCGATAGAGCAGGGCGACCTTGCCAATCGATTGGACCAGTTCAGCGCGTCCACTCTCGCACAGGGCTACAATGGCAGTCTGGCGATCCTCGCGTTCGGTGAGGCGCAGCTGTACCTTGATAAGCTCGTGATCGTTCAGGGCGCGGTCCAGCTCGGCCAGCACTCCCTCGGTCAATCCATTGTCAGCCACGATCAATACAGGTTTCAGGTGGTGGCCGATAGATTTGAATTGTTTCTTCTGCTCTTGAGTGAGCGGCATAATCGTTAGTACCTAGTTCGGTCTGGAAAACGGCGCCTATCTTACCCGAGCCCGCGCAGTTATTCATGACCCGTTGAGTCAGAGGTTTCAGTGGCACGTTCCAAGACCAGCCAGCGTTGGCTGAAAGAACATTTCGACGATCCTTACGTGGAGATGGCGCAGATGGACGGCTATCGTTCACGCGCCAGCTACAAGTTGCTGGAAATCCAGGAGAAGGATCGCATCCCTGATGTCACCTTCATTCAGGGTGACTTCACCGATGACGCGGTCTTCGCGCAGATTCTCGAGGCCATCGGTGAAAATCCGGTGGACCTTGTTATTTCCGATATGGCCCCCAATATAAGTAGGGTAAGAACCGCCGATCAGGCGCGCGCCATGTAATTGTGCGAGCTGGCGCTGGATCTGGCCGGGCGTGTATTGCGTCCGGGCGGTGATTTTCTGATCAAAATCTTCCAGGGCGAAGGTTTCGACGCTTATCACAAGCAGGTGTATGAGACCTTCGACAAGGTACAGATGCGCAAGCCGCTGTCCTCGCGTGATCGCTCCCGTGAACAATATCTGCTGGCGCGTGGCTTTCGCGGGGTGTGATTGAAACTGGTATCGACCCTGTCGGTCTCAGTGGCAGAAACCTAATAAAGGGTTACAGACGGCGCCTGCGGGACGCGGGCGTTTGGTGTAAGTTAGTCGGTATATCATTGGTCGTCATGGGAAGCCCGCTTCGCCACGAGGCCTGCTTCAGAGGGTAGCTAATTGAACGACATGGCAAAGAATCTGATCCTGTGGCTGATCATCGCGGCGGTGCTGGTTACCGTGATGAACAACTTCTCCAGTCCGAGCGAGCCGCAGACCCTGAGCTACTCGCAATTCATCGAGCAGGTGAAGGAAGGGCGCGTCGAGCGCGTCACCGTCGACGGCTATGTGATCACTGGTAAGCGTACCGATGGCGAGGGCTTCAAGACCATTCGGCCGGCGATCCAGGATGGTGGCCTGATTGGCGACCTGATCGATAACAACGTGGTTATCGAAGGCAAGCAGCCTGAGCAGCAGAGCATCTGGACTCAGTTGCTGGTGGCCAGCTTCCCGATTCTGGTGATCATCGCGGTATTTATGTTCTTCATGCGTCAGATGCAAGGTGGGGCTGGCGGCAAGGGCGGGCCGATGAGCTTCGGCAAGTCCAAGGCGCGCCTGCTCTCTGAGGATCAGGTCAAGACCACCTTCGCCGACGTTGCCGGTTGCGACGAGGCCAAGGAAGAAGTCAGCGAGTTGGTGGAATTTCTACGCGATCCAGGCAAGTTCCAGCGTCTGGGCGGTCGTATCCCGCGCGGTGTGCTGATGGTCGGGTCGCCAGGTACAGGTAAAACCTTGCTGGCCAAGGCCGTGGCCGGTGAAGCGAAAGTGCCGTTCTTCACCATTTCCGGTTCCGACTTCGTCGAAATGTTCGTCGGTGTGGGTGCTTCCCGCGTTCGCGACATGTTCGATCAGGCCAAGAAGCACGCACCATGCATCATCTTCATCGACGAGATCGACGCCGTGGGTCGCCATCGTGGCGCTGGCATGGGCGGCGGTCACGACGAGCGTGAGCAGACACTCAACCAGTTGCTGGTGGAGATGGATGGCTTCGAAATGAATGACGGCATTATCGTCATCGCTGCCACCAACCGTCCGGACGTTCTCGACCCTGCGCTGCTGCGTCCTGGCCGCTTCGACCGCCAGGTGGTCGTTGGTCTGCCGGATATTCGTGGTCGCGAGCAGATTCTGAAAGTGCACATGCGCAAGGTGCCGATGGGCGACGACGTCAATCCGGCTGTCATTGCACGTGGTACTCCGGGGTTCTCCGGTGCCGATCTGGCCAACCTGGTAAACGAGGCTTCGCTGTTCGCAGCCCGTGCCGGCAAGCGACTGGTGGAGATGAAGGAATTCGAGCTGGCCAAGGACAAGATCATGATGGGCGCTGAGCGCAAGACCATGGTCATGTCCGACAAGGAGAAGCTCAACACCGCTTACCACGAGGCGGGCCACGCCATCGTCGGTCGCCTGGTTCCCGAGCATGATCCTGTCTACAAGGTTTCCATCATTCCGCGCGGTCGTGCCTTGGGTGTGACCATGTTCCTGCCGGAAGAAGATCGTTACAGCCTCAGCAAGCGCGCTTTGATCAGTCAGATCTGCTCGCTGTTCGGTGGCCGTATCGCCGAGGAAATGACCCTGGGCTTCGACGGCGTTACCACGGGGGCTTCCAACGATATCATGCGCGCCACCCAGCTGGCCAAGAACATGGTCACCAAGTGGGGCCTGTCCGAGAAGCTGGGCCCGTTGATGTATGCGGAGGAGGAAGGTGAAGTCTTCCTGGGTCGTAGCATGGGCAGCCAGGCCAGCAATGTTTCCGGTGAGACTGCCAAGCAGATCGACGAGGAAGTGCGCCGTATCATCGATGAATGCTACGACACGGCCAAGAAGCTGCTGGTAGAGAACCGTGACAAGCTCGATGCCATGGCCGAAGCGTTGATGAAATATGAAACCATCGACGCTGAGCAGATCGATGACATCATGAATGGTCGCGAGCCCCGTGAGCCGCGCGGCTGGGGTGGTGGTGACGACTCTGGTGCTCCGCAGGCCAAAGTCGACGAGCCAGACCGCTCTGAAAAGCCCATTGGTGGGCCGGCGGCCGAGCACTAAGGTTTCATATGTCTCAAGCGCAACACCCGAGCCGGCTACCCTGTGGTAGCCGGCTTCTTGATTTGTCCCGTCCGCAGGTGATGGGCATCCTCAATGTCACTCCTGATTCTTTCTCCGACGGTGGGCGCTTTACGGCGCGCGATGCTGCATTGCGTCACGCCGAGCAGATGGTCGCCGCAGGTGCGACGCTGATCGATATCGGTGGTGAGTCCACCCGCCCGGGCGCCCGAGCCGTTTCTCCGACCGAAGAGCTGGAGCGGGTTGCGCCAGTGGTCGAAGCCATCGCCCGTCAGCTCGACGTGATCATTTCCGTGGATACCTCGACGCCCGCAGTCATGCGCGAAAGTGCAAGGCTTGGTGCGGGGCTGATCAATGATGTGCGTTCGTTGCAGCGTGATGGTGCTCTGGATGCGGCGGCAGATACTGGTTTGCCGGTCTGTCTGATGCATATGCGTGGCGAGCCCGGCAACATGCAGGATGATCCGCAATATCCGGATATCGTCGCTGAGGTGCGTGATTTTCTCGCCGAGCGCATGGCCGTCTGCACGACAGCCGGTATTCCCGCTGAGCGGATCCTGCTCGATCCGGGCTTTGGTTTTGCCAAGACCCTGGAGCACAATTTGCTCCTGTTCAAGCGCATGAGTGAGCTCTCTGATCTGGGGCGCCCATTGCTGGTCGGTGTTTCGCGCAAGAGCATGATCGGTAAGGTGCTCGGTCACGAGGTTGGCGGTCGACTCTTCGGTAGTTTGGCATTGGCGGCCCTGGCATTGACCAAGGGTGCAAATATTTTGCGTGTGCACGATGTCGCCGAAACGGTGGATGTGGTGCGCATGATCGCTGCGGTTGAGGCGGCGCAATAACAAGGAAAGCGTTATGACTAGAAAATACTTCGGCACCGACGGTATTCGTGGCCGCGTTGGCCAGTTTCCCATTACTCCGGATTTCATGCTCAAGCTCGGCTGGGCCGCTGGTATGGCGTTTCGCAAACAGGGTAAGTGCCGCATTCTGATCGGCAAGGACACGCGTATCTCTGGCTACATGTTCGAGTCTGCCCTTGAAGCGGGGCTGGCTGCTGCAGGGGCTGACGTGCAACTGCTCGGGCCGATGCCGACGCCGGCCATCGCCTACCTGACGCGTACTTTCCAGGCTGATGCCGGTATCGTCATCAGTGCTTCGCACAATCCGCATGACGATAACGGCATCAAGTTCTTTTCCAGCGAAGGTACCAAGCTTCCGGATGATGTCGAGCTGATGATCGAAGAGTTGCTCGACCAGCCGATGACCGTGGTTGAGTCTGCCGGGATCGGTAAGGCTTCGCGAATCAACGACGCTTCGGGGCGCTATATCGAGTTCTGCAAGGGCAGCGTGCCCAGCGGCACCAGCTTCAAGGGGCTGAAGATCGTCCTCGATTGCGCTCATGGTGCTGCCTACAAGGTGGCGCCGAGTGTATTCCGCGAGCTGGGTGCAGAGGTTCGGGTCATTTCGGCTCAGCCTGATGGGCTCAATATCAATGATGATTGTGGCTCCACGCACATCGCGGCGTTGCAGGCTGAAGTGGTCGCGCAGCAGGCGGACCTGGGTATTGCCTTCGATGGCGATGCTGATCGTGTGCTGATGGTCGATCAGTACGGTGCGGTGGTCGACGGTGATGAGCTGTTGTTCATCATTGCGCGAGACCTGCAGGAGCGTGATCGTCTGCGTGGCGGTGTGGTTGGCACGCTGATGAGCAACCTGGGGCTGGAGCTGGCTCTGGCAGATCTGAACATCCCATTCGTTCGCGCCAATGTGGGCGATCGCTATGTGATCGCTGAATTGCTGGCGCGCAATTGGCAACTTGGTGGCGAGAACTCTGGGCACCTGGTGTGCTTCCAGCACACCACCACCGGCGATGCGATCATTGCCGCTCTGCAGGTGCTGATGGCGCTCAAGCGTCGTGGCCAGAGTCTGGTCGAGGCGCGCAGCGACCTGAAAAAATGCCCGCAGATATTGGTCAATGTGCGGTTTTCCGGTGCGCTCGACCCGCTCGAGCATCCGTCCGTTAAAGAGGCTTGTGCGCGGGTGACCGAGAGCATGGCAGGGCGCGGTCGCGTACTGCTACGCAAATCCGGCACCGAGCCATTGGTGCGGGTAATGGTCGAGGGTGACGAGGAAAGCTCGGTTCGCGGCTATGCCGATGAATTGGCTAAGATTGTTGCCGAAGTCTGTGCTTGATTGAGCTTGCTACCGAGGGTGCTCTTGGGTAACATCTGCGCCCTCTTTGATCGACGAGGCAAAACATGCGTCGCACCTTAGTCGCCGGTAACTGGAAAATGCACGGTACCCGCGCAAGCGTCGCAGAGCTGATCGAGGGGTTGCGTCAGCAGGTGCTGCCTGCTGATGTCGATTTTGCGGTGTTTCCCTCCAGTCTGCATATCGCTCAGGTCGTCGAAGGCCTGAATGGTAAGGCGGTGAAGATTGGGGCTCAGGATTGCGCGGCGCAAGTAGAGCAGGGCGCCTTGACTGGTGAGCTGGCCGTTAGTCAGTTGGTCGACGGCGGTTGTGAGCTGGTGCTGGTTGGTCACTCGGAGCGTCGCCTGATTCTGGGTGAAAGTGACGAAGTGGTCGTGCGCAAGTTTGCAGCGGTACAGGCTGCAGGTTTGACTCCTGTGCTCTGTGTGGGTGAAACCCGCGAGCAGCGTGAGGCGAATGCAACGCTGGGTGTGGTGGGTGGCCAGTTGGCCGCAGTCATCGACGCGCTGGGTGTCGATGCGTTGAAAAACGCCGTAGTGGCCTATGAGCCTGTATGGGCCATTGGTACCGGGTTGACCGCTACGCCCGAGCAGGCTCAGGAAGTGCACGCAGCGATCCGGGCGCAAGTTGCGCAGCTCGATGCTGGTGTCGCGAGTGAGTTGAGAATTCTTTATGGCGGCAGTGTAAAGGCCGCCAGTGCTGTCGAGTTGTTCGGTATGCGGGATATCGATGGGGGGCTCGTAGGTGGTGCCTCTCTGAATGCGGATGAATTCGGTGCGATCTGTCGCGCTGCAGGAAACTGAAGAATGCTGGAAACAGTCATTGTTGTTTTGCACCTGATGGGTGCGATCGGGATTGTAGCGCTGGTGCTGTTGCAGCAAGGTAAGGGTGCTGACGCAGGTGCGTCGTTCGGTTCGGGTGCTTCGGCAACTGTATTCGGAAGCCAAGGTTCCTCTACCTTTCTGAGTAAGTTTACTGGTATACTAGCTGCGGCTTTTTTCATTACCAGCTTGGGTTTAGCGTACTTTGCTAAAGAAAAAGCTGATGCACTGACTCAGGTTGGTCTGCCAGATCCGGCGGTTCTGGAAGTTCAACAAAAACCGGCTGTCGAAGATGTGCCGGTGCTCGAAGAGCAAGCTCCAGCATCCGATGCTTCGGATGTGCCGGAGGCTCCAGAGCAGTAACAGTTTTGCCGAGGTGGTGGAATTGGTAGACACGCTACCTTGAGGTGGTAGTGGCCATAGGCTGTAGGGGTTCGAGTCCCCTCCTCGGTACCATACTCAAGAAAGCCCGCAGTTCGCGGGCTTTCTTGTTGCTGGAGTGTTTGGTTGACCCTCGCCAGGGGGTGGCCGTATAATTCCGGCCCAGCTTTGACGCGGGGTGGAGCAGTCTGGTAGCTCGTCGGGCTCATAACCCGAAGGTCGTAGGTTCAAATCCTGCCCCCGCAACCAGTTTCAGAAGCCCCTTTTCAGGGGCTTTTTGTTAGCTGAAACACAGTGTCCGCAGCGTTATCGCGGGCAGACGGGATGGGCGTTTCGCCCATTTTTTATTTGCACAGCATGCACGAGGGCCGTTAAGTGTCGAGCAAGCTAGAACAGTTGCAGGCCTTGTTGGCCCCAGTAATCGAGGCGCTCGGTTACCAATGTTGGGGCATCGAGTTCCTGTCGCAGGGGCGTCATTCGCTGCTGCGTGTCTATATCGATAAAGCCGATGGCATCCTGATCGACGATTGTGAAATCGTCAGCCGTCAGCTCAGTGGTGTACTCGATGTCGAGGATCCGATTACCTCGGAGTACACACTGGAAGTTTCTTCTCCTGGCATGGATCGTCCGTTGTTCACCATCGAACAGTTTGCGACGCATGCCGGTGAACAGGTGAAGATCAAGCTGCGTTCGCCTTTCGACGGGCGTCGTAACTTCCAGGGCCTCCTTCGCGGTGTGGAGGAGCAGGACGTGGTAGTTCAGGTGGATGACCACGAGTATCTGTTGCCGATCGACCTGATCGACAAGGCCAATATCATCCCCCGATTTGATTGATATGCGGATTTTGTGGCGCTGCTGAACTGCCGATTTTCGGCGCAGCGCAAGCGACACAGATGGCGCGAAGGTAGCGCGGCCGCTCACGACGATAGCGCCAATGGCGTGAACGTGACGCGGACTGCGCAGAACCAATGGATTGCGAAAGGCGAGGCGTACGATGAGCAAAGAAGTACTGCTGGTTGTTGAGTCGGTATCCAACGAAAAGGGTGTACCGGCCGGCGTGATTTTCGAGGCGCTGGAGCTGGCTCTGGCGACTGCCACCAAGAAACGTTTCGAGGACGAGGTCGACCTGCGTGTGTCGATCAACCGTCAGAACGGTAGCTACGAAACTTTCCGGCGCTGGACCGTGGTCGACGAGTCCGAGTTCGAGGACCCTGCCTACCAGGTGACCGAGGATATGCCGCAGGCCGTTGAGGCCAACGCCAAGATCGGTGCCGTGCTCGAAGAGAAGGTCGATTCCATCGAGTTCGGCCGCATCGCCGCGCAAACTGCCAAGCAGGTCATCGTGCAGAAAGTGCGCGAGGCCGAGCGTGCCCAGGTGGTAGACGCCTACCGCGAGCGCCTGGGTGAGATCATCTCCGGCACCGTGAAGAAGGTCACCCGCGACAACGTCATCGTTGACCTGGGTAACAACGCCGAGGCGCTGCTGGCCCGTGAAGACATCATCCCGCGCGAGACTTTCCGCGTTGGTGTGCGTCTGCGTGCCCTGCTCAAGGAAATTCGTACCGAGAACCGCGGCCCGCAGCTGATCCTGTCGCGTACCGCTCCGGAAATGCTGATCGAGCTGTTCCGCATCGAAGTACCGGAAATCGCCGAAGGGCTGATCGACGTCAAGGCCGCCTCCCGTGATCCGGGTTCGCGCGCCAAGATCGCGGTGCGCTCCAAGGACAAGCGTATCGACCCGCAGGGTGCCTGCATCGGTATGCGTGGTTCGCGCGTCCAGGCCGTTTCCGGCGAGCTGGGCGGTGAGCGCGTTGATATCGTGCTGTGGGACGACAACCCCGCGCAGTTCGTCATCAATGCCATGTCGCCGGCTGAAGTGGCTGCGATCATCGTCGATGAAGATGCCCATGCCATGGACATCGCCGTTGGCGAAGACAACCTGGCCCAGGCCATTGGTCGTGGCGGTCAGAACGTGCGTCTTGCCAGTCAGTTGACCGGCTGGACGCTGAACGTGATGACCGAAGCGGACATTCAGGCCAAGCAACAGGCAGAAACCGGCGACATCATGCAGTCCTTCATCGACGAGCTGGAAGTCGACGAAGAGCTGGCACAAGTCCTGGTTGAAGAGGGTTTCACCAGTCTCGAAGAGATTGCCTACGTACCCATGGAAGAAATGCTCAGTATCGACGGCTTCGACGAGGAGATCGTCAATGAGCTGCGTGCACGGGCCAAGGATCGTCTGCTGACCAAGGCGATCGCCAACGAGGAGAAGTTGGCCGATGCCCATCCGGCAGATGATTTGCTGGAACTGGAAGGCATGGACAAGGCGCTGGCTCTGGAGCTTGCGCTGCGCGGCGTGATTACCCGTGAAGACCTGGCCGAGCAGTCGATTGACGACCTGCTCGACATCGACGGCATCGACGAAGAGCGTGCCGGCAAGCTGATCATGGCCGCCCGAGCCCATTGGTTCGAATAAGCGGTTGCGGCCTGAGGAGAAAGATGCATGACGCAAGTCACGGTGAAAGAACTGGCCACAGTGGTCGACACCCCGGTTGAACGCCTGCTGCAGCAGATGCGTGAGGCTGGCCTGTCCCACGACAGTGCCGAACAAGTAGTGACCGATAGTGAGAAACAGGCCCTGCTGGCCTATCTCAAGAGCAGTCACGGCGACAAGGTCGAAGAGCCGCGCAAGATCACCTTGCAACGCAAGACCACCAGCACGCTGCGCGTTGCTGGTAGCAAGACCATCAGTGTTGAAGTGCGCAAGAAGAAAACCTTCGTCAAGCGCAGCCCGGAAGAGCTCGAAGCCGAGAAGCAGCGTGAGCTGGAAGCTCAGCAGGCAGCTGCCGAGGCCGAGCGCCTGAAGGCCGAGGAAGACGCCAAGCGCAAGGCCGAAGAAGAGGCCAAGCGTCAGGCGGCAACTACCACTACCGATACTGCCGCACCTGCTGCTGCGCCGACGCCTGTCAGCGAGCCGGTGGTTGCCGCTCCGGTCATCGAAGTCGAGCGCAAGAAAGAAGAAGTACGGCGCCCCGAGAAGGCACGCTCTGATGAAGACGAGCGTCGCGACCGCAAGCACACTCAGCATCGTCCTGCCACCAAGGAGAAGGCGCCGGCTCCGCGCGTCGCTCCGCGTAGCGTCGATGAAGAAAGCGACGGCTTCCGTCGTGGTGGCCGCGGCAAGTCGAAGATGAAGAAGCGCAACCAGCATGGTTTCCAGGCTCCGGCCGGTCCGGTGGTGCGTGAAGTGGCCATTGGCGAAACCATCACTGTGGGCGATCTGGCTCAGCAGATGTCGGTCAAGGCTGCCGAAGTCATCAAGTTCATGTTCAAGATGGGCACCCCGGCTACCATCAACCAGGTGCTGGATCAGGAAACTGCCCAGCTGATCGCCGAAGAGTTGGGCCACAAGGTCAAGCTGGTCAGCGATACCGCCCTGGAAGATTCCCTGGCCGAGTCGCTGAAGTTCGAAGGTGAAGCCGTATCCCGTGCTCCGGTTGTGACCGTAATGGGTCACGTTGACCACGGTAAGACCTCGCTGCTCGACTACATTCGTCGCGCCAAGGTGGCTTCCGGTGAAGCGGGTGGCATCACCCAGCATATCGGTGCCTACCACGTCGAAACCGAGCGCGGCATGGTCACCTTCCTCGACACCCCCGGTCACGCCGCGTTCACCGCGATGCGTGCGCGTGGTGCCAAGGCCACCGATATCGTCATTCTGGTCGTCGCTGCTGACGACGGCGTGATGCCGCAAACTCAGGAAGCCGTACAGCACGCGAAAGCGGCTGGCGTGCCGATCGTGGTTGCCGTGAACAAGATCGACAAGCCCGACGCCAACCCGGACAACATCAAGAACGGCCTGGCCGCTCTCGACGTGATCCCGGAAGAGTGGGGCGGCGATGCCCCATACGTGCATGTATCGGCCAAGATGGGTACAGGCATCGACGAACTGCTCGAAGCCGTACTGCTGCAGGCTGAAGTGCTCGAGCTGAAAGCTACTCCGTCGGCCCCGGGTCGTGGTGTGGTGGTCGAATCGCGTCTGGACAAGGGCCGTGGCCCGGTAGCCACCGTGCTGGTTCAGGACGGTACCCTGCGTCAGGGTGACATGGTGCTGGTCGGCGTCAACTATGGCCGCGTGCGCGCCATGCTCGACGAGAACGGCAAGCCGATCAAGGAAGCTGGTCCGTCCATTCCGGTCGAGATTCTCGGCCTCGATGGCACCCCGGATGCCGGTGACGACATGACCGTGGTCGCCGACGAGAAGAAGGCCCGCGAAGTTGCCCTGTTCCGTCAAGGCAAGTTCCGCGAGGTCAAGCTGGCCCGTGCTCACGCCGGCAAGCTGGAAAACATCTTCGAGAACATGGGCCAGGAAGAGAAGAAAACCCTCAACATCGTGCTCAAGTCCGATGTGCGTGGTTCTCTGGAAGCCCTGCAAGGCTCGCTCAGCACCCTGGGCAACGACGAAGTGCAAGTGCGCGTGGTCGGTGGCGGCGTCGGTGGTATCACCGAGTCCGATGCCAACCTGGCGCTGGCTTCCAATGCCGTGCTGTTCGGCTTCAACGTCCGTGCTGACGCCGGTGCGCGCAAGATCGTCGAGGCCGAAGGCCTGGACATGCGCTACTACAACGTCATCTACGACATCATCGAAGACGTCAAGAAGGCGCTCACCGGTATGCTCGGCAGCGATGTTCGCGAGAACATCCTGGGCACCGCCGAAGTGCGTGACGTATTCCGTTCGCCGAAGTTCGGCGCTGTCGCTGGCTGCATGGTCATCGAGGGCACCGTCTACCGTAACCGTCCGATCCGCGTACTGCGTGAAGACGTGGTGATCTTCGAAGGTGAGCTGGAATCGCTGCGTCGCTTCAAGGACGACGTCGCCGAAGTGCGTAACGGCATGGAGTGCGGTATCGGCGTGAAGAGCTACAACGACGTCAAGGTCGGCGACAAGATCGAAGTGTTCGAGAAAGTCCAGGTGGCTCGCAGCCTGTAATCGCGAGTCGCAACACGCAACGCCCGGCCCCGCATTCGCGCGGCCGGGCGTTTGCCGCTTTTGAGTCCGCTGGCGAACAGGCAGCGGAGGAAGTAAAGGTAACTAGAAAATGGCCAAAGATTACAGCCGTACCCAGCGTATCGGCGACCAGATGCAGCGCGAACTGGCCCAGCTTATCCGGCGTGAGGTTAAGGATCCGCGTCTGGGCCTGGTGACCATCACCGCTGTCGACGTCAGTCGTGATATCGGTCACGCCAAGGTCTTCATCACCGTCATGGGGCAGGACGACGCCGAGGCGATCAAGGAGAGCCTCAAAGTGCTCAACGACGCGGCCGGCTTCCTGCGCATGCAACTGGGCAAGGCGATGAAGCTGCGCAGCGTGCCACAGCTGCACTTCCACTATGACGAGAGCGTCCAGCGCGGTGCTCACCTGTCGGCGCTGATCGAGCGTGCCGTAGCGGAAGATCGTCTGCACGACGACACCGCAGGTTCCAAGGAGTAAGGCGTGGCGCAGGTCAAACGTATTCGCCGCAAGGTCGACGGCATCATCCTGCTCGACAAGCCGTACGGTTTCACGTCCAACGCCGCGCTGCAGAAAGTGCGTTGGCTGCTCAATGCCGAGAAGGCCGGTCACACCGGCAGCCTCGATCCACTGGCCACCGGTGTGCTGCCGCTGTGTTTCGGTGAAGCGACCAAGTTCTCCCAGTATCTGCTCGACGCTGACAAGGGCTACGAGACCGTCGCTCAGCTGGGCGTCACCACCACCACTGGTGATGCCGAAGGCGACGTTATCGAACGGCGCCCGGTGACCGTCGGTCGCGCCGAAATCGAGGCGCTACTGCCGCGTTTTCGCGGTGAAATCAAACAGATACCGCCGATGTACTCGGCGTTGAAGAAGGACGGTCAGCCACTCTACAAGCTGGCCCGTGCGGGTGAAGTAGTGGAGCGCGAAGCGCGTTCTGTTACTATTGCGCGCCTGGAACTGCTGGCCTGCGAAGGCGAGCGGGCCCGTCTGGCGGTTGATTGCAGTAAAGGCACCTATATTCGTACGTTGGTCGAGGATCTCGGCCAATTGCTGGGCTGCGGTGCGCATGTCGCCGAGTTGCGTCGTACCAAGGCCGGACCGTTCGATTTGACGCGCACCGTAACGCTGGAAGAGCTGGAAGCTGCACACGCTGAAGGTGGCAACGAGGCGCTGGATCGCTTCCTGCTACCGGCCGATAGCGGCCTGCAGGACTGGCCGCTGCTGCAGTTCTCCGAGCACAGCGCGTTCTACTGGTTGCAAGGGCAGCCGGTGCGAGCGCCGGAAGCACCGAAGTTCGGTATGGTGCGGGTGCAGGATCACAATGGTCGCTTCATCGGCATAGGTGAAGTGAGTGACGATGGGCGTGTTGCCCCGCGTCGATTGATTTATACCGGTGCGTAGCACCGAACGATTCGGCCGAGATGGCTGAAAGCCTGATGCTGACGATGTCGTCATCAGGTACTGCGAGGGTGGCTGTTAGTAGGCACGGTCATACCTCTTTTTAAAACACGGGGAGCGATTCCCGGCCTATTGAGACTGCTTCGGCAGTTTCCCGATGAGAGGAAGCCAACATGGCACTCAGCGTTGAAGAAAAAGCCCAGATCGTTAACGACTACAAGCAAGCTGAAGGCGATACCGGTAGCCCGGAAGTGCAGGTTGCCCTGCTGACCGCCAACATCAACAAGCTGCAAGGCCACTTCAAGGCCAACGGTAAAGATCACCACAGCCGTCGTGGTCTGATCCGTATGGTTAACCAGCGTCGTAAGCTGCTGGACTACCTGAAGGGTAAAGACACCAGTCGTTACAGCGCCCTGATCGGTCGCCTGGGCCTGCGTCGTTAATAGACGCGAGCTGCACAAGTTGGAAGCTGGGAGTTCGGCGTCGCGAGTGGGGAGTGATCCTCACCTCGTGGCGCTGGGCTTCCAGCTTTTGGCTTTTCGAGGGATGCACCGGGTCCGACTCCCGCGCTTCTTTCCAATTTCCCCCAAGGCAACAAAGAGAAGGAAAACACCGTGAACCCGGTAATCAAGAAATTCCAGTTCGGTCAGTCGACCGTTACCCTCGAGACTGGCCGTATCGCCCGTCAAGCCTCCGGCGCAGTGCTGGTCACCGTTGACGACGACGTCAGCGTGCTGGTCGCCGTAACCGGCGCCAAGACTGCCGACCCAAGCAAGGGCTTCTTCCCGCTGTCCGTGCACTATCAGGAAAAGACCTACGCTGCCGGCAAGATCCCCGGCGGTTTCTTCAAGCGTGAAGCACGTCCTTCCGAGAAAGAAACCCTGACCTCGCGTCTGATCGATCGCCCGATCCGTCCGCTGTTCCCGGAAGGCTTCCAGAACGAAGTGCAGGTCATCTGCACCGTGGTTTCCACCAGCAAGAAGACCGACCCGGACATCGCAGCGATGATCGGCACCTCGGCCGCTCTGGCCATTTCCGGTATCCCGTTCAACGGCCCGATTGGTGCCGCGCGCGTGGCCTTCCACCCGGAAACCGGCTACCTGCTGAACCCCAATTACGAGCAGCTCAAGGCTTCCAGCCTGGACATGGTCGTGGCCGGCACCAAGGACGCCGTTCTGATGGTCGAATCGGAAGCCAAAGAGCTGACCGAAGACCAGATGCTGGGCGCCGTGCTGTTTGCCCATGAAGAGTTCCAGGTCGTCATCCAGGCGGTCGCCGAACTGGCCGCCGAAGCCGGCAAGCCGACCTGGGACTGGCAGCCGAAGCCGGAAAACACCGCGCTGCTGAATGCCATCCGTAGCGAGTTCGGCGAGGCGATTTCCAAGGCCTACACCATCACCGTCAAGCAGGATCGCTACGCGCGTCTGGGCGAGCTGCGTGATCAGGTCGTGGCCAAGTTCTCCGGTGAAGAAGGTCAGCCTACTGCCGGTGAAGTCAAGGAAGCCTTTGGCGAGATCGAATACCGCACCGTGCGCGAGAACATCGTCAACGGCAAACCGCGTATCGATGGCCGTGACACTCGAACCGTGCGTGGCCTGAACATCGAAGTCGGTGTACTGGACAAGACTCACGGTTCGGCGCTGTTCACCCGTGGCGAAACCCAGGCGCTTGTGGTTGCCACCCTCGGCACCGCTCGTGACGCACAGCTGCTGGACACCCTTGAAGGCGAGAAGAAAGACCCCTTCATGCTGCACTACAACTTCCCGCCGTACTCGGTCGGTGAGTGTGGTCGCATGGGCGCCACTGGCCGCCGCGAAATCGGCCACGGCCGTCTCGCCCGTCGTGGCGTTGCCGCCATGCTGCCGAGCGCCGACGAGTTCCCGTACACCATCCGCGTAGTGTCGGAAATCACCGAGTCCAACGGTTCTTCCTCCATGGCTTCGGTGTGCGGCGCTTCCCTGGCGCTGATGGACGCCGGTGTGCCGATGAAGGCACCGGTTGCCGGTATCGCCATGGGTCTGGTGCTCGAGGGTGAGAAATTCGCCGTTCTGACCGATATCCTCGGTGACGAAGATCACCTGGGCGACATGGACTTCAAGGTAGCCGGTACCGCCAAGGGTGTTACCGCGCTGCAGATGGACATCAAGATCCAGGGCATCACCGAAGAGATCATGGAGCAGGCGCTGGAGCAGGCGCTGGAAGCGCGTCTGAACATCCTCGGTCAGATGAACCAGGTCATCGCCCAATCGCGCAGCGAGCTGTCGGCCAACGCGCCGACCATGATTGCGATGAAGATCGACCAGGACAAGATCCGCGACGTCATCGGTAAAGGCGGCGCAACCATCCGTGGTATCTGCGAAGAGACCAAGGCCTCGATCGACATCGAAGACGATGGCTCGATCAAGATCTTCGGCGAAACCAAGGAAGCCGCCGAGGCTGCCAAGCAGCGTGTACTGGCCATTACCGCAGAAGCCGAGATCGGCAAGATCTACGTCGGCAAGGTCGAGCGCATCGTCGACTTCGGTGCCTTCGTCAACATCCTGCCGGGCAAGGACGGCCTGGTGCACATCTCCATGCTGAGCGATCAGCGCGTGGAGAAGGTCACCGACGTGCTGCAGGAAGGCCAGGAAGTGAAAGTGTTGGTACTGGACGTGGACAACCGCGGCCGTATCAAACTGTCGATCAAGGACGTAGCTGCTGCTGAGGCCTCTGGCGTCTAAGTACGGCTGACCTGTTCGAACGAAAAGGCTCCTTCGGGCTAATGCCAGTCAGTTAAGCGCTACAGCTTGACCTTCTGCGCGCTGAAACGAAAATCCGATGCTTGTTTTGAGCATCGGATTTTTTATGCGACTTTCCCGCGCCTTGGCACTGCCTCACGAAGCGGCTTCTGCCACCCACTCCCTTGACGAGCTGGGGCGCTGCTTGATCCAGACCTAGTTAGCACCGCACTGGAAACGGCGGGAGTGGCGACCCTGCGTAAGCGACGTCTCCCTCTTGAAGCCATGATCTGGTGCGTGATCGCCATGGCGTTGTTTCGCCGGATGTCGGCCTGGGATGCCGCGAGCCGTATGGGCATCATGCTGCCTGGGCAGAAGCCATTGGTAGCACCCAGTGCAATCGTGCAAGGTCGCCAGCGTTTGGGCAGCGCTGCGGTGCGAGAGGTCTTTTCCCTGACTCAACAACGCTGGCATGCCAGCGCCAATCACCCCACTTGGGCCGGTTTGCGCCTGCTCAGTGTCGATGGCGTGGTCTGGCGCACACCGGATACGGACGACAACCGCAAGCACTATGGCAGCGCCAGTAATCAGCATGGCGATACCGGCTATCCCCAAGTTCGCATGGTCTGCCAGATGGAGCTGACCAGCCACATGCTGGTGAATAGTGCTTTTGCCGGCTACCACAGCAACGAGATGAAACTGGCCGAACAACTGATCGACAGCACACCCGATCACTCGCTGACCTTGTTCGACCGTGGCTTCTATTCACTGGGGTTACTTCATCGCTGGCAACAGACAGGCACTCAGCGCCATTGGTTACTGCCGCTGCGCAAGGATGCTCAATACGAGGTGCTGCGTAAGTTAGGGCGCCACGATGCCATCGTCTCGCTAAAGACCTCGCCGCAGGCGCGTAAACAATGGCCCGCCCTGCCAGACACGCTACAGGCTCGGTTATTAAGCAAGACCATCAAGGGCAAAGTGCGGCAGGTACTGACCTCAATGATCGATCCTCTGCGCTTCCCTCCAGACGAAATCGTGGATCTGTACAGTCAGCGTTGGGAAGTCGAACTGGGCTATCGAGAAATGAAGCAAGGCATGCTCGCGGGTCACTACACACTGCGTAGTAAAACGCCGGAGATGATTGAACAAGAACTGTGGGGCGTACTACTGGGGTACAACCTGCTGCGTTATCAAATGCTGGAAATGAGTCGCCACTGCCCTGGCATCTACCCCTGCGAAATGAGTTTTACCGCTTGCACCTGGGCGATTCTGGGCTTCTTGAGCGGGGTCTCTTTGAATCATCCAGGCAACATCCCTCGTTACCTGGCCGAACTACAGGCCTCGGCCATGCACTACGTCCTACCTCGTCGTCGTGAGGATCGCAGTTATCCGCGAGCGGTCAAACCCAAGCCATCCAAGTATCCGACCAGAAATAAAAATGCCAGTCAGCTTAACTGACTGGCATTACCCCGAAGGGCGGTTTTTTGTGCGTGACGATCAGGCGCTGGGAGTATCGAGCTGCAGGCGCTGGTTCGATTGCGTCTGTACCTGGCGATAGCGCTCGGCGTCGTGGGACAGAACCTCGGCCATGGCCGGGAAGATCTCATCCAGCTTGGTGCGCCAGCCTTCGCTCTTGGCTTGCTCGGGGAAGCAGCGACGGATCAAGTCGAGCATGATCGACACGGTCACCGATGCGCCCGGCGAGGCGCCGAGCAGGGCAGCGATGGTGCCGTCTGCAGCTGCCACCAGTTCGGTGCCGAACTGCAGGATGCCGCCGTTCTTGCTGTCTTTCTTGATGATCTGCACGCGTTGGCCGGCCACTTCCAGGCGCCAGTCCTCGGCCTTGGCTTCCGGGTAAAAGCCGCGCAGGGTGTTCAGACGCTGCTCTTCGGACTGCATCACTTCCTTGATCAGGTAACGGGTCAGATCCAGGTTGTCGCGCGCCACCGCCAGCATCGGGCCGAGGTTGTTGGGGCGTACCGACAGCGGCAGGTCGAGGAATGAGCCGTACTTGAGAAACTTGGTGGTGAAGCCGGCGTAAGGGCCGAACAGCAGGGATTTCTTGCCGTCCACTACGCGAGTGTCGAGGTGCGGCACGGACATCGGCGGTGAGCCGACGGCAGCCTGGCTGTAGACCTTGGCCTGGTGCTGCTTGACGATCTCAGGGTTGTCGCAACGTAGCCACTGGCCACTTACCGGGAAGCCGCCAAAGCCTTTGCCTTCGGGGATGCCGGACAGTTGCAGCAGCGGCAGTGCGCCGCCACCAGCGCCGAGGAAGACGAACTTGCTCTTGAGCTTGCGCGTGGCGCCGGAGCGGGTGTCCTTGATGTCCACCAGCCAGCCTTCACCGTCGCGCTTGAGGTCGGTGACCTTCTGGTTGCAGGTGACTTTGGCGTTGGGCTGGGTGGTCAGGTAGGCGAGCATCTGTTCGGTGACCGCGCCGAAGTTGACGTCGGTACCGGCTTGCACGCGGGTCATCGCCAGTGGCTCGCCACTGTCGCGGCCCGGGATCAGCAGCGGCGCCCACTCGGCGATGGTGGCACGATCTTCGGTGTACTCCATCTCGGTGAAGGCGTGGTGCTGGCGCAGGGCCTCGAAACGCTTCTTGAGGAAGGCGATACCGCTGTTGCCGCGCACGAAACTCATGTGCGGGACCGGGTTGATGAAGGTCTTCGGCGAGTTGATCGCGCCTTTATCGATCAGGTAGGCCCAGAACTGCTTGGACTCCTCGAATTGGGCGTTGATGTTCACCGACTTCTTGATGTCGATGCTGCCGTCAGCGCCTTCCGGTGTGTAGTTCAGCTCGCACAGGGCCGCGTGACCGGTGCCGGCGTTGTTCCAGGGGTTGGAGCTTTCCACTGCGCCGGACTCGCGCAGCTCCACCACTTCCAGGGTGATGCCGGGGTTGAGTTCCTTGAGCAGTACGCCCAGGGTCGCGCTCATGATACCGGCACCAACCAGCACCACATCTACGCTTTGGGAATCGTTGTGCGCCATTAACCTCTCTCCAAGAAAAACTGCACCAGATGGACGGCCGTTCGGCCTTTCAGGGCGATACCGGCAGACTCAGGCGTGATGCCCTGTCGTTCGGCGGGGAGGGTCAAGGCTGGGATTTGCGGACGCAAAACTGTTCATTTGTTCGCCACACTCTTGTGAAGTTTGTAAAAACCGTCTTTTCACGCTCTTTTGGAGCGGTGAACCTCAAAAGCTCGACTGCCTCGGCGCGCTTTTGCCCGTGCAAATCATGCAATGCATGGCTGCATAACTGCTCTGCATATGGGCTGAAAGCGGCTGGCCGGAAGCGGCAGCTCGAAGTGGGCGACTCTCTGGGGCGGGGCGATGACGTTGCATCGGCGAGGTCGTTCGGCCCGATCAGGAGACGTCCTTATAATCGGGGCGTGATTATAACGGTGAATGAGGGGAAATTGAGCCCCTGTGTGACTTTTATTCTTTCACCGGTCAGGCCGCCAACGGGCGGGCTGCTGATGCGTGTGTGGCGACCGGGGTGAGCCGGGCACCGGCGGGCAGTGGGGCGCCCAGCCAGGAGATGCTCGGCTCGCGAGTTTCCACCCATCCCGCCTGGATCGGGTGTTCCTGCATCTGCCGCAGGGCACAGCAAACGCCACGATCATCAATCAGGGCAAAATGGCGCATCGGGCGAGCGTGGCTGAACAGGCGGCGCAACAGCATGGCGAAGGCTCCAGCGTGGTGACAGGTACTTTATGCCCGTGCGCGGTGACAGGCTGATGACAGGAACCGCAGCGATATGCCAACGGTCCTATGCAGCGCTACTGTCGGCCTCAGGCCGCGCTGGTTATACTGCCGGCCACTTTTACCTCACTCGGAGAGATGAGCATGCTGCACCGTGCGTTGATCGCCTTGCTTGCTGCCGCCAGCCTGACTCTGGCCGGTTGCGCCCTCAGCCCTCAGCAACTCACCCCGCAACCCAAGCTGACCAGTTCGCTGACCCCAGTCGGCCAGGGTCAGCCGGTGGTGGTGCGCGTGGTCGACGGCCGTCCTTCGCCGGTGCTTGGCACCCGCGGCGGTCTGTATCCGGAGACCAGCTCCATCAGCGTCAACCCCGATTATGTGCTGCCCAAGCTGCAGGCTGAGGCCGAGGCGGCTGTACGTCTGCTCGGCTTCACCCCGTCGGCCAACGCTTATAACGCACCACAGCTGACTATCACCCTGGCGGAACTGAAGTATCAGTCGCCCAAAGAGGGCATGTACGTCACCGAGGCGGATATCTCGGCCTCGATCCGTGCCGACGTGCAAGGTGGCAGCCGCCGTTATACCGGCCGTTACGGTGCCTCGCTGAACCAGCGTTTCGGCACCGCACCGAACCAGCAGACCAATAGCAAGCTGGTGGGTGACGTGCTCAGCGACGCGCTGACTCGTGCGTTCAAGGACCCGACCATCGGCCAGGTACTGCTGCAGTAATTCGGCGTATCGTTATAAAAAAACGCCCCGCATTGCGGGGCGTTTTCATTTGTCCTGGGTCTTCATGCTGCTTCGGCGTAGAACTCCGGCAGGCTCATGCCGGTACGGTTGTCGATATCCGGCAGGTCGTAATGCTCATGGCCGCCAAGGGCGCAGTACACCAGCCAGTGCTGGTCCTGCACGTTGAAAGACAGCTCGTCGACCACGGCGTCCACTTCATCCAGCGAGTCGATCAGGTAATCGCGGTCCAGCGGTTGAGAATTGAGCATGGCAGGGCCTCCAGGGACATTGAGGTTTGGCTCCAGCAACAGTCGTGACTGTTTGGTCACTCTTGGAGATACAAACCCTAGGCCAGGCATATGACAGTTTTCAGACGATTTCGGGATAGCGGGCCGCGTTCGTCGGAAACGAACCTTATAAAAGGGGTATTTCAGTACACTGCGCGACGACTTTTCGAGGGTCGAGATGCACCGCTTCTCGGCCAAAATCCCCATTCTGGTGCGGTGGCGAGGTTGCTGCACCATGCTGTTCTCGAGGTGTTGCATGTCGCTGCAGATGTTGTGGTCGCTGTTCCTCGCCCATCCGGCCGGTGCGGTCAATTCGCTGGCATTGTTCTTCGCGTTGGCGGGCGCCTGGCTGTGCCTGATGACTCACTTGCGCGAGCAGCGCGGCTTAGCGCGAGTGCTGGCGCAAGGCGAGCTGGATGAAACCGAGGTTCAGGACGAGCGTACCCTGCGGATCAACCGCTTCTTCTATCGCTTCGGTGGCATTTGCCTGGGTGCAGCCCTGGTGCTGTCCTGGTTCAGTACGCGGCTTTGACGCTTGAGCGATAAATGAAAACGGCAGCCTTCGGGCTAATGCCAGTCAGTTAAGCGCTACAGCTTGACCTTCTGCGCGCTGAAACGAAAATCCGATGCTTGTTTTGAGCATCGGATTTTTTATGCGACTTTCCCGCGCCTTGGCACTGCCTCACGAAGCGGCTTCTGCCACCCACTCCCTTGACGAGCTGGGGCGCTGCTTGATCCAGACCTAGTTAGCACCGCACTGGAAACGGCGGGAGTGGCGACCCTGCGTAAGCGACGTCTCCCTCTTGAAGCCATGATCTGGTGCGTGATCGCCATGGCGTTGTTTCGCCGGATGTCGGCCTGGGATGCCGCGAGCCGTATGGGCATCATGCTGCCTGGGCAGAAGCCATTGGTAGCACCCAGTGCAATCGTGCAAGGTCGCCAGCGTTTGGGCAGCGCTGCGGTGCGAGAGGTCTTTTCCCTGACTCAACAACGCTGGCATGCCAGCGCCAATCACCCCACTTGGGCCGGTTTGCGCCTGCTCAGTGTCGATGGCGTGGTCTGGCGCACACCGGATACGGCCGACAACCGCAAGCACTATGGCAGCGCCAGTAATCAGCATGGCGATACCGGCTTTCCCCAAGTTCGCATGGTCTGCCAGATGGAGCTGACCAGCCACATGCTGGTGAGTGGCTACCACAGCAACGAGATGAAACTGGCCGAACAACTGATCGACAGTACACCCGATCACTCGCTGACCTTGTTCGACCGTGGCTTCTATTCACTGGGGTTACTTTATCGCTGGCAACAGGCAGGCACTCAGCGCCATTGGTTACTGCCGCTGCGCAAGGATGTTCAATACGAGGTGCTGCGTAAGTTAGGGCGCCACGATGCCATCGTCTCACTAAAGACCTCGCCGCAGGCGCGTAAACAATGGCCCGACCTGCCAGACACGCTACAGGCTCGGTTATTAAGCAAGACCATCAAGGGCAAAGTGCGGCAGGTACTGACCTCAATGATCGATCCTCTGCGCTTCCCACCCGACGAAATCGTGGATCTGTACAGCCAGCGCTGGGAAATCGAACTGGGCTATCGAGAAATGAAGCAAGGCATGCTCGCGGGGCACTACACACTGCGTAGTAAAACACCGGAGATGATTGAACAAGAACTGTGGGGCGTACTACTGGGGTACAACCTGCTGCGTTATCAAATGCTGGAAATGAGCCGCTACTGCCCTGGCATCTACCCCTGCGAAATGAGTTTTACCGCTTGCACCTGGGCGATTCTGGGCTTCTTGAACGGGGTCTCTTTGAATCATCCAGGCAACATCCCTCGTTACCTGGCCGAACTACAGGTCTCGACCATGCACTACGTCCTACCTCGTCGTCGTGAGGATCGCAGTTATCCGCGGGCGGTCAAACACAAGCCGTCCAAGTATCCGACCAGAAATAAAAATGCCAGTCAGCTTAACTGACTGGCATTATCCTTCGGGAGCCTTTTTTTGTGCCTGATCGTCAGGGGGCGCTCGAACTCTGCCACTGTCCAGGTCATCCAGGGGCGGCGTTTTTCAAGATAGTTGTCGCGTCGACCGTGTTTTCAGGCCGCCTTTTTCTGCGGCTGTTGTTCCTGCTCCCGCTCGGGGTTGAGTGTCACCGCTCCGACCGGCGTCCAGTTGCGTGTGGTGCCTGACCAGCGCTCCGGCATGCGCTGGCGGGCTTCTTGGTACAGCGCATGGCGATGGGCCAGCGCGCGGTGATCTTCACCCCGATGGCGCTCTGCCGGTGTCACGAAACCGATGCGGCTGTGCCGGTGCTCGTGGTTGTACCAGCGGATGAAATCTCTCACCCAGCAACGTGCCGCTTCCAGGTCGGCGAAGCCTTGTTTCGGCCACTGCGGGCAGTATTTCAGCGTGCGGAACAGCGATTCCGAGTAGGGGTTGTCGTCGCTCACCCGCGGGCGGTTGTGCGACGGCGTGACGCCCAGGTCGTACATCTTTTGCAGCATGGTCGCCGATTTCATCGGTGCACCGTTGTCCGAGTGCAGTACCGGCAGCTTGAGCAGGCACTGCTCGCTGAGCACGCTGCGTTGCAGCAGCATGGCACCCAGCTCGCCGCTTTCCTGTTCGTGGACCTCCCAGCCCACCGCCTTGCGGCTGTAGATGTCCTCGATCAGGTACAGGTAGAAATACTTCCCGCGTACCGCCGCCGGGAGATAGGTGATGTCCCATGACCAGACCTGATTGGCGGCGGTCGCTACATGGCTGGTCGGCGCTTTCACCGTGCGCGGTGGCTGGCTGCGACCGCGGCGATGCTGCTGATCGGCTGCGTGCAGGACGCGGTAGAACGTCGACTCCGAGGCCAGGTAACGCCCGGCATCCGCCAGCCTCGGCACGATCTGGCTGGGCGGCAGATGCGCGTATTCCGGGCTGTTGCAGACGGCCAGGATGGCTTCGCGCTCAGCCGGGCTCAGTGCATTGCGCGGCACCGGTCGCTTGGCTGTGGGGCGGGCATCAGCGCGCACGACGTTCTCCTCGGTCCAGCGTTGCAGGGTGCGCAGGGACACGCTCAGCTCCTTGCAGGCCAACGTTTTACGGGCACCTGCGGCGACGGCTTCGTTCAGCCATTCAACGAGTTTCTGCCGTTCTGGCAGCGGGATCAGTTGTCCTCGCTGTCGTTGCCCCAGTAGGCGTTCAGCTTTTTTCGCAGCACCAGAATCGCTGCCGCCTCGGCCAACGCCTTGTCCTTGCGGCGCAGCTCGCGCTCCAGCTCACGGATGCGTTTCTTGTCTGCCTTGGCTTGCTCGCGCTCGGCCTGTCGCTGCGCCTGTGCCGACTGCTGGCCGCTGATGCACGCCTACCGCCAGGTCTGCACCTGCTCGGGGTAGAGCCCCTTACGTCGGCAGTACTCGCTCAGTTCGATTTCCGACAGCGCAGCGGTTTCCAGCACGACGGCGAACTTGGCCTCGGCCGACCAGTCATCGGGCAGTTTCTTGTCTCCTGGCACGGGGGCTCCTTCAGCCTTGGCCTGTTTGCGCCAAGCATACAGGGTCATCTTGGAGACGCCTTCCTGGCGGGCGACCTCAGCCACGGACAGGTTGATCGGTGGCAGCAGCTTCTTCAGCAGGGCAGCTTTTCGTTCAGCAGAGTAACGCGGCATTGCATGGCTCTTTCCGCCCCCGGGGTTCAGTTTGGGTGAATCCGATCAGGCGACAACTATCCTGACACCGGGGGGGGGCTGCTCCATATTGCTTTAGATACGCGCCGGTAGTGGCTTGGTGCCATGTTCATGCAAATTGCCCGAGGTCTTTTATGCGATTCGGCGAAATGCAATCAAAAGTGTAATGGTGATTTTATTTAAGTTATTGTTTTTAAAGGATTTTTTTTATTTTAAAACCTGGCACAGGCCCTGCAATAGTACTAGTGAACCTGCAGCCAGGAGTTGGTTTGCAGATTGTCTGGAATGTACAGGAGTCGAATCATGAAACAGCCAATCAACCGTTTTGCCGCTACTACCCTGACCGCTGCCGTGCTGAGCATGTCTCTGGCCTCCGCAGCCTTCGCCGCTGAGCCGACCATGCTTGCAGCCAGTGACACTGTGGATAAAGCCGAGCAGGCGGTATCCGACACTTGGATCACCAGCAAAGTGAAATCCACCTTCGTTGCTGACTCGAACCTCAGCGCGCTGGACATCAAGGTCGAGACCAACCAGGGCGTAGTTTCCCTGTCCGGCGTGGTCGCTACCGACGCCGAGCGTGATCTGGCTATCGCCAAGACCAAGGAAATCGAGGGTGTGCGTGACGTGTCCGCTGATGCCCTGAAAACCGCTGACTGATAGCCGGGCCGGCCGGGCTAGCGCCCGGCCCCCACCTTCTGTCACTGGGAGAATGACCATGAATAGCGACATCATCAAAGGCAAATGGAAGCAGCTCAGCGGTCGTATGAAGGAGCGTTGGGGCAACCTGACCGATGACGACCTGGACGTCGCCGAGGGCCACAGCGAATACCTGGCTGGCAGGCTGCAAGAACGTTACGGCTGGACCAAGGAAAAGGCCCAGCAAGAGCTGCGCGATTTCAGCGACAAGCTCTAAGTAGGGATTATCTGGTAAGGATGCCGATTAAGCACGGACAGCTATGGAAACGGATGTCTCAGCAGCACGGATGGCTGCAGGCAGGACGCCTGATCTGCACGGATAGCGAAAGCATGGATGCGCGAAGGCCCCGTCGGTGTAACCGACGGGGCCTCGATTTTTGTGCTGAGCACTAGAAATGCGTCAGGCAGGTGCACCCGGCATGCAGGGTTCGATCAGCTACCGCGCTTGCTGCGGACCTCGGTCAGGCGGCCGCCCTCGAAGCGGAGAAAGTGGTACATGCCGCTTTTCGGGCCGTAGATCCACTCCTCGACACTCACCTCATTACGAAAACCATAGCTGTCGACCACTTCCTTGTAGCCGACAAAGTCGCGGCTGGAAGGCTCGCCACATTTGTTCAGCACCTCTGCAGTGGGCGCTGTCTTGCTGACCAGGGCGCTACCGCAGCGATAGGTGGAGGACGCCTCGGCCATCAGGGGCAGGCAGAGCAGGGTGAGCAGACAGCTGAATTTGCGCATGAGAACCTCCTGCTCAGCGTTCGCGCCGGCGTTCAATGACGGTCAGACGGTTACCCTCGAAACGCAGGATGCTGAGCATGCCGTTGCTCGGGCCGTATACCCATTCCTCGATCATGTACTCACGACGGTCATAGGAGCCCAGGGTGTAGCCGACTGGGTCACGGTGCACTGGCGCGCCACATTTACGCTCGACCTCGAACGGGCGGTCGCCCAGGTTGACCAGGGCGCTGCCGCAACGCAGCGTGTCGGCCTGCGCGTTGGTACTGTTCAGGCCGGTAACCAGGGCGGTGAACGTGATGATGGATAAGCTGCGCATGATCATTGGCTGTCCAGGTGCAGGGTGGTGAGCACGCGGCCGTCGGCTTCGGGCTCACCCAGGTTGGCATCGATCAGGTAGACACGTTCATCGTACAACCCACCTTGTTCAACCAGATAATCCTTGATCGTTGCAGCGCGTTGCTGAGCCAGCTGACGCAGCAACAACTTGCTTTGAGCCCAGGAGTCCAATACTGCCTTGCGCATGTTCTGCTGGCGTTGTTCTTTGTCCAGCTCGGCCCACTCGGCTGGCGGCTGCTGCTTGAGCCGGGTGCGATAAATACCTTCGAGCAGGGCGGCTTGTTCATCTTCCGCGACCGTCAGTTCATCGGGGCTGGCCGGTACTTTGTCACCACGGCGTTGTAGCACCTTGTACCAGCCTTCGCGAAACTCGCGTTGCAGACGCTGTTCGGCCAGCAGCGGGCCGTCGGCACGCTGTGCGGCCTGACCTTCGACCTCCAGGCGCAGGTTCGGGCGTTCCTCGAGCGCTTTGGCCAGGGTGTCCAGGGCCTGGCGTGCGTCTCCCTCCAGCTCTGCAGAGCCCGCAGCGAACGGCACGGTACTGAGGTCGACGTTGCTGCCGCCGACCAGGCCGGCGATGAACTTGAATGGCGCCTGGGCCGCGCGCAACACCAGATTGCGCAAGGTTTGCCAGACGATGGGCATGACGCTGAACTGCGGATTGTTCAGGTCTCCCTGTACCGGCAACTCGATGGCGATGCGCCCCTGGGTGTCCTTGAGCAGGGCCACTGCCAGGCGAATCGGCAGGTCGACAGCATCCGGGCTGTCGACACGCTCGCCCAGTTGCAGGTTCTCCACCAGCACCTTGTTCTCGGCATTGAGCTGGCCTTTCTCGATGCGGTAGTGCAGGTCGAGGTTGAGGCGACCCTTGCGGATGCGATAGCCGGCGAACTTGCCGGAATAGGGGGTGATGGTGGTCAGTTCGACGTTCTTGAAGCTGGTGGCGATATCCAGGCTGTTGAGCGGATCGAACGGCGTCAGCTTGCCTTTGATGCTCATTGGCGCGTAGCGGTCGACCTTGCCCTGGATATCGACGCTGGCGGCTTGCGGCTTCTGGTTGTCGAGTACACCGATGCGCCCGTTCATTTGCTGAACGGCAGTGGCGAAGCTGGGGGTCAGGCTGAAGTCGGCGAAGTTGGCCGAACCATCGTTGATGGCTACGCCGCCGATGCGGATCGCCAGTGGTTTGCCCGCATCGGCCTTGCTCTCGTTCGGCGTCGCCGGTTGCGGCACGATCAGCTCGCTGACGTTGGTGGTCAGGTCCTCGTTTATCACGAAACGTGCATAGGGCTGATCCAACTCGACGCGCTCGATGGCCAGGCTTTCGCCGTGACGATAGTCGAGACCACCCACCCGTAATTGCTTCCAGCGCACGAAATCGCGTTCGCGCAGAGTATCCAGGGTATGCAGCTGATCGACCTTGGCGTTGCCGGTGACGCTGAGTGCCAGCGGTTCGGTGCTCTTGAGTTGCACGTCGAGGTCGCTGCCGAGCAGGCCACTGCGCAGTTCCAGGTGAATGAATGGGCTCAGGTAGGCTTGTGCCACGCGCAGGTCGATGTCCTGCGTGGCGACCTTGAGTTGAGCGCTGGTCGGGCTCAGTTGTACGTTGCCGGCTGCCTGCAGCTTGCCCTGTTTGCCGAGGCCGCTATCGAGCCTGAGGTCGAAAGGTTTGTCGCCCAGGCTGTCGAAATTCTTCAGATCCAGGTTCAGTGGGCCGACCTCCACCGCCACTTCTTGCTGCGGCACGCGGTCGGCCAAGTGAGCCTTGTAGTCGCGTAGCTGCACATCTTGCAGCAGCACTTGCCAGGGCTTGCTATCGCCGGCTTGCGACGTCGGCTCGGCAGTTTCGCTCTTGGCGCTTTCGGGTTTGGCGAACAGCTTCTGCCAATCCAGCTGGCCGTCGGCTTCGCGCGCCGCCCAGGCTTCGAGGCCCTGGCTACGCACCTGGCCGATCACCACCTGCTGCTTGGCCAGGTCGAGGCTGGTGTTGTCGATATCCAGGCGTTGCAGGCGTACCAGCGGTTTGCCTTGCGGATCGTCGATGGCGAAGGGGGCCAACTGCACCTTGACCTTGCTCAGTTGCAGCTCGGTACCGCTGGAGAGGTCGAGGCGATAGTCGCTGCTGAGGTCGACCTGGCCTTCTTTCAGCACCAACGGCAAGGCATCCCGCACGTAAGGCCAGAAGGTGCTCAGGCGGCCATCGCTGACGCTCAGACTACCGCTGGAGGTGATGGGCGTCAGGCTGACCTGGCCGCGCCAGTCGATCTGCGAGCCGTGCGGGCCGCTGGCGGTCATGGTCATTTCGGCGTTATCGCCGGCCAGGGTGCTGAGGTTGTGCAATTCCAGATCGAGCGCGTCATAGGCGAATTCCACGGCCTCGCTCGGGCGCAGGTCCTGAAAGCGCAGAGACTTCTCGCGCAGACGAATGCTGTCGATGCGCAGCGGGAAAGGCTCGCTGCTCTCTGTCTTGGGTTCCGCCTGACTTTCCGGCAGATGGAACAACTGGGTGAGATTGAGCGTACCGTCTTTGGCGAAGAGTATTTCAGTGCGCGCACCGTCCAGCTCGACGCCACTCAGGTGCAAGGCACCGCTCCACAGGCTGTCACTTTGCAAGTTAGCGTAGAGGCGCTGGAAGCTCACTTGCTCCTGGCCACTCTCGCCGATACGCAGGCCCCAGAGGCTCAGCTCGAGTGTGAAGGGGTTGAGCTGCACGCGCTGCAGCGAGGCGGGCAGCGTGGCGTACTGCGCCAACTGCTGATTGGCGACACGCAGGGCGATGCCCGGCAGAATCAGAAAGCCGATCAGGCTGTAGAGGAAAACGGTGATCAACAGTGCGCTTAGCGCGCGCTTCAGTCCTTTGGGCATGGCTTGGCGTCATCTATCCAGACGAGGAGACGACTTGGAGTATGGCACGGCGGTTCGGTTCCGGTCGTTATCGCTGCAGTCAGATTGCGCGTAAGTCCCGGTTCAGAGGTGCAGGATCAGGGTTTTCAGCGGCGGTTTGGCATCATGCGAAGGGAAGTCGGATGCTGGGACGATGACCTGGCAATCCTGGACTGGGCGGCCGAGTTTCTCGGCGCAGCGCAGCACCTGGGCGCGCCAGTCGCTCATCTCCACTTTTGCCAGGTTGTTGCAGCACACCAGGGTGCCGCCTTCGGCAGTGGCCAGCAGAGCTGGCTTGAGCAGGCTCTGGTAATCACGCAGCAGATCGACCGTACCGAAGGTGCTCTTGGCCCAGGCAGGCGGGTCGAGGAACACAAGATCGAACTGACGCGGTTGCAGGCGCGGGTAACTCGGCAGTTTTTGCCCGCGTCGGCTGCTGATCGGTAGATCGGCCAACTGACGAATCGCCGGGAAGTAATCGGACTGGATGAACTGCATGGCGGGCAACTCGGGGTTGAGCGCACCGTTTTCGCGGCCCACTGCGAGGTTACCCTGGGCGAAGTCGAGGTTGGTCACCTCACGTGCGCCACCCGCCGCGGCGCACAGACCGACGCCGCAGGTGTAGGCGAACAGGTTGAGCACGGACTTGTCGGCGCTGTTGGCCTTGACCCAGCCGCGGGCGTTGCGCAGGTCGAGAAACAGCAGCGGGTCCTGTCCGGCATGCCGGCCGCGTACGCGGTAACGCAGTCCCCACTCGCGGCCGACCATATCCTCCAGCGCTGCCTCATCGGCCTGGAACAGGGTTGGGTCGCGATCGATCCGCGAATTGCCCTTGGAGCGGTCGTTGTAGACCAGGAGCAGCGGCTGTCCCAGATGCGCTTCGACGTTGCCGACGATGCTGTGTAGCTCGCCGGCCTCAAGTGGTTGATGAAAACTCTGTACCAGCAACTGCGGGCCGTAGCGGTCGACGGTCAGGCCAGGCGCGCCTTCCTGGCTCCCGTGGAACAGTCGGTAGCAGTCGGTGCCCTGGGCGTGCAGGTCTGCGAGGAGGTTTTCGCGAGCAGCGAGGGCGGCGCGCAGCGCCTGGTCAAGAGAAGGCATGCGCGGCGTCTCGGAGAAAGGGAGGCGCAAGTTTATCAAGAAAAGCCGCGGGGGATGGACGTGGGACGGTGGCCTACAGGCGCGGCGCTAAACGACGGTGGGCGCGCTGTGCTGCGCTGTTACGAATCGCCCAGCGCAGCAGCGTGGCGGTGCGTTGCACGCTGCTGCGAATCAGCGGACGGCGCCAGGGCGCCTGGTGTTCGCCGAGCAGGTCGCTGGCCCAGTCCGGCAGCAGGTCTACACCGGCCTGCATCATCAGATTGCCGAAGGGTTTGGCGAGAATATTGGGCATCGGTGCGGCATACAGCAGTCGCACCACTTCGCGTGTTCGCGCGTCACACAGCAATTGCGGGCGCATACGCTGGAGGTAGTCGCTGATGGTCTGGCGCGATTTAGGCACGTCCTGCACGCCGAGGCGTTCGGCGATCAATGCCACTTCGCGGTAGTAACGATCCTGTTCGGCCACCGGCAGTTGCGGGTCGACGTAGCGCAGGTAGCCGGTGAGAAACTGGCTGGCCTCGGAGACATGCACCCAGGTCAGCAGCTCGGGATCGCTGGCGGCATAGGGGCGACCGTCCGGCGCGTTGCCGGTTACCTGCAGGTGGATGCGGCGCACCTTGTCGAGCAACTGTTCGGCATCGTGCAGGCCGCCATAGGTGGTGCCGGCGATGAACAGGCTGGTGCGGCGCAGGCGGCCGAGCATGTCCTGGCGAAAGGTAGAGTGATCCCACACCCCGGCCAAGGCCAGCGGGTGGAGCATCTGCAGGAGCAGGGCGGAGATGCCGCCGACCATCATCGCGGTGAAGTCAGCGTGGACTTTCCAGACCATCGACTCGGGGCCGAACAGACCGGCATCACCGTGCGGCTGATCGAGGTCGAGCACGCCCAGCGAGGCGCCGGTGAGGCTGTGCACCTGTTTTTCGATCTGACGACGTAGGCTTTCCATGGCGCGTAGTGTCGGCGCTTGGCAGGCACAAGACAAGATGCGCCCGGCCCTTTCAGGCCGGGCGCGAGGCTCAGCGGTTGAGGCGCTGATCGATCAGGCTGTCGACCACGCCGGGGTCGGCCAGGGTCGAGGTGTCGCCCATGTTCTCCAGCTCGTTGCAGGCGATCTTGCGCAGGATGCGGCGCATGATCTTGCCCGATCGGGTCTTGGGCAGGCCCGGTGCCCACTGGACCAGTTCCGGCTTGGCGAAGCTGCCGATCTCCTTGCCGACCAGGGTCAGCAGATCCTTCTTCAGCTCGTCGGAAGGCTCCTGGCCATTCATCAGGGTGACGTAGGCATAGATGCCCTGGCCCTTCACATCGTGCGGGTAGCCGACCACTGCCGCTTCGGCCACTGCATCGTGCAGCACCAGCGCGCTCTCCACTTCGGCGGTACCGATGCGGTGGCCGGAGACGTTGATCACGTCATCCACACGGCCGGTGATCCAGTAGTAGCCTTCCTCGTCGCGGCGTGCGCCGTCACCGGTGAAGTAGTAGCCGGGGTAAGGCTTGAAGTAGGTATCGATCATGCGTTGATGATCGCCGTAGACGCTGCGGATCTGGCTCGGCCAACTCGCCTTGATGGCCAGTACGCCGCTGCCGGGGCCGTCGATCTCCTTGCCCTGTTCGTCGAGCAGCACCGGTTGTACGCCGAAGAACGGACGGGTGGCCGAGCCGGGCTTGAGGTCGGTAGCACCAGGCAGCGGAGTGATCAGGATGGAGCCTGTTTCGGTCTGCCACCAAGTGTCGACGATGGGGCAGCGGCTATCGCCCACCACATGAAAGTACCACTCCCAGGCTTCCGGGTTGATCGGCTCGCCCACCGTGCCGAGCAGGCGCAGGCTGCTACGCGACGTGCTCTTGACCGGGGCTTGACCCTCGCGCATGAGCGCGCGCAGGGCAGTGGGCGCGGTATAGAAGGTGTTGACCTGGTGCTTGTCGATTACCTGCCAGAAGCGCGAAGCGTCCGGGTAGTTGGGCACGCCTTCGAACATCAGTGTGGTGGCAGCGTTGGCCAGTGGGCCGTAGACGATGTAGCTGTGCCCGGTAACCCAGCCGACATCGGCGGTGCACCAATAGATGTCGCCCTCGTGGTAGTCGAACACGTACTTGTGCGTCATCGCCGCGCCGAGCAGGTAGCCGCCAGTGGTGTGCAGTACACCCTTGGGTTTCCCGGTCGAGCCCGAGGTGTAGAGAATGAACAGCGGATCCTCGGCGTCCATCGGCTCGGCCGGGCAGTCGGCATCGACCCCCTTCAGCGCCTGGTGGTACCAGAGGTCACGACCTTCCACCCAGGCGATATCGCCCTGAGTGCGTTCGACTACCACCACGGTGGAGACGTCCGGGCAGCTTTGCAGGGCCTTGTCGACGTTGGCCTTCAAGGGGATGTACTTGCCGCCGCGCACGCCTTCGTCGGCGGTGATCACTGCACGGCAGTCGGCATCGAGGATGCGGTCGCGCAGGGCATCGGGAGAGAAACCGCCGAACACCACCGAATGCACCGCACCGATACGCGTGCAGGCGAGCATGGCGTAGGCTGCTTCGGGAATCATCGGCATGTAGATGCACACCCGGTCGCCTTTCTTCACGCCACGCCCCTTGAGCACGTTGGCCAGTCGGCTGACGTTGTGGTGCAGCTTGTTGTAGGTGATGTGTGCCGACTCGGCCGGGTTGTCACCTTCCCAGATGATGGCGATCTGTTCGCCGCGCTTTTCCAGGTGGCGGTCGATGCAGTTATAAGCGACGTTGAGTTGGCCGCCCTTGAACCATTCGGCGTGGCCCTGTTTCAGGTCGCTGGTATGCACCTTGTCCCAGGGTTTGAACCAGTCCAGAAAGGTCTTGGCCTGCTCGCCCCAGAAGGTCTCGGGTTGCTCGACGGACTGTTGATACAGGCGCAGATAAGCATCGTTATCCAGGTGTGCGCGCTGACGTACCGCGTCGGCCACGGGGTGGCGGGTGATCTCGAACATGGCGGGCTCCTTGTAATTGTTTGTCCGCAACAATCACAAGGGTGCACCCAAGCAGGCGCTTGGTTCAAGGGGCGATATTCGACGCAAGAGCGGCTGCGCGCCGTGAACACTGCCCGGCGCTTGGCCCCGGGCAGCGTCAGACGCGTACATCAGCCGCGATGATGTTCGCGGAAATGAGCGATCAGGCCCTGGGTCGATGCATCCGATGCACTGCCATCGAGCTGGCCGGTCAGGCGCTGATACACTTCCTTGCCCATCTCCTTGCCCAGCTCCACGCCCCACTGGTCGAAGGCATTGA
This sequence comes from Pseudomonas sediminis, assembly GCF_039555755.1. Lineage (NCBI taxonomy): Bacteria > Pseudomonadati > Pseudomonadota > Gammaproteobacteria > Pseudomonadales > Pseudomonadaceae > Pseudomonas > Pseudomonas sediminis. Next base: position 2,790,612 of record NZ_CP154631.1, read on the forward strand.
TGCCCCAGATGGCGCTCTGCACGAAGACCTTGTGCTCGTAAAGGGCAACCAGCGCGCCCAGCTCGAATGGTGCGATGCGGTTCATCACCAGGATGTTGCTCGGGCGATTGCCGGGGATCACCTTGTGCGGCGCCAGGCGCTGCACGTCGGCCTCGGCCATGCCTTTGGCGCGCAGTTCGGCCTCGGCCTCCTCACGCGTCTTGCCCTGCATCAGCGCCTGGGCCTGCGACAGGCAGTTGGCGAACAACCACTGGTGATGGTCTGACAGCGGGTTGTAGCTGTTGACCGGAACGATGAAGTCCGCCGGTACCAGCAGGCGGCCCTGGTGCAGCAACTGGTGGTAAGCATGCTGGCCGTTGCAGCCGACACCGCCCCAGATGATCGGCCCCGTGGCGATGTCCAGCGCGCTGCCATCCTGGCGCACGCTCTTGCCGTTGGACTCCATGTCCAACTGCTGCAGGTGTTTGGTGAAGTTACGCAGGTAATGGTCGTAGGGCAGGATGGCGTGGCTCTGCGCGTCCCAGAAATTGGTGTACCAGATGCCCAGCAGGGCCATCAGCACCGGCATGTTCTCGGCCAATGGCGCCTGGGTGAAGTGCTGGTCCATGGCGTAGGCACCGGCCAGCAGTTCCTTGAAGTTGGACACGCCGATGGCCAGGGCGATGGGCAGGCCAATGGCCGACCACAACGAGTAGCGGCCGCCGACCCAGTCCCACATGGGGAAGATGTTCTCTTCGCCGATGCCGAACTCGATGGCAGCCTTGCGGTTGCTGGTTACGGCGATGAAGTGACGGTGCAGCTCTTCTTCCGGGCCGCCCATGGCCAGGTACCAGTCGCGCGCGGCCAGGGTATTCTTCAGGGTTTCCAGGGTGCCGAAGGACTTGCTGGAAACGATGAACAGGGTAGTTTCCGGGTTGAGGCGGGCGGTCAGTTCGCGGAATTCGCTGCCGTCGATATTGGCCAGGTAGTGGCAGCGCACGCCACGCTGGGTGAATGGGCGCAGGGCCTCGGAAACCAGTTGCGGGCCGAGGAAGGAGCCGCCAATGCCGATGTTGACCACTTCCTTGATCGGTTTTTCGCTGTAGCCGCGCCACAGGCCACTGTGAATGCGACTGACCAGCTCGGTGACCTGGTTCAGGACGCGATGGACCTCGGGAATGATGTCATGGCCGTCGACCAGCAGGCGGCGGCCAATCGGGCTGCGCAGGGCGGTATGCAGCGCGGCGCGGCCTTCCGAAGCGTTGACCTGTTCGCCGTGGTACAGGCTGGCGATGGACTCCTGCAGACCGGCCTGCTCGGCCAGTTGAATCAGCAGATCGAGGCCGTGCTCATCGATCAGGTTCTTCGAGTAATCCAGCAGCAGCCCGCAGCTGTCGAGGGAAAAGCGCTGGTAGCGCCGTGCGTCTGCAGCGAAGGCTTCGCGCATGCTGAAACCGGCCATCTCGGCGCGATGCTGCTGCAGGGCCTGCCAGGCGGGCAGGGTGGTGACGTCTTGAGGCTGCTGGTAATAGGCCATCGGAGCTCCTGGTCCACAAAAGCAAAAGGCCCGGATCGATCCGGGCCTTTGAGAGTGTAACCGGCTGCCTTTGCGGGCAGCTACTGGCGTGGCAGTTCAACCACCAGATTATCGATCAGGCGGGTGCTACCCAGCTGTGCAGCAGTCAGCACCACCAGGTGATGATCGTCGAGCTGGGCCGGGCGCAGGTTCACCGCGTTACGGATCTCCAGGTAATCGGGGATGAAGCCAGCACCACGTTGCTGCGCCTGGGCACTGTCGATAAGCCGTGCGTAATCGCGAGCGCCACGCTGCAGCTCTTCGGCGATCGCTTGCAGGCCTCGATACAGCGCGGGGGCGGCGGCGCGTTGCTCCTCGCTGAGGTAGCCGTTGCGCGAGGACAGCGCAAGGCCGTCCTCGGCGCGTTGAGTTGGCGCACCGATAATCTGGATCGGCATGTTCAGGTCCTGCACCAGTGCGCGGATCACTGCCAGTTGCTGATAGTCCTTCTCGCCGAACACGGCCAGATCAGGCTGGACCATGTTGAACAGCTTGGTCACCACCGTCGCGACGCCCTCGAAATGCCCCGGACGACTGGCGCCGCAGAGGCCTTCGGAAACACCGGGAACGATGACGCGGGCCTGGTTACTCATGCCGTGCGGGTAGATTTCCGCGACATCGGGGTGAAACAGCAGGTGGCAGCCGGCCGCCAGCAGTTTCTCCTGGTCGGCGGCGAGGGTGCGCGGATAGGTGTCCAGATCCTCACCGGCGCCGAACTGCAGTGGGTTGACGAAGATGCTGGCAACCACGAAGTCGGCGCGTTGGGCGGCGATCTGTACCAGCGAGACGTGGCCCGCGTGCAGATTGCCCATGGTCGGCACGAAACCGATTTGCTTGCCCTCGGCTCGTGCCTGAGCGATGGCTGCGCGCAGCTCGCGCAGGGTCTTCACCGTGGTCATGCGGAAAACCCATGTTCGGCAGCCGGGAAGCTGCCGTCTTTGACGGCCTGTACGTAAGCGCTGAAGGCGCCCTGAATGCTGCTCTGGCCCTCCATGAAGTTACGCACGAACTTCGGCGAACGACCGGACAGCGACAGCCCGAGCATGTCGTGCTTGACCAGCACCTGGCCATCGGTGGCGCTGCCTGCGCCAATACCGATCACCGGAACCTTCACCGCCTGGGTGATTTCCGCGGCCAACTCGCTCGGTACGCATTCGAGCAGCAGCATGGCCGCACCGGCCTGTTCCAGTGCCATGGCGTCGGCACGCATCTGCCGTGCCTGCGCTTCCTGGCGGCCCTGAACCTTGTAGCCGCCGAGAATGTTCACCGCTTGTGGGGTCAGGCCCAGATGCGCGCACACCGGTACGCCGCGCTCGGCCAGCAGACGGATCGGCTCGGCCAGCCAGCCAGCACCTTCCAGTTTGACCATGTGCGCGCCGGCCTGCATCAGCTTGGCGCTGTTGTGCAGAGCCTGCTCGGTGGTGGCATAGGCCATGAACGGCAGATCGGTGACGATCAGTGCTCCCTGGTTGCCGCGTTTGACGCAGGCGGTGTGGTAGGCCATTTCCTCGACGCTGACCGGCAGGGTGCTGTCGTGGCCCTGCAGGACCATGCCCAGGGAGTCGCCGACCAGCAACACGTCGACACCCGCCTGGCAGGCCGCATGGGCGTAGGTGGCGTCATAGCAGGTCAGCATGGCGATCTTTTCACCGTTCTGCTTGAGGCTCTGCAGGGTGGTCAGGGTAACGTCAGGCATTTCAAAGGTCCTCGCTCAGGCTCGGTATACCGCTTCTATCTGGCTGCAATCCGGCCTGGATTGGCATCAAAGGTGCGCCCGGCGCTGGGCGACGGGACGCCTATAGTCCTGATGGGGGGGCGTGAAGTCAATTGCAGGTGTTACCGCTCTGTTACTGGCGTTACCGCCAATGTCCGTGGCGAACGGCCGAGCTAGAGCTGGCGCGGGCTTGCGGCGGGTAGCAGGCGCAGAACAAGGTGAAGGTGGCTGGCGCTTGCTCGGACGTCACTCCGGCAGGCGCTCCAGGCCGGTGAAGGGGCAGGCTTCGAGCAATGCATTGAGGCTGCGGCCGTCCGGCAACTGCAGCTCTGCGGCTAGCTCGGCCAGCGGGTAGAGCACGAAAGGACGCGCGTGCATGTGGTAGTGCGGCACGGTCAGGCGCTCGTCGTCGATCAGGCGCTTACCGAACAGCAGGATATCCAGGTCCAGTGTGCGCGGTCCCCAGCGTTCGGCCTTGCGCACGCGACCCTGTTCCTGTTCGATGCGTTGCAGCGCGTCGAGCAACTGCCAGGGCTCCAGTGCGGTATCCAGCGCTGCCACGGCGTTGACGTAACGCGGCTGATCCGCCGGACCCAGTGGGTCGCTGATGTAGAACGACGAATGCGCCTGCAAGCGGCTGTGTGGCAACTGGGCGATAGCATGCAAGGCCGCGCGCAGCTGTTGCAGCGGCTCGGCCAGGTTGCTGCCGAGGCCGATGTAAACCCGCTCCATCATTCGCCGCCGGCTTCGTCGCTGCGCTTACGCCGATTGTTGTTGCTGCGGCGACGTTTGCGCGGCGCGGCGCCGGTGCTTTCGCCTTTGCCTGCGAGGTCGCGAATCATCTGTCGGCGCTCACTGTCGTTAGCGTCTTGATAGTCCGTCCACCATTCGCCCAGGCCTCCAGTGTCCTCCCCGGCCAGTTCGCGCAGCAGGAGGAAGTCATAGCCTGCGCGGAAACGCGGGTTCTCCAGCAGCAGATCGGCACGCTTGCCACTGCGTCGCGGCAGGCGCTCCTGCATGTCCCAGATTTCGCGAATCGGGATGGTGAAACGCTTGGGCACGGCAATGCGCTGGCATTGCTCGGCGATCAGTTCGTGGGCGGCTTCCTGCATGGCCGGAATCGGCGGCATGCCTTTGCTTTGCAACTGCAGTACGCGGGCCGGGAGGGCAGGCCACAACAGTGCGGCGAAGAGGAAGGCCGGCGTGACCGATTTGCCATCGTGGATGCGGTCGTCGGTGTTGATCAGCGCCTGGCGAATCAGCTTCTCGGTGTACTGCGGGTTCTGCTTGAGCGCTGCGCCGCTGGCCGGGAACAGTTGGGCGAACAGGTCGTGCTCGAGCAGCAGGTCGAAGGTGTATTCGGCGTAACCGGCGAGGAACAGCTTGAGCACTTCGTCGAACAGGCGCGCCGAGGGAATGTCGCGCAGCATCGGCGCCAGACGGCGAATCGGCGCGGCGCTGTGCTTCTCGATATCGAAATCCAGCTTGGCGGCGAAACGTACCGCACGCAGCATGCGCACCGGGTCTTCCAGGTAACGCTGCTCCGGGTCGCCGATCAGGCGTACCTGGTGGTTGCGCACATCGTGCATGCCGCGGGCGTAGTCGAGGATGTGCTCCTGGGTTGGATCGTAGTACAGCGCGTTGATGGTGAAGTCGCGGCGCTGTGCATCGTCTTCGAGGGTGCCGTAGACGTTGTCGCGCAGGATGCGGCCGCTTTCGTTGCGTGCCGCCTGGTTGCTGTTTTCCTCTTCCTCGCCTTGTGGGTGGTTGGCGCGGAAGGTAGCGACTTCGATGATCTCGCGGCCGAAATGCACGTGAACCAGCTTGAAGCGGCGGCCGATCACCCGGGCGTTACGGAATTCGGCACGTACCTGCTCAGGCGTGGCGCTGGTGGCGACGTCGAAATCCTTGGGGTCAATATCCAGCAGCAGGTCGCGGACGCAACCACCGACCAGATAGGCCTGGTAGCCAGCCTTCTGCAGGCGCTCGACCACGCTTATGGCGTGACGGCTGATCTCGTTACGCTTGAGCGGATGTTGGCTGCTGCTCAGCACTTCGGGAGTGCTGCGTGGGCGTGGGGCACGGCGCAGAGGTGAGTGGAAAGATTTGAACAGCTTTTTCAGCATGGGATGCACTGTTTGGAGTAGTGGTCGGCCTGCTGCGCATGCGCTTGAAAATCGAATTGCGTGGGCATCACGGCGTTAAAAGCAGTTTGCTTTGGCAAGGTTTTTCAACTGCATGCGAAACGATGACCGCATGATTGCTGCGGATTCTAGCATCGTGTAGGGGGAAGGTGTGTAGAGGGGCGGCAGGCGGGGATCTGAGGACCGGAAGCTACTGGGGGAGCTGAAGCTCCCCCCCAAAATTGGTGCGTGCTCTGTTTTTATTGTTATTGAGGGCCTGTTGTTTTTGTTGTTTGGCCCTTCCCGGCTTGCCGTGGCTTACCGGGTGCTCCCCAGAGAGGGGAGCCAATAGCAAACGGATTTCTTTGGACGCTGATGCTGCCTTAATCAACCAGTTCTGGCGCTGCCTTGAAGCAGTTTTATTGTTCTCAGCCTGGTCGCTGGGGCGAACCCCTCGCGGCAACTCCTCTCCAAAAGAATCAGTTAGCTGCGCCTCCGTGCCTTGTTGTTCTTGTTGTGCTGGAGTCGTTACGTCTTGTTCTTATTGTGTAGGGCATTGCTTGTTATTGTTGTTGTGCCAGAGATAAAGCAGATGCCGTGCCAGTTTTTGTGATTCCTTGTAAATCAAGGGCTTGCGGCGGATTGGGGTGTTGGGTGGGGGAGGGGAAGCCGGATTTTCGTTACCGATAGACCCGGTCTTTGTTACGAGATATTGAAAAGGTAACAACCTGTGGAACCCCGGCGCAGACAGGTTGTCACCTAGGCGTTAAGTCAAGGGCTGCTGGTTACACCGGTTTTACGCCGTGGAATGCCCAGGCGCTGACGGCGCTCCCACAGGCACTTGCGGCTGATGCCCAGCTTACGCGCCAGCTCGGTCTCGGTCATGTGATCCTGGTGTTCGAGGACGAAGTGCTGGAAGTAATCTTCCAGTGACAGATCCTCGGTCGGCTCGTGGCTGTTGCCACTGCTCTGCCCGGCCACAGCCGGCAGGCTGAAGTCCTCGTCATCCAGGTCGTCCAGCTCGATATCGATGCCCAGCAGGTCGGCACAAATTTCCGCACCTTCACAGAGAATCACTGCGCGCTCGATGGCGTTTTCCAGTTCGCGCACGTTACCCGGCCATGGGTAGTGGCGGATCGCTTGCTCGGCATCATGAGCGAAACGCAACGGCTCGCGGCCCATGCGGGTGTACTGGCGCACCAGGAATGCCTGGGCGATCTCTATCACGTCGCTACCGCGCTCGCGCAGCGCCGGCAGCTTGAGGGCGATGACGTGCAGGCGGTAATAGAGGTCTTCACGGAATTGGCCGGTCTTGGCCAGGGTCTTCAGGTCGCGGTGAGTGGCGGCGATCAGGCGCACGTCCACTTTCTGTGACTGCACCGAGCCGACCCGGCGAATCTCGCCTTCCTGCAGCACGCGCAGCAGGCGTGCCTGAGCTTCCAGCGGCAGTTCGCCAATCTCGTCGAGGAACAGCGTGCCACCGTCGGCCGCTTCCACCAGACCAGCGCGCCCGGCGCTGGCGCCGGTGAAGGCGCCTTTTTCGTGGCCGAACAGCTCGGACTCGATCAGGGTTTCCGGAATGGCGGCGCAGTTCACCGAAATCAGCGGTGCCTTGGCGCGCTTGGACAGGTTGTGCAGGGCGCGTGCGACCAGCTCCTTGCCCGTGCCGGACTCACCCTGCACCAGCACATTGGAGTCGGTGGGGGCTACCTTGCGAATCTTGCTGTAGAGCTCCTGCATGGCGGCGCAGGAGCCGATGATGCCGATCTCGCCATTGGCGTTATCCACCACCTTCTCGGCATTGCCACTGCGTGCGCTGCTACCGGTGGCGGGCGCGGGTGCGCTCTTGGCTTCCTGGCGGTCGCGCAGGATGCGAGCGACTGCCTGCAGCATCTCGTCGTGGTCGAAGGGCTTGGCGATGTAATCGACTGCGCCCATCTTCATGGAGTCCACCGCCGAGCGCAGGCTGGCGTAGCTGGTCATGATCAGCACCGGCGTGCCTTCGGCCAGCTTGATCAGTTCGGTGCCCGGTGCGCCAGGCAGGCGCAGGTCACTGACGATCAGGTCGAAGGTGGGAATGCTGTAGCGCTCCTGGGCTTCCTGTACCGAGCCAGCTTCGCTGACCTGGTACTGATTGCGTTCGAGCAGGCGGCGCAAGGCAGAGCGGATAATGGTTTCGTCTTCGACGATAAGAATATGTGGCATCAATTCGGTCTCTCGACGGTCACGGAGGTGCCATGGGCAGCCTCTCTCGCTGTTTACATCGCTACGGACGTCGCCTCGACATGCCTCGGTAGGGTGACCCGAATTCGAGTGCCCAATTGGCGCTCGGGGTCAGCCGGGCTGTCGATTGTTATCTGTCCATAATGCTCTTCCACGATCGAATAGACCAGTGCGAGGCCCAGGCCCGTCCCTTCGCCGGGGTCCTTGGTGGTGAAGAATGGCTCGAACAGGCGGTCGATGATCGCCTTGGGAATGCCGCTACCCTCGTCCTCTACGATCAGGTCCACGGTGTGCTCGCTGGCTTCGCTGCGCACGCGGATGGCGCCGACGGGTGGCGAGGCATCACGGGCGTTGGACAGCAGGTTGATCAGCACCTGGGCCAGGCGCTGCGGGTCGCCGCAGGCCCAGTGCTGCGGATCGCACAGGTTGTAGAACTGGATGTCGAAGTTGCGCTTGTTCAGCGACAGCAGGCCGATGGCGTCCTGCGCCACATCGGCCAGACACACCGGCTCGTCGCTGCGCTGGTGGCTGCCGGAATGGGCGAAGCTCATCAGCGACTGGACGATGCGTGACACGCGCTTGGTCTGTTCGAGAATCTGCCCGCTGATTTCGGTCAATTCGGCGTCGGTCTCACGTTCCTCGCGCAGGTTTTGCGCCAGGCAGGCGATACCGGTGATCGGGTTGCCGATCTCGTGAGCGACGCCCGCAGCGAGACGGCCGATGCTGGCCAGGCGCTCGGAGTGCACCAGTTTGTCTTCGAGCATCTGGGTTTCGGTCTGGTCCTCGACCAGCAGCACCAGGCCGCTGTTACCGGGCGCCAGTGGCTCGTTGATGGCAGCCTTGTGCAGGTTGAGCCAGCGGATCTGACCATCGAGCGCCAGGTGCTGTTTATGCAGGTGCTGGTCGGGGCGTTCGATGAAGTCCTGCAGCAGGCTCTGCCAGGGTTCGCTCAGGGTGCTCAGGCGCGAACCGACGATGCGTTGCGCGGGGATGTCGGTGAGCTCTTCCATGGCCCGGTTCCACATCAGGATCTCCTGGTCCTTGGCCAGCGAGCACACCCCCATCGGCAACTCCTGCAGGGTCTGGCGGTGGTAGCGGCGCAGCGCATCGAGTTCGGCGGCCAGGCCGGTAAGGCGCGACTGGTAGTCCTCCAGGCGGCTTTCGATGAAGTGGATGTCCTCGGTGACGTAGCCCTCGGTGCCGGATTTGTAGGGCAGGAAGGTTTCCACGATGTCCTGCGCCACGCTCGGCCCCATCAGGCCGGAGAGGTTGGCCTCGATGCGGTCGCGCAGGCGGCGCAGGGCATAGGGACGGCTTTCGTCGAAGGGCAGGTGCAGGTCGCGCAGGGCCTGTTCCACCTCGCGCTGTGCGGTCTTGGCGCCAAGCGGCTTGGCCAGTTGCGCGGCGAAGTCCTGCGGCGAGTCGGCGACCAGTTCGCGCCGTTGCGGGCGGCGCACGTTGTCGACTGCGCAGGCTTCGGCGGCGCTCTTCTCCTCGGGGCTGGCTTCGGTGAACAGTGATACCAGGGTAAACACCAGCACGTTGGCGGCCAGCGAGGCGATGGCTGCGAGGTGCCAGCTGGCATCGTCTAGCACATAGATGACGTTGAACAGCGGCAGGTAGAAGCCTTCCAGATTGCCCAGCAGCGGCAATAGCATGGTCAGCGCCCAGACGCTGATGCCGGCCAGTAGGCCGGCGAGGAAGCCGCGGCGATTGGCCGTCTGCCAATACAGCACCGAGAGCACGCCGGGCAGGAACTGCAGGGTAGCGACGAAGGCGACGATGCCCAGGTTGGCCAGATCCTGCTGCGCACCGAGCAGCAGGTAGAAGCCGTAGCCGGCCATGATGATGAAGGCGATCAGCGCGCGGCGCGTCCACTTCAGCCAGCGGTAGATGTTGCCTTCGGCTGGGGGCTGGTACAGCGGCAGCACCAGGTGATTCAGCGCCATGCCGGACAGCGCCAGGGTCGAGACGATGATCAGGCCGCTGGAGGCCGACAGCCCACCGACATACGCCAGTAACGCCAGGGTTTCACTGTTGACCGCGATCCCCAGGCCCAGGGTGAAGTATTCGGGGTTGGTGGTGGCGCCAAGTTTCAGGCCAGCCCAGAGAATCAGTGGTACCGCCAGGCTCATCAGCAACAGGAACAGCGGCAGGCCCCAGCTGGCGCTGACCATCGCGCGCGGATTGAGGTTCTCGGTGAAGGTCATGTGGTACATGTGCGGCATGACGATGGCCGAGGCGAAGAACACCAGCAGCAGGGTGCGCCACGGGCCTTCCTGCAGCGGTGTGTGCAGGGTCGACAGCGCGGCCTGGTTCTGCACCAGCCACAGCTCCAGCTCACGTGGGCCGCCGAATACCTGATACAGCGCGTACCAGCCAATGACGCCCAGCGCCACCAGCTTGACCAGCGACTCGAAGGCGATGGCGAACACCAGGCCCTCGTGCTTCTCGCGGGTGGCGATATGGCGCGCGCCGAACAGGATGGTGAACAGGATGATCAGGCCGCAGTAGCTCAGCGCGACCTTTTCCTGCAGCGGCTCGCGGCTGAGGATGCCGATGGAGTCGGCCACCGCCTGGATCTGCAGGGCCAACAGCGGCAGTACACCAATCAGCATGAACAGCGTGGTCAGTGCGCCGGCCCAGGTGCTGCGAAAGCGAAAGGCAAACAGGTCGGCCAGTGATGACAACTGGTAGGTGCGGGTGATGCGCAGGATCGGGTAGAGCAGCACCGGCGCCAGCAGGAAGGCCCCGGAGACGCCGAGGTAACTGGCGAGGAAGCCGTAACCGTACTGGTAGGCCAGACCCACCGTGCCATAGAAGGCCCAGGCGCTGGCGTAGACGCCCAGCGACAGGGTGTAGGTCAGTGGATGGCGGATGATCCAGCGGGGGATAAGACCGTGTTCACTGACCCAGGCGACGCCGAACAGCACCAGCAGATAGCCGGCGCTGATCAGGATCAGTTCGCTCAGGCTAAAGCTCGTCAGCATCGCGTTGGCTCTGAAGGATGAAGGTAACGACGATCAGGATCAGCCACAGCAGATAAGGCCGATACCAGGCGCCATTGGGGTCGATCCACCAGTCCATGATGGCCGGTGAGAACAGGTAGATCCCCACTACCAGGATCAGAACCAGTCGGTAGATATACATGTGACATCTCGTCGAAAGATGCCGCGATGGTAAAGGAAGCTGCGCGCTTCAAGCCACAAACTTGAGGCTTGCCGTAGGGTGCGCTGTGCGCACCGGGACCGTACAAGGTTCGCTTGGTGGTCAACAGTGCGCGCGGCGCGCGCTACCTCAATTGCGTTTCGGCCAGGGTGCGGCTGCGCGGAATACGTGTGGCGTCCCAGTTGGCGATGCCCCAGGCCAGCAGCTCGGCAGATGCCGCGCCTTGCAATTCGGCGGGTGGTTGTTGCCCCAGCGCGCGCAGGGCGCGTAGTAGCAGAGGCCCGGCCTGGTCGGCGGGTAGCGGTGGCGAGCGGTAGCTCTTGCCTAGCTTGTGCCCGTCCGGCTGAATGATCAGCGGCACGTGCAGGTAACGCGGTTGCGACAGCCCCAGCAGTTCCTGCAGATAGAGTTGGCGCGGGGTGGAGTCGAGCAGGTCGGCGCCGCGCACCACGTCGGTAACACCTTGCCAGGCATCGTCCAGCACCACGGCGAGCTGATAGGCGAACAAGCCGTCGCGCCGGCGAATCACGAAGTCGCCGACCTCACGGCCCAACTGCTGGCGAAATTCGCCCTGCACCCGGTCGATGAAGTGATAGTCCAGCTCTGGCACGCGCAGGCGGATGGCCGCTTCGTGGTCAGGGTGGCAGGCGTTACGGCAGAACCCCGGATAAATGCCGGCGTGGCCTTCGAGCTGCTTGCGCGAGCAGATGCAGGCGTAGGCCAGGCCCTGGCTGAATAGCCGGGCGATCACCGCTGTGTATTCGGCGTGGCGCTCGCTCTGGCGCACCAACTCGCCGTCCCACTCGAAACCGTAGGCTTCCAGCGTGCGCAGAATCGCATCCTGAGCGCCGGGCACTTCCCGTGGCGGGTCGAGGTCTTCCATGCGCAGCAGCCAGCGACCGCCAGCGGCGCGGGCATCGAGGTAGGAGGCGAGAGCGGCGACCAGCGAGCCGAAGTGCAGATAGCCGCTGGGCGTGGGGGCGAAGCGCCCGACATAGGCTGTGTTCATGGAGCTAGGGCCAGAAACAGAGCGGGGCGCCTAAGCGCCCCGTTGTCAGATCAGGAACCGACCTGCTTTTCCTTGATTTCCGCCAGCGTCTTGCAGTCGATGCACAGCGTGGCGGTCGGGCGGGCTTCGAGGCGGCGAATGCCGATCTCTACACCGCAGGAGTCGCACCAGCCGTAATCGTTGTCTTCGATCAGCTGCAGGGTTTCGTCGATCTTCTTGATCAGCTTGCGCTCGCGGTCGCGGGCACGCAGTTCCAGGCTGAATTCTTCTTCCTGGCTGGCGCGGTCGGCCGGATCCGGGAAGTTGGCCGCTTCGTCCTGCATGTGGTGCACGGTACGGTCGACTTCCTGCATCAGCTCCAGCTTCCACTTATTGAGGATGCCTGTGAAGTGAGCGCGCATCGGCTCGCTCATGTATTCCTCGCCCTTCTTCTCTGGATAAGGCTCGAAACCACGAATCAGCTGGCTGGTGCTTTTGGCTTTTTCTTTTGTGGGCATGGATGACGCCTCTCACTCTTTCAAATCCATCGCGCAGGTTATTCCATTGCCAGGCGTTTGTCCGGCCCTGCGACTGCAAGCCGGCGAACTTACCAGATCAAATCGGGGCGCGCTACTCCCGGTTGTCTATGCCTTGTCCGGTGTGTGAGCGAAATCCGCAAGGGACTGCTCTGCAAGCGTAGCGGCGCTTTGGCGCCCTTGCCGTGGCCTTGAGCTGCCCTGCTAGAATCCGCGCCTCGCAACCCTGAAGACAGACCCATGGCTCAGCTCTACAGTGCGCGCAGTCGCGCCATCGAACCCTTCCACGTGATGGCCTTGCTGGCACGTGCCAACGAGTTGCAGGCCGCCGGCCACGATGTGATTCACCTGGAGATCGGCGAGCCGGACTTCACCACTGCCGAACCGATCATCCGTGCCGGTCAGGCCGCGCTGGCCGCCGGGCACACCCGCTACACCGCCGCCCGTGGCCTGCCGCAACTGCGCGAAGCCATCGCCGGCTTCTATGCCGAGCGTTACCGACTGAGCATCGATCCGCAGCGCATTCTGGTGACGCCGGGTGGCTCCGGCGCACTGCTGCTGGCCGCCAGCTTGTTGGTCGACCCGGGCAAGCACTGGTTGCTGGCCGACCCGGGCTACCCGTGCAATCGCCATTTCCTGCGCCTGGTCGAAGGCGCCGCGCAACTGGTGCCGGTCGGCCCGGACGTGCGTTACCAGCTCACCCCGCAATTGGTGGAACGGCACTGGGACTCTGGCAGCGTCGGCGCCTTGGTCGCGTCGCCGGCCAACCCGACCGGCACCTTGCTGCACAAGGATGAGCTGGCGGCCCTGTCGACCTGCCTCAAACAGCGTGGCGGTCATCTGGTGGTGGACGAGATCTACCACGGCCTGACCTACGGCTGCGATGCCCCGAGCGTGCTGGAAGTGGACGACGATGCCTTCGTCCTCAATAGTTTCTCCAAATATTTCGGTATGACCGGCTGGCGCCTGGGTTGGTTGGTGGCGCCTGAGGCGGCGGTGCCTGAGTTGGAGAAGCTGGCGCAGAATCTCTATATCAGTGCGCCGAGCATGGCCCAGCATGCCGCGCTGGCCTGCTTTGAACCGGCCACGCTGGCGATCTTCGAAGAGCGGCGTCATGAATTCCAGCGTCGCCGTGACTACCTGCTGCCGGCATTGCGTGAGCTGGGCTTCGGTATCGCCGCCACGCCTGAAGGCGCCTTCTATTTATATGCCGACATCAGCGCCTTTGGCGGCGACGCCTTCGCTTTCTGCCGGCACTTCATCGAAACCGAGCATGTGGCCTTCACCCCGGGTCTGGATTTCGGCCGTTACCAGGCTGGGCACCATGTGCGCTTCGCCTATACGCAGAACGTCGAGCGTCTGCAGCAGGCGGTCGAGCGTATCGCGCGCGGCCTGAAGAGCTGGAAGCCCGATGCGCTTTGATCCGCCGCTGGAGGAAGGGCGGCTGTTGCGCCGCTACAAGCGCTTTCTCGCCGATATCGAGACGGCCAGCGGCGAGCAGATGACCATCCACTGCGCCAACACCGGCTCGATGCTCAACTGCATGAGTGAAGGCTGTCGGGTGTGGTTCAGCCGCAGCAACGATCCCAAGCGCAAGTTGCCGGGCAGTTGGGAAATCAGCGAAACGCCGCAGGGGCGCCTGGCCTGCATCAACACCGCGCGGGCCAACGCGCTGGTGGAAGAAGCGCTGCGTGCCGGCGTGATCAGCGAACTGGCTGGCTTTACCGCGCTCAAGCGCGAGGTGGCTTACGGGGTGGAGAACAGCCGCGCCGATTTTCGTCTGGATTACTCGGACGGGCCGGCCTTTGTAGAGGTCAAGAGCGTGACGCTGGGCTTCGATGGCAGCGATGTGGCGGCTTTTCCCGATGCAGTGACGCAGCGCGGTGCCAAGCACCTGCGCGAGCTGGCCGCGCTGGCGCGTGCCGGTGTACGCACGGTGCAGCTGTATTGCGTGAACCTCTCCGGCATTCGCGCCGTGCGCGCCGCGGAGGAAATCGATCCGACTTACGGGGCGGGATTGCGTGATGCCAAGGCTGCGGGTGTGGAGGTGCTGGCCTACGGCGCCGAGCTCAGCCCTGAAGGGATCACCCTGGTTCGCCGGCTGGAAATCCTGACGTAGAGTGCGCCGTGCGCACCGGTTACTGCGTTGGGAAAGCGGTGCGCACAGCGCGCTCTACGGCGCAATCCAGATTCCGTTCGCGTCTTCCTTGCACGCCAGCCTCTGCAGCGCCTGGCCTTCGCACGGGCCGGCCACGCATTCACCGCTCTCGATCAGAAACAGCGCGCCGTGAGTCGCGCAGCGGATCAGGCTGCCGCTGTCATCGAGAAAGTCGTCTGGCCGCCACTCCAGGGCAATGCCGCGATGTGGGCAGCGGTTGATATAGGCGTGCACCTGACCGTCCCTGCGTACTGCAAGCAGGTTCAACTGGTCGAGCACGAAGCCCCGGCTCTGACCCTCGGCCAGTTCCTGTGGAGCGCACAAGCGAATCATCGCGGTTTCCCGTTAGCGTGAAGGTCGACGACCTCGGATGACCGTCCTCCGGCAGGAGGAAGGTGGCGCATGGCGCCGCAAGACGGGCGGATTATCCCGCAAGAAGGAGGAGGGCGCATCCTTGCGCCAAGTGGAACTCAGAACTGCCAGGAGGCCGATACGCGGAAGCTGCGCCCGGGCTCGCTGTAGTAGTCGACCGGTTGAGGTGTGGTGCGGCCGCCAATGTTGGGCACGTTGAGGGCGTTCCAGTACTTCTTGTCGAACAGGTTGAACAGACCGGCCTGCAGCCGGACTCCATCCAGCGCTGCCGGTTGCCAGTAACCGGTGAGGTCGACCACGCCATAGCCGGGAGCCTTGAAGTCGCTGTCGTTCTCGACCTTGTCGCGACGGCGGGCGGCGGTCAGCATCAGGTCCGCACCATAGTGCTGCTGGGTGTAGCTGAGGCCGAGGGTGCCAGTCAGCGGGGCGACCGAGTTCAGGTGCTGTTTGGTTTCGCGGTCCTTGCCCACGGCCCAGGCGACCGAGCTCCAGGCTTGCCAGGAGGGTGCGAACTGCCAGTGCGCGGTGCCTTCGGCGCCGTAGATACGCACCTTGTCGCGGTTCTCCATCACCTCGAAGAAGGTCGGGAATTCTCCGGCCTGGAAGCCGTAGTCCTCTTCGTTGGCGGTGATGCTGTCGATGAAGTTCTTGTAACGGTTGTCGAACAGGCTGACGGAGCCGCCGAGATGCTTGTCGCCCAGGCGCGCGCCGACTTCGTAGCCGGTGCTTTCCTCGGGCTTGAGGTTGGGGTTGCCGACGCGCGCGTAGCCCATGCCGGAGTTGGTGAAGGTGCTGTACAGCTCGTTGACGTCCGGTGCCTTGAAGCCCTGCGCCCACTGCGCGTAGAGGGTTGCCAGCTCGTGCGCCTGCCAGGTCAGCAGCAGGCTGCCGGCCCAGTTGGAGTCCTTGTTTTCGGTGAGCATCACACTGTCGCCGGCCAGCACGTAACCGCTGGTGCCGCTCTTGGGTTTGTACTCGTAGCGGTCATAGCGCACGCCCGGCGTCAGGGTCAGTGTGTCGCTGAGGGCGATGTCGTCTTTCAGGTAGAGGCCGTACAGGTTGCCCGGCGTCTTCGGCATTTCGGCCTGATTGGTGTGCAGGTTGATGCAGGAAAAGTAGATGCCGGCGGGCGTGCTGTCCGGGCGCGGCGGGAAGGGCGGTACCAGTACGCTGGGGCAGGCATCGTAGCCGCCGCTGTACTGCTCGGCCTCGATGCGGCTCCACTCCGCACCCAGGGTCAGGTTGTGCTGCCCCAGTTGCTTGCCCAGGCTGCCGTTGATGCCGTATTGGGTTTTCTCGATTTCGTTGTTACGGCCGAACGGGCCGGCGAGGGTTCCGGCGCGAGTGGCGTCCACCTCGTCTTCGCGACGCAGCTTCTGCCAGTAGACGATGGTGTCGGCCCAATCCAGCAGGCTGTCGCTGCTCTCGGCACGGTACTGGTGGTCGAAGGACAGGCGCTTGCGCTCGTTGCTCTCGCGGGTTTCATAGTGCCGTGGATAGTTGGCGGTGCCCTGGTTGATGCGGCTGTCCATGTCTTCTGTGCGCTCGAACAGTTCGGCGGTCACACCGACGCGGTGCCCGCCGCCGAGCTTCTGCTGAACCTTGAGCAGCAGGCTGTGCTGATCGGTGTCACTGGGGTTGGCCTCGGTGCGCTGGCTGCCCAGAACATCACGGTTGCCCTGGTTATCGAGCTCGTGCCCCTTGCGCCCGCCAGCCTGGAGCAACCAGGAGGTGTCGTTGAAACGACCGGCCAGCGCGGCATTGAGCCCCCAGCTGCGGTCGGCGCTGTCGTAGTCGTTCTTGATCATTCCGGCGAACTCGTCCTTGTCGCCCAGCAGGTCGTCCGGGTTCAGCGTACGCAATTGCAGCGCTCCGCCGAGGGCGCCTGAGCCAACCTGGCTGGAGTTGGCGCCGCGCACCACGTCGATGGAGGACAGACCCTGGAAGTCGATGCTGTTGGGGCCGCCGTTGACGTCGCGCACGGCGTCGTTCAGCCAGGGCATGCGAATACCATCGAGGGTGGTGAGCACACGGTCGCGGTCCAGACCACGGATGTTGATGCTGTTGTTGCTGCGGTTGTAGTTCAGTCCCGGCTCGGCACGGCGCGACAGGTCATCGAAGCTGCGAATCTGTCGGCGTTCCAGCGTCTGGGCGTCGGTCTGGGTCGTGGTCGGCAGCGGTTGCTTGGCCGCCACTCCAGTGACCTCGACAGCGGGTAGCTCGGCTGGTGTTTCAGCCAGAGCCAGCGAAGGGCACAGCAATAGCAGCGCGAGCCAGGAGCGGCGAGCGAGGGGCGGGCGAACGTGCATGGTGATACTCCGGTGCATGTGTGGCAGCTCTGCGACTGCCTGGTTGGCGACGGCGCAAGACGTTAACCAGATCACTCATTTGATGCAAATAATTCTCAGGTAGATTATCGTTCTCTCAAATTGCACTGCCGTGTCGGTACGCGTTCGCGTCGCCGACGGTGGTGGTAACTGCCCGTGAGAGAGGAAATCCCGATGAGTACCGCAAATAACTTGGCAGCCCCGGCTGCTGGTCTTTACCAGGCCTGGCAAACGCTGCGTGATGAGCAACCCCGTCTGCGCGCCCGGGAAGCAGCGGCGCAGCTAGGTGTCAGCGAGGCCGAGTTGACCGCTAGCCGCCTGGGCATCGACGCGCAGCGCTTGCGCCCGGATTGGGCCGCGCTGCTGCCGGCGCTTGGCGAACTCGGTCGGGTCATGGTGCTGACGCGTAACGAGCATTGCGTCCATGAGCGCAAGGGGCTGTACCGTGAAGTGAGCGTTGCCGCATCCGGGCAGATGGGCCTGGTGGTGTCTGCCGACATCGACCTGCGCCTGTTCCTCGGTGGTTGGGCCAGCGTGTTCGCCATCGCCGAGGAAACCGCCAAGGGCACCCAACGCAGCATCCAGGTGTTCGACCAGCAGGGCGTCGCCGTGCACAAGGTCTACCTGACCGAGCACAGCAAGTTAAGCGCCTGGCAGCCGTTGGTCGAGCGTTTCGCCGGCGAGCAGAATGCCGAGCTGCAATTGCTGCCACCGCCAGCCGCACCAGCGCGCAAGGCCGATGCGGAGGTCGACAGCCAGGCGCTGCGTGAGGGCTGGGCGACGCTGCAGGACACCCACCATTTTTTCGCCCTGCTGAAAAAGCATGAAGTCGCGCGTACCCAGGCGTTGCGCCTGGCGGGTGAGCAATGGGCGCAGCCGCTGGCGACCTCCGGGCTGACAGTGCTGATGGAGCAGGCCGCTGCCCGTGAAGTGCCGATCATGGTGTTCGTCGGTAACCGTTACTGCATCCAGATTCACACCGGCTCGGTGCACAATCTGCGCTGGATGGACAGCTGGTTCAACGTACTCGACCCCGATTTCAACCTGCACCTGCAGACCCGTGGTGTGGTCGAGCTGTGGCGCGTGCGCAAGCCCAGCGTCGATGGCGTGATCACCAGCCTGGAAGCCTTCGATGCCGAGGGCGAGCTGGTCGTCCAGCTGTTCGGCGCTCGCAAGCCTGGCATGGCTGAGCGTGATGACTGGCGCGAGCTGGCCGAGTCGCTGCAGGTGCTGGCCTGATCCGTGCCGGATCCCCGCTGGGGCCGGTCGATGTCACGTTCGAGGAGTCGAGACCATGCGTCTTGCGAATATTCTGGGCGGCCTGGCGGCTGTCCTGCTGTTTCCCAATCTGGCGCTTGCAGAGCCATTGCCGCAGCGCTGGGTGAGTTCCGGTGGTGCCCTGAGTGAGTGGGTGGTGTTGCTGGGCGGCGAGAGCAAACTGGTGGGTGTCGATACCACCAGTCGTCATCCGGCGTCGCTGACCAAGCTGCGCAGCGTCGGTTATCAACGGCAACTGGCTGCCGAGGGCATTCTCGCCCTGCGCCCGGACCTGCTGCTGGGCAGCGAGGAGATGGGCCCGCCGCCGGTACTTGAGCAACTGGCTGCAGCCGGCGTGCGTATCGAGCGTCTGACGGCGCGCGCGGAGCTGGGCAGCCTGCAGGCCAACCTGAAACGTCTGGGCCAGTTGCTCGGGGATGAGGCGGCAGCGCAACGCGCCTTCGCCGATTACCAGGCGCGTCTGCAGACTCAGCGGCAGTGGGTCGAGCAGGCCCAGCGCAGCCAGGAAGCGCCCGGTGTGTTGCTGTTGCTCGGGCACGCCGGTGGCAGCCCGTTGGTGGGCGGCGTCGATACGGCGGCCGACTGGCTGATCAGTCGCGCCGGTGGGCGCAACCTGGCCAGTCACAATGGCTACAAGGCGCTGTCCAGCGAAGCACTGCTGGCGCTCGACCCACAGGTCGTGGTTGTCGCTGATCGCGCTCTTGAAGGCGATGCCGCGAGGCAGGCCCTGCTGCAGCAGAACCCGGCCCTGGCCGGTACGCGCGCGGCGCGTGAGGGGCGTTTGCTGGCGCTCGACCCGACCCTGCTGGTCGGCGGTCTTGGACCGCGTGTGCCGGATGGGCTGGCGATGCTCGGCGCAGGCTTTTATCCTGCCAGCCACTCTCTGACAGCTGAAGCCAAAAGCGCGCCATGACCTCACCTCTTTCGACGCGCCCATTGTTCATCGCACTGGGCCTGCTGCTCGTGCTCGCACTGTGGCTCTCGCTGGCGCTCGGCCCGGTCAGTCTGCCGCTGGGCGACACTCTGCGTGCCGCGCTGCGTCTGCTGGGCGTGCCGCTTGCAGCTGATGCGTCGGTGCAGCAGGCGGAACTGATCCTGGCGCAGATCCGCATGCCGCGTACGCTGCTCGGGCTCGCCGTGGGCATGGTGCTGGCGCTCTGTGGTGTGGCGATGCAGGGGCTGTTTCGCAACCCTCTGGCGGACCCTGGCCTGGTCGGCGTTTCCAGCGGTGCCGCGCTGGGCGCTGCGGTTGCCATCGTTGGCGGCGCCGCGTTCGGCGGTTTGCCCGAAGCCTTCGCGCCTTATCTACTGTCGGCCTGTGCCTTCGTCGGTGGCTTGCTGGTGACCGCTCTGGTCTACCGTCTGGGCCGGCGTGATGGGCAGACCCACGTGGCGACCATGTTGCTGGCCGGCATCGCGTTGACTGCGCTGGCCGGTGCGGCCATCGGCCTGTTCACTTACCTGGCGGACGATGCAACGTTGCGTACCCTGACGTTCTGGAACCTGGGCAGTCTCAATGGCGCCAGCTACGCACGGCTCTGGCCGTTGTTGCTGGCAACGCTGGCCGTGGCACTGTGGTTGCCGCGACGGGCACGGGCGCTGAACGCGCTGCTGCTGGGCGAGTCGGAGGCGCGCCACCTCGGTTTCGATGTGGAGCGCCTCAAACGCGAGCTGGTGTTCTGCACGGCGCTGGGTGTCGGTGCTGCGGTAGCCGCCGCCGGCCTGATCGGCTTTATCGGGTTGGTGGTTCCGCACCTGATGCGGCTGCTGGTCGGCCCCGATCATCGCTTGCTGTTACCGGCATCCGCACTGGCCGGTGCCAGCCTGCTGCTGCTGGCTGATCTGGTTGCACGCCTGGCGTTGGCACCTGCCGAGTTGCCGATCGGCATCGTCACGGCGCTGATCGGCGCACCGTTCTTTCTTTATCTGTTGGTGCGGGGGCGAAGCTGATGCTGCAGCTCGAACGGTTGGAAGTTCGCCGCGGGCCCTGTGTGGTGCTCAGTGACATCGATCTGCAGCTGCGTCCAGGCGAAGTGCTGGGTGTGCTGGGGCCGAATGGTGCGGGCAAGAGCACCTTGCTGGCAGCGCTGACCGGCGAGTTGCCGGCCAGTGCCGGGCAGGTGACGCTGGAGCAGCGCGCGCTCGATGAATGGTCGGGGCCGGAGCGTGCCCGGCGGCTTGCAGTGCTACCGCAGAGTTCGAGCCTGAATTTCGCCTTCCGCGTCGAGGAGGTGGTCGCCATGGGCCGTCTGCCTCACGACAGCGGTCGCGTGCGCGATGCGCAGATCGTCCTGGAGGCGCTGCACGCAGCTGATGCAGCGCACTTGGCCGGGCGCAGCTATCTTGCCCTGTCCGGCGGTGAGCGTCAGCGCGTGCACCTGGCGCGAGTGCTGGCGCAGCTGTGGCCGGGCGGCGAGGGGCAGATTCTGCTGCTCGACGAGCCAACCTCGATGCTCGACCCCCTGCATCAGCACACCTGCCTGCAGGCGGTTCGTCGTTTGGCTGAATCCGGTGCGGCGGTGCTAGTGATCCTCCACGACCTCAATCTGGCTGCGCGTTACTGTGATCGCCTGTTGTTGCTGGAGCAGGGCAGGGCGCATGCGCTGGGTACGCCTGCCGAGGTATTGCGGGCCGAGCCACTGCAGGCCGTTTTCGGCCTGGAGGTGCTGGTGCAGACTCACCCCGAGCGCGGCCATCCCCTGATCGTCGCACGCTGAGCCTTGGAGAGTTCGATGCGAGTGGTTCTGCTGAGTTGTCTGATGCTGATGGCCGCCTGCCAGAGTCGATATGTGCTACCGCCCCCGGCGCCCCTCGCTCCGCTAGGCCGCGAGCACACTGACCTGGGCCGTATTGTCGATCTTGCCAGTGGGCAAACCATCAGTCCTGAGCAGTTGCTGAGTCGCCTGGCGCCGGCCCAGCGGGTGTTGGTCGGCGAACAGCATGACAATCCCGATCACCATGCCGTGCAGCTCTGGCTGTCGCGTGAGCTATCCCGGCAACGCCCGCGGGGCAGTATGTTGATGGAGATGCTCAATCCCGATCAGCAGAGCAGGGTCGATCAGGCTCAGGCCGCTGCACGCACAGGGCAGGTGCCTGCAGATCCGTTCGATGCGCTGGCTTGGCAGCCGGGATGGGACTGGTCGCTGTACGGGCCGTTGGTGCTGCATCAGTTGCGTCAACCTTATCCCCTGCTCGCGGCCAATCTGGACCGCGCCGAGATCATGCAGATCTACTGCCAGCGCCCGACCCTGCAGGGCGAGCGCTCCAGCGCAGGCGAGGTGCAGGCGCGTTTGCTGGCGGACATCCGCGAATCGCACTGCAGCTTGCTGCCGGACAGCCAGTTGCCGGCGATGCTCGCCGTGCAGCAGCAGCGCGACCGGCGCATGGCCGAGGCGCTGTTGGCTGCACCGCAGCCAAGCCTGCTGCTGGCTGGCGCCTTCCACGTGCGCAAGGACCTCGGCGTGCCGCTGCACCTGGGTGATCTCGATGCGCAGACCGGCAATGTGGTGCTGATACTGGCCGAGGTCGGTCGTGCGGTGGACGCGTCCATGGCTGACTACGTCTGGTTCACCGCCGCGCAGCCTGCGCAGGATCACTGCGCCAAACTGCGACCCTAGCCGCCTTTCGCAGGCTGGCCGCAAGGTATCCTCGGCGCTTTGCCGCTCTGGAGTCTGCCCTATGTCCACTGACGTCCGCGACCTGCTGCAAGGTTATTTCAACGCCCTCAATGATCGGGATATTCGCGCCTGCCTGGCACGGGTCAGTGACGAGCTGATTCTGGAGCCCAATCAGGGGTTCGCCGAGCACGGGCGCGACGCCTTCGCCGCTTTTCTCGAGCGGCAACTGCATTGCTATCGCGAGACGGTCGATGCATTGGTGATTCTGGCCGAACCACAGGGGCGGCATGCTGCCTGCGAGTACCGCGTCATTGGCGAGTACCTGGCGACCGACGATGGGCTGCCTGAGGCCTGCGGGCAGCGTTACGAGATACGGGTGGGCGCGTTCTTCGAAATCGGCGATGGGCTGATCACGCGCATCAGTCTGCACTTCAACCTGCCGGACTGGCTGGCACAGGTCGACGATTAAATCCGGCTAGGGGTATCGGCTGGAGACAGCGGGACGGACGTTCGTCCAGGTAAAAAAAGACCCGGCAAGAGCCGGGTCAATAACCGTGATTAGCCTGATGAGGAGATAATCTGAAGAGTCCGACTGAATGGTCTCTTTAGCTTATCGGCTGATCTCGCGACCAGTTGATGTAATAATAACAATTCTCATTTCATAGTCAACGCCCTTTTGAGAATTTTTCTCAGAAAGTTTCTGTCGAGCTCAGAAATGCAAAACCCCGGCGATGGCCGGGGTTGGTCGAGACCAAATGAAGGCTCAGGGCTCGCCGGGCAGGCGCAGCTGAGTCACTTCCTTGTTCAGCAGGTCGATGCGTCGGGCCATGCTCTCGATCAGGCTGTGAGCGATGCGCGGGTTACTCTGCATCAGGCTGAGGAACTGCTCCTTGGGGATCACCATGACCGTGCAAGGTTCGCTGGCGACCACCGTGGCGCTACGCTTCTCGCGCGTGAACACTGCCATGGCACCGAAGATTTCGTCCTTCTGCACGTCACCGACCTTCTGGCCGTCGACGTAGGCCTCGGCGTGGCCCTCGATGATGATGAACACGTGGTCGGCTTCATCGCCCTGGTGAATCAGTTCCTCACCGGCAGCGAAATGCTGGAAGCCAGTCGCCGGACGGATCTCCGGTTGTTTCAGGCGTGCCAGTGCGTCGGACAGCAGGGCAGTATGGCCGATCAGGTATTGAATGAACTGTTCCTGGCGCTGCTCGCTGGCATAGATGTGTTGGAACACGTCACTGCGCGAATAGGGAATCAGGCTGATGGGTTCTTCACTGCTGTAGCGGCAGGAGGGCAGATCGATGCCCTGACGCAGGCCGACCAGATCGCCCTCCTGCAGATAGAACAACGGGCGCTCGTCGACCAGCGCGTGCAACAAGCCATTCTCGATGATGAATAGCTGATTGCCAGGCAGTACCTGAGCCAGGTCATCGACACGTTCCAGGCGCAGTGGCTCACCCGCGGGTTGCAGCCCTTCCAGCAGCTGAGTGGGGATACTCTGTAGGCGGTTGATCAACTGATCGGCGTAGGCCGGTTGCTCCCCGAGTAAATACATAACCGTAATTCCTTGAACTGGCTGGGCTGGCTGACCACACGAAGGTCCCTGAAACAATAGGCTGTGCGGCTCTTCGAGTAAATCACCTTGCACTGGTGTTGTGAGCTAGCTCTTGTTGTGGCTCTGGGCTTCGTCCAGCTTGCCGTTCAGTTCGGCCTTGTGCGCCGCTGGCAGCTCACTCCAATGCACATTGAGCAGAGCACCCTCGATGGCGTAAAGCAGCACCTTGGAGGCGCGAAAGCCACGTGCCCTGACCGCACGATAGGCGCCGACAGCGCCATAGCGGCGCAAGTCGTTAGCGCTGTGAATACCTACGGCGTGCAGCCACTGCGCCGAGGTCTTGCCCAGGTTTTTCAGGTGTTGCAGTTCGTCGTTCATCGGGCCTCCATGCGTGCGAGTGAAAAGTTCACGTTGGCGTGCCTGCCAAAAAGTGTAGCGGCCAATTGCCTGAGTCTGAGTAGCGCATAGCGTGGTAAGTACGCTGCTACTTGGTGCGATAACGCAGGCGCGTGCCGAAATTCACCGACATGAGAATTTCATCGGCGGTCAGTTCGACGGGAAAGTAGGCGCCGGAGATCTGTGCGTGGGCCAGGCTGGCGCCTTCGATCCTGGCGTTACGGAAATCCAGGCCGCGCAGGTCGGCGCCGCGAAAATAGGCGTCGGTGAAGTTGATCGCGTCGGTGTCCATGTTGCGCAGGTCGAGCCCGCGAAAGTCGCCGCCGGACAGGTCGACTTCGACACCCTTGGGCTTCTGCGCATTGAAGCCCTTCACGTCGTCGTTATGCAGGAGGTGGTAGAGCGGATGATCAAGCTGGCGTGGCTGGCTCATGGCAGATACCGGTGGTGGTCTCACCGGCAGTATAGAAGCCCTGCCAGGGTTTGCCTGGCAGGCTGAGGCCATGGGTCAAGGCCGCGACGATAGTCAGATCCCTGGCAGACGCTGACGAATACGTTCGACCAGGCTGTCCAGGCTTGCACTGTCATGCGTGTCGACGCGCTTGCTGTGGCTCTGCTCTTCGTCGTCGAGCGGTTCGCGGCTGGTTTGTTGGGCCTGGATAACGTCCAGCGTCGCATCGGACGGGTCCTGGCCTTCGTTCTGGCGCTGCTCTAGCCAACTGGCGATGACGGCTTGCGGCGCATGGCAGTCGATAATCAGGAACGGCACACCAGTCTCTTCAGCGACTTCGCTGGCAGCCTGGCGTTGCGCTGACTTGAGATAGGTTGCGTCGATCACCACAGGAAAGCCTGCCAGTAGTGCCTGGCGCGCCAACTGGTGCAGGCGTTGGTAAGTCGCCTGGCTAGCGTCGGTGCTGTAGATGCCGGCGCTTAACTGGTCCTTGGCTTCGGCACTTTGCTCGCCGAACAGGCGCTTGCGCTCGATGTCGGAGCGCAGGCGAATGGTGCCCAGTGCTTCGACCAGGCGCATGGCGACATGGCTTTTACCTACAGCCGATACGCCATGGGTGATGGCCAGGAAGGGCGATGGAATGGCGCTGTAGCTCTCCGCCAGAGCGGCGTAGCCACGGTACTGGCGCAGGATCACCGCTCGCTGCACCGAGTCCTGCTCCTGACCCAGACGGAACAACGCGACTTTGCCGCGAACCATGGCGCGGTAGGCCTTGTAGAAATTCAGCAGTTGCAGGGCTGCATAGTCGCCGGTGCGCTCCAGCCAGCCGCTGATGAAGCGGCGTGCCAGGCACTTGAGGCCGCGATCTTCGAGGTCCATCGCGAGGAAGGCGATATCGGCGGTGACGTCGGTAAAACGGAAGGGTTCGTTGAATTCGATGCAGTCGAACAGCACCACGTGACCGTCGATCTGGGCGGCGTTGCCCAGGTGAATATCACCGTGGCATTCACGGATGAAACCCTGCGTCTTGCGTTCGCTCAACAGTGGTTGCAGGCGTTCGTAGCTGGACTGAGCCCAGGCCTCGAGGGCGTCGAGTTGCTGCAGGTCTGCCTGCTCGCTGAGCATCGGACGAATCTGCTCGAAATTTTGTTGCACCGGAACCATTACCGCTTCGGCAGTGCCCAGCGGATGATCCTGCGGTACCTTCGGTGCGTTCAGGTGAAAAGTGGCGATCTGCTCGGCCAGGGCGTCGATATAGGCGTCGTTCAGTTCGCCGCGGGCCTGAATGGCGCTGAGCAGTTGCTCCTGCGGAAACTGGCGCATTTTCAGCGCATATTCGATGGCTGGCGTGCCGCCATCGAGGCTGGGTGCGTCTTCACTGCCGCTGATCGGCAACACGTCCAGATACAAATCCTTGGTCAAACGCTGGTTGAGGCGCAGCTCTTCTTCGCAGAAATGACGGCGTGCATCGAGCTCGGTGAAATCGAGAAAACCGAAGTTGACCGGTTTTTTGATCTTGTAGGCATATGGGCCAGTGAGCAAAACCCAGGAAATATGGGTCTCAATGACCTGAAACACATCCACAGGGTGCGGATACAGGGCCGGGTTCTGCAATGCGGCAATCAGGGCTTGGCTCACGTTCGATCCTTGTTCTAGACGCTGTTCGAGCTGGGCATTATGGCCGCTGTGAGCTGCTCTGCAAACCATCCGGGCGGCCTGCTGGCCCCTATGTAAAGTGCGTATAATCCCGCCATGACTCGAAAACGCTCCCCCCGCTCAAACAAAAAATCCCGCTCGTCCGGCATGCGTCCCTGGCTTGCATGGGGCCTCAAGCTCGGTCTGGTTGGCCTGGTGATCCTGGCTGGCTTTGCCGTTTACCTCGATGCCGTGGTGCAGGAAAAATTCTCCGGCAAGCGCTGGACCGTGCCCGCAAAGGTTTACGCCAGACCGCTGGAGCTCTTCGTGGGCCAGAAATTGGCCAAGGATGACTTCCTGCGCGAACTCGACGCCCTGGGCTATCGCCGTGAAAGCACGGTCAATGGACCTGGCGCGGTATCGGTGGCGGGTAACAACATCGAACTTAACAGTCGCGGCTTTCAGTTCTACGAGGGCGCCGAGCCCGCACGAAAAGTCCGGGTGCGCTTCTCTGGCGATTATGTGGCCGGGCTGACCCAGGCCGATGGCAGCAATCTGGCGGTGGCGCGGCTGGAACCGATGCTGATTGGCGGGCTTTACCCGGCGCACCAGGAAGATCGCATTCTGATCAAGCTGGATCAGGTGCCGGCCTATCTGATCGATGCATTGGTGGCCGTCGAGGATCGCGACTATTTCGAACACTTCGGCGTATCGCCCAAGGGTATTGCCCGCGCGCTGTGGATCAACGCCTCCTCCGGTCGCCTGGTGCAGGGCGGCAGCACCCTGACCCAGCAGTTGGTGAAGAACTTCTACCTGACCAACGAGCGTACCCTGCTGCGTAAGGGCACCGAAGCGATGATGGCGGTGCTGCTGGAGCTGCATTACGACAAGCGCGAGATTCTCGAAGCCTATATGAACGAGGTGTTCCTCGGTCAGGACGGTCAGCGCGCCGTGCATGGCTTCGGTCTCGCCAGTCAGTACTTCTTCAGTCAGCCGGTATCCGAGCTGAAGCTGGAGCAGGTCGCGTTGCTGGTGGGCATGGTCAAAGGCCCCACCTACTTCAACCCGCGGCGCAATCCCGAGCGTGCGCTGGCGCGCCGCAACCTAGTGCTCGATCTGCTTGCCGAGCAAGGCTCGATCACCCCCGAGGAAGCCGCAGCAGCCAAACAGAAGCCGCTTGGTGTGAGCGCGCGCGGTAGCATGGCTGACAGCTCGTTCCCGGCTTTCCTCGATCTGGTCAAACGTCAACTGCGTGAAGACTATCGTGAGCAGGATCTGACCGAAGAAGGCCTGCGCATCTTCACCAGCTTCGATCCGATCCTGCAGCTCAAGGCTGAGGAGGCGCTGGCCGAGACGCTCAAGCGCCTGGCCGGACGCAAAGGCGTAGATGAAGTGCAGGCCGGTATGGTCGTGACCAACCCCGAGACCGGGGAAATTCAGGCATTGATTGGCAGCCGTCAGCCGCGGTTTGCTGGCTTCAACCGAGCGCTGGACGCCGTGCGGCCGATAGGTTCGCTGATCAAACCGGCGATCTACCTGTCGGCGCTGGAGCGTCCCAGCCAGTACACCCTGACCAGTTGGCTGGAGGATGAACCCTTCTCCATCAAGGGGCAGGACGGCCAGGTCTGGACGCCGCAGAACTATGACCGCAAGGCTCACGGCACCATCTACCTGTATCAGGGGCTGGCGCACTCCTACAACCTGTCTACGGCCAAGCTCGGCCTGGAGATCGGCGTGCCCAATGTGCTCAAGACTCTCGAGCGATTGGGCGTCGAGCGCAAGTGGCCGGCCTATCCGTCGATGCTGCTCGGTGCTGGAGCTCTGACGCCGATGGAAGTGGCGGGCATGTACCAGACCCTGGCCAACGGGGGGTTCAACACGCCGTTGCGCGGCATTCGTAGCGTATTGACCGCTGACGGTGAGCCGCTCGGGCGTTATCCATTCAAGATCCAGCAACGTTTTGATCCAGGGGCCATTTACCTGGTGCAGAACGCCATGCAGCGCACCATGCGTGAAGGCACGGGGCGTTCGGTGTACAGCCAACTGCCTAGCTCGCTGAATCTGGCGGGCAAGACCGGCACCAGTAACGACTCGCGTGACAGCTGGTTCGCTGGCTTCAGTCAGGATCTGCTGTCGGTGGTGTGGCTGGGGCGTGATGACAATGGTCCAACCCCGCTGACCGGGGCAACCGGTGCACTGCAGGTCTGGACCGGCTTCATGCGCAAGGCCGATCCGCTGCCGCTGGATATGCCGATGCCGGACAACGTCACCCAGGCTTGGGTGGATCGTCAGACGGGTCTGGGCTCGGCTTCGGGCTGCCCGAATGCGGTGCAGATGCCTTATATTCGCGGCAGTGAACCTGCCCCGGGCTCCGCTTGCGGTATCCAGGCACCCGTCGAGTCGGTGATGGATTGGGTCAAGGGTTGGTTGGAATAACGGCCGAGTCGAGTGGCTCGGTGTTACCTGAAGAGGATTGGATGTGAACAAGAAGTGGCTTGCCACGATGCTGGCAACAGCGGTTCTGAGTGGTTGCAGTACGGTGCCGCAGGGTTCGATTCCGGTGATCGATGCCGGCTCTCCGCTATCGTCGGGTGGTTCTGGTCCGTCGACCAGCCAAGCCCCCGCAGCTACGCCGCAGCGTATTGAGGAAGACTCCGGGGTTGTCGTGATGGTGCCGCAGGGTGCGGTCTCCACGCCGCTGCAGACAGACTCACAGCCGATCACCTCCAGTGGCGGCCTGACCTTTGATCCACCCGTGATCAGTCAACCTTCTGCGCCGAGCCAAGGCAGTTTTGGTTCCTCGGCACCGAGCGTGCCCAGTGGCATTCCCAGCGGCGGTGGCCTGGCGGCCGACGAGCAACTGGATGGACCGGTTCTCGCGCTGCTGACCACTGCTCAACAGCAGCAGGGCGGTGGCGATCTGAATGGTGCCGCCTCCAGCCTGGAGCGTGCCCAGCGCATCGCGCCGCGTGAGCCGCAGGTACTCTACCGCCTTGCCGAGGTACGTATGGCTCAAGGCGATGCAGCGCAGGCCGAGCAACTGGCACGTCGTGGTCTGACTCAAGCCAGTGGCCGCCCGGCACTGCAGGCCAGCCTGTGGGATCTGATTGCCCGCGCTCGCGAGGGGCAGGGTGATCCCGCTGGTGCTGCCCAGGCCCGTGAGCGCGCACGAGTCAATCTCTGATGGATGCTCGCGTGAGCGCACTGGCCGAACACTTGCTGCTGATCGAGCGTGAGTTGCGTGTATTGGGTTGGTGGCAGGAGGAGGCGCCCAGCGCCGAGGCCCTTGCCAGCCCGGAGCCGTTCTGTGTCGATACGCTGGCGTTCGAGCAATGGCTGCAGTGGATTTTTCTGCCGCGAATGAAAGTGCTACTGGAAACCGGCGCTGCCTTGCCGTCGGTGTCGGGTATTCAGGCGATGGCCGAGATGGTCTATCAGCAGCAGCCGGGCATTGCGCGCCGGCTGCTTGAATTACTCGGCGAGTTTGATCGCCTGATCACGCGCACGCCCTGAGGGTATGCGCGTAGTCCATTACTTGCAGTTTTCTGCGATGGACTTCTTCAGTTCGGTGATGCGTTCCTGGCGCTCGTTCTCGTCGATGCGGCGGACCTCGCCACCATCTTCAATCCTGACTCGTGGATTGTTTTCCAGCTGAGCCAGATTGGTGCGTGCTGTCTCGCAGTACTGCTTACGCTCGGCTTCCTGCTTCGCCACATCTTCCTTGACCTTCTTGTCGATAGCCGCCTGTTCGGGGTCGAGTTGTTCTTCGATGCTGGGCTCCGGCTCACTCGGCGCTGGGCGGGGAGGTGGGGCTGCAGTATTGATGGTCGTGGCCTGTTGGCCCTGCGGAGGTTGCGCGCCAAAGTGGGTCACGCCTTTGTCATCTACCCACTTGTACACCTGGCTGGCCATGGCGGACGTGCTCAACGCGAGCATCAAGGTGCCAGTAAGAATCATGTGGCGCATGCTGTTTCCTTTATCGAGAGCGGCGGTGCTGATGGTTACTATAACCAAAAGCGGGCAATCTTCATCCTGCGCTGCGTCACAGCAGCAGGTTGAATAATAGGTTAGCCATCGCTTGACTTGCCCTCGCCGAACCCGAACAATTCAGGCTGCCCCCGTAGTGGAGTCCGCCGCAAGCGTCCTTCAGCTCGGGGAAAAGAGGCGCTACCCGCGCCGAACCGTGACACCCGCTACGCGTTACCTCGCGCTGGGAGGGCCAGCCCCGCAAGACCATGGGCTGCTCCGTTACTCGTCAAGCTGATGTTCCGAATCCACGATCACCGTCGTGCGTGTCCGCTGACAGTAAGAACCTACTTAGGGCTACCCGTTGCGGGTGGCATTCTGGCGTTCAAGAGGTGAACAACGTGGAGCTTTTATCCGGCGCTGAAATGGTCGTCCGCTTCCTGCGTGACGAAGGCGTTAAGCATATCTATGGGTACCCTGGTGGTGCTCTCCTGCACATTTATGATGCCCTGTTCAAAGAACCGGAAGTGACTCACATCCTGGTGCGTCATGAACAGGCAGCGACCCATATGGCTGACGGCTATGCCCGCGCCACCGGCAAGGCCGGTGTGGTGCTGGTGACCTCTGGCCCTGGCGCGACCAATGCCATCACCGGTATTGCGACTGCCTACATGGATTCCATTCCGATGGTGGTGATCTCCGGCCAGGTGCCGAGCGCCATGGTCGGCACCGATGCCTTCCAGGAAACCGACATGGTCGGTATTTCCCGCCCGATCGTGAAGCACAGCTTCATCATCAAGCACCCGTCGGAAATCCCCGAGGTGCTGAAGAAGGCGTTCTATCTCGCCGAGTCCGGTCGTCCCGGTCCGGTCGTGGTCGACATTCCGAAAGACATGGGCGATCCGACCCAGAAGTTCGAATACGTCTATCCGAAGAAGGTCAAGCTGCGCTCCTACAGCCCGGCGTTACGTGGTCACTCCGGCCAGATCCGCAAGGCGGCCGAGATGCTGCTGGCCGCCAAGCGTCCGGTCATGTACTCCGGTGGTGGCGTGATCATGGGCGGTGCCTCTGCGCCGCTTACCGAGCTGGCGCAGATGCTCAACCTGCCGGTGACCAACACCCTGATGGGCCTCGGTGGCTATCCGGGTACCGACCGCCAGTTCATCGGCATGCTCGGCATGCACGGCAGCTACACCGCCAACCTGACCATGCACCATGCTGACGTGATTCTGGCCGTCGGTGCGCGCTTCGATGACCGCGTGATCAACGGTGCGGCCAAGTTCTGCCCCAACGCCAAGATCATTCACATCGACATCGATCCGGCTTCGATCTCCAAGACCATCAAGGCTGACATCCCGATCGTTGGCCCGGTGGACAGTGTGCTGAGCGAAATGGTCGCCATCCTCAAGGAAATCGGCGAAACCCCGAACAAGGACACCGTTGCCAGCTGGTGGAAGCAGATCGAAGAGTGGCGCGGTAGCGGCCGTCTGTTCCCTTACAACGAGGGCGACGGTTCGATCATCAAGCCGCAGACCGTGATCGAAACCCTGTGCGACGTGACCAAGGGCGATGCTTTCATCACCTCCGATGTGGGTCAGCACCAGATGTTCGCGGCGCAGTACTACCGCTTCAACAAGCCCAATCGCTGGATCAACTCCGGCGGCCTGGGCACCATGGGCTTCGGTTTCCCGGCCGCAATGGGCATCAAGCTGAACTTCCCGGAAGCCGATGTGGCATGCGTCACCGGTGAGGGCAGCATCCAGATGAACATCCAGGAGCTGTCGACCTGTCTGCAGTACGACCTACCGGTGAAGATCGTCAACCTGAACAACGGTGCCCTCGGCATGGTCCGCCAATGGCAGGACATGCAGTACAACAGCCGTTATTCGCACTCCTATATGGAGTCGCTGCCGGACTTCGTCAAACTGGCCGAGGCTTATGGCCACGTCGGCATGCGCATCACTTCGCTGAAGGACCTCAAGCCCAAGCTGGAGGAAGCCTTTGCCTTGAAGAATCGCCTGGTGTTCCTCGACATCGCGGTGGATTCCAGCGAGCACGTCTATCCGATGCAGATCAGAGACGGTGCGATGCGTGACATGTGGCTGAGCAAGACGGAGCGGACCTAAGATGCGACACATCATTTCCCTGCTGCTGGAAAACGAGCCGGGCGCCCTGTCGCGCGTGGTTGGTCTGTTCTCCCAGCGTAACTACAACATCGAAAGCCTCACCGTTGCGCCAACCGAGGATCCGACGCTGTCGCGCCTGACCCTCACCACCGTTGGGCAGGATGAGGTGATCGAGCAGATCACCAAGAACCTCAACAAACTGGTCGAGGTAGTCAAGCTGGTCAACCTGTCGGAAAGCGCCCACATCGAGCGCGAGCTGATGCTGGTCAAGATCAAGGCCACTGGCGCTCAGCGTGCCGAGGTCAAGCGTACTACCGACATCTTCCGCGGCCAGATCGTGGATGTGACCAGCAGCGTCTACACCGTGCAGCTGACTGGTACCAGCGACAAACTGGATAGCTTTATCCAGGCCGTTGGCACTGCATCGATCCTGGAAACTGTACGCAGTGGCGTCACCGGTATCGCGCGTGGCGACAAGGTACTGAGTATCTGATCGTCATGGTGAAGAAAGCCCCGCCTGGTGCGGTAATGCTGTTCACTTAAGCATTTGAGCCCCAGCGGGGCTTCCCCGAAAATCCGATGCTAGGTTCTGGCATCGGATTTTTTATGTCTCTCCAACAGCAACTGCTCGATTTGGGCGAACTGTTCAACTTCTCCGATCTGAGCACCTTCACCCAAAACATCCCCATCGAGTGGGTGGCGTCCGCGCTAGACCTATCCGCCCAGGCCACCATCCGGCGGCGGCGTTTGCCGAACGATCAGGTACTCTGGCTGGTGCTGGGCATGGCCCTGTTTCGCGACGTGCCAGTCCATGAGGTCGCCCGGCGCCTGAACATCTGCGCCCAGGGCCTGGCCTCTCTCGATCTGCCGGCCAGAAGCGGTATCACCGAGGCCCGCAAACGACTGGGTGCTGACCCGGTTGAGTGGCTGTTTCGCCAGACAGGCAACCACTGGGGCTGCGAACGCTATGAGGACGATACCTGGCAGGGCCTGCAAGTGTTCGCCGTCGATGGTGCGCTCCTGCGCACTCCGGACACCCCCGCACTTAGAGAGCATTTCGGCTCCGGCAATACCTCCACTGAGCGCCAGACGCCGTTTCCCATGCTGCGATTGGTGGCCCTTATGAACGTGCGTTTTCACTTGATTTTGGATGCCCAGCTGAGCCCCTATCGGCGCAGTGAAATGCGCCTGGCCGATGAATTTGTTCAGCAGATTCCCCAGCATTCGGTGACGCTTTTAGACAAGGGCTTCTGGAGTGCCGATCTGCTCCTGAAGCTGGCCACGGCTGGGGAGAGCCGGCACTGGCTGATTCCGGCCCGCCAGGGCTTGGTCAGCTAGGAAGTCGCTCGCTACGGCAGGCTGATCGCCTGCTGCGCATGGAAGTGTCGCCGCAGGCACGAAAGCGCAACCCCAACCTCCCAACGCACTGGGACGTGCGCGATGTCAGCTACGAGAACAAGGGCAAGATCAAAACCGTACTCACCTCGCTGCCCGTGGATACTTACAGCGCCAAAGCCATCACCCAGCTGTATCAGGAACGCTGGGAAATCGAATTGGGTTTCCGGGATATCAAAAGCTCCCTACAACAGAATGCAATGACCCTGCGTAGCAAGGTAAAGGAGCTGATCTACCAAGAGGTTTGGGGATTGTTGCTGGCCTACAACATCATTCGTCGTGAAGCCAGTCAGGCAGCCGTTGCCTTTGGCCGCTCCCCAAGCGACATCCGCTTCAAGCCGGTGGCCCACTACATAGCCGTGCAATTGATCGTGATGGCAGTGACCAACCCGATTTCAGCCACAGAACGACGCTCATCAGCGTTGAGGACAGTGGTCGGCGGGCTGTTTCTGGATCACCGCCCAAGGCCATTAAGACCAAGGACGGTGAGGATTTCAAAGACCCGCTACCCAGTGGATCGCAAGGCTGCTCCGCTTAAGTGAACAGCATTACCGCCTGGTCCGGGGCTTTTTATTGCCCGAAATTCAGCGTTGGCGATTCCAGAAAGCGGCGATCAGCGGGTCCTTGAGGCGTTTTTCCAGCGCGAACAGACCAATGTCATAAGCGGTTAGCGGTGGCTGGATGTCGTAGATGCGAATGCGTGCGGTCAGTGGGCTGTTGTCCAGTACGATCTGCGGCACCACCCCGATACCGAAGCCCAGGCTGACCATGCTGACGATCGCTTCGTTGCCGCTGACCTGGGCATAGATGCGCGGCTTGATGTTGTGGCTTTTCAACCAGCGATCGGTGCGTGTCCGTGCCAGGCCCTCTTCCGAAAGAATCATCGGCACATCTTTCCAATTCTCCGCCGTTGGATGCCTCAGTTGTTCCTCGTTCAGCAGTTGGGGCGCTTGGGGGCCGATAAAGCGCAAGTCAGAGCGGGTGATCGACTGAAACTTGACCCCGGCCGGCAGACTGTCGGGTAGGGCGCCGATGGCCAGGTCTTCCAGCCCTTGTTGCACGCGCTCGACTGCTTTCGCTGGATCGCCGGTGTGCAGTTTCATTTCGATGCGCGGGTAGTCCTGGCGAAAGCTGCTGAGGATGTCGTAGAGGAAGCTGTAGCTCGCGGTGACCGAGCAGTACAGCGACAGCTCGCCGTGCAGGTTCAACTGGTCCTGCATGAAGGTCTGGCGAATCGCCTGCCAGCCATTGATGACCTCGCTCGCGTACTCGCGAAACTGCTGGCCCTCGCGGGTCAGGCGGACTGAACGGTTGTCGCGAACGAACAGCGCAGCGCCGACTTCGTCCTCTAGCTGCTTGATGCTGCGGCTGAGCGCAGAAGGGCTGACATGCTGCTCGCGGCTGGTTCGACCGAAGTGCAGGTTGTCAGCCAGGGAGAGAAAAAGCCTGAGGGAGTGACTGTCCATTTATATTTCATAAATCAGCATGTGGTGTTGCAAATATATCATTTTACGCAATGGTGAGGATCACTTAAGGTAGCTCTGTCGCGGTGCTGAGCACCCCATCCCTTTCGATACATAAGAGCCAAGAACATGAAAGTTTATTACGACAAAGACTGTGACCTCTCGATCATCCAGGGCAAGAAAGTTGCCATCATCGGCTACGGCTCCCAGGGCCACGCTCAGGCGTGCAACCTGAAAGACTCCGGCGTCGACGTCACCGTCGGTCTGCGTAAAGGCTCCGCTACCGTTGCCAAGGCTGAAGCCCATGGCCTGAAAGTCGCTGACGTGGCTTCCGCCGTCGCCGCTGCCGACCTGGTCATGATCCTGACCCCGGACGAATTCCAAGGCCAGCTGTACAAGAACGAGATCGAGCCAAACATCAAGAAGGGCGCCACCCTGGCCTTCTCCCACGGCTTCGCCATCCACTACAACCAGGTCGTACCGCGTGCCGATCTCGACGTGATCATGATCGCGCCGAAGGCTCCGGGCCACACCGTTCGCACCGAATTCGTCAAAGGCGGCGGCATCCCTGACCTGATCGCTGTTTACCAGGACGCTTCCGGCAATGCCAAGAACGTTGCCCTGTCCTACGCCTCGGGCGTTGGCGGCGGCCGTACCGGCATCATCGAAACCACCTTCAAGGACGAGACCGAAACCGACCTGTTCGGTGAGCAGGCCGTTCTCTGCGGCGGTACCGTCGAACTGGTCAAAGCCGGTTTCGAAACCCTGGTCGAAGCTGGCTACGCGCCGGAAATGGCCTACTTCGAGTGCCTGCACGAACTGAAGCTGATCGTCGATCTCATGTACGAAGGCGGCATCGCCAACATGAACTACTCGATCTCCAACAACGCCGAGTACGGCGAGTACGTCACCGGCCCGGAAGTGATCAACGCCGAATCCCGCCAGGCCATGCGCAACGCTCTGAAGCGCATCCAGGACGGCGAGTACGCCAAGATGTTCATCAGCGAAGGCGCCACTGGCTACCCGTCGATGACCGCCAAGCGTCGTAACAACGCCGCTCACGGTATCGAAGTCATCGGTGAGCAACTGCGTTCGATGATGCCGTGGATCGCTGCCAACAAGATCGTCGACAAGGCCAAGAACTAAGGTCTGCGATGTACGAAAGAACGCGGCTTTATGCCGCGTTTTTTCATTATTGGGCAGTGCTTCTGGTATAAAGCCTGGGCGTCGGAGTCTGCTGCAAGCGCTGCCGACCATTCTTCAAACCCGTTGCAAGGTGCTGTTCATGAGTGAAGGTCCCGAGGATCAAAAGCCGGCTGGCGACAATCTGGAAAGCCTGCTGCCGATCGACGAGCACATAGAGGAAGGGCAGGACGCTGAAGGACGCAAGGTGCGTCATCGAGGCATTTACCTGCTGCCCAATCTGTTCACCACGGCAAACCTGTTCGCCGGTTTCTACTCCATCATCAACGCAATGAACGGCAACTTCTATGTGGCTGCCGCCGCGGTGTTCGTCGCCATGGTGCTCGATGGTCTGGACGGCCGCGTGGCGCGTTTGACCAATACGCAAAGTGCATTCGGCGCCGAGTACGACTCGCTTTCCGATATGGTGGCCTTCGGCGTTGCGCCAGCTCTGCTCGCATTCGAATGGGCGCTGGGTAGCATGGGCAAAGTAGGCTGGATGGTCGCCTTCATCTATGTTGCTGGCGCAGCCTTGCGGCTGGCGCGCTTCAATACGCAGATCGGCAGCGTCGACAAACGTTACTTCATCGGTCTGGCCAGTCCGGCTGCGGCGGGTGTGGTTGCCGGTACGGTGTGGGCGTTCAGCGATTTCGGTATCAAGGGCTCGAACATGTCCTTTGCCGTGGCGCTGCTGGTCGCTGCTGCAGGGTGCCTGATGGTCAGCAACATCAAGTACTACAGCTTCAAGGACCTGGACCTGAAAGGGCGCGTACCTTTCGTGGCCATTCTGGCCGTGGTGCTGGTGTTCGCCGTGGTGTTCAGCGATCCGCCCCGTATCCTGCTGCTTATCTTCCTCGCTTACGCAGCCTCCGGTCCGATTCAGTACCTGCTGCAATTGCGTCGTCGTAAATCTGCCTGACGCTGTAATTTCTCCAGCACTCCGTGGTCTACAGTTCGTTTCTCGAACTGTAGTCGCGGAGTCGCCATGCTCATCCGAGTACCTCCCTCTTCTCGGGCTCTTGAGTCCGAAGTCACCCCGGAATCCGTTTACCTTTCCCGTCGCAAGCTGATGCAGGGCTCGCTGGCGCTGGCTGCGATGGCGGCTATGCCCGGTTGGGCCAGTGCCGAAGCTCAAGGGCGCTACAGCGATGTCGAGCCCGCCAAGGCGCCTGGCTGGTTCGAAGAGAAACTGGCGGCCACGCGCTGGCAAGCGATTACGGCTGAAGGTGAAAGCATCACGCCGTTCAAGGACGCGACGCACTACAACAACTTCTATGAGTTCGGCACAGGTAAGGGCGATCCGGCGGCCAATGCCGGCAAGCTGCAGGTCGAGCCCTGGACAGTGATGGTCGATGGCAAGGTGGGCAAGCCGGGGCGCTATGCCATCGAGGATCTGGTCAAACCGTATGCGTTCGAAGAGCGCCTCTATCGACTCCGCTGTGTCGAGGCCTGGTCCATGGTCATTCCCTGGTTGGGCTTTCCTTTGGCCGAACTGCTCAAGCAGGTCGAGCCCACCTCATCGGCTCGTTATGTGCGTTTCGAGACGCTGATTGATCTTGAGCGCATGCCGGGCCAGCGCTCGGGGTTCTCTCTGATCGATTGGCCTTATGTGGAAGGCTTACGTCTGGACGAGGCCATGCATCCGTTGGCCTTTATGGCTGTCGGCATGTACGGCCGAGTGCTGCCGAACCAGAACGGCGCTCCCTTGCGTCTGGTGGTGCCCTGGAAATATGGTTTCAAAAGCATCAAATCCATCGTACGCATCAGCCTGGTGAGCGAGGCGCCTAAAACTACCTGGGAGCGCATTGCGCCGAACGAGTACGGCTTCTATGCCAACGTCAACCCGCAGGTGGATCATCCGCGCTGGTCTCAAGCAACCGAGCGGCGTCTGCCTAGCAGGTTGTTCAGCCCCAATGTGATCGATACACGGATGTTCAATGGCTATGAGGAGGTCGCTGACCTCTACGCGGGAATGGATCTGTCGAGGTACTACTGATGCGCTACAGGCTCTGGCGCGTCAGCGTATTCCTGGCTGCATTGGTACCGCCGCTGTATTGGCTGTACTGCGCCGTCTTCAATTTGCTGGGGCCTGACCCCGGTAAGGTGCTGGTGGATAATCTGGGGCTCGGTGCTCTGATCCTTCTGTTGATCACCTTGGCAATGACACCGCTGCAGCAGTTGACCCGCTGGAGCGGTTGGATCGCCGTGCGCCGACAGTTAGGTCTATGGTGCTTTGCCTACGTAACGCTGCACCTGTCCGGCTACATGCTGTTTATCGCCGGGTTGCGTCTGGATCTAGTGCTTCGCGATCTTTCCGAGCGTCCTTACATCATCGTTGGGGCGCTGGCGTTCTTTGGCTTGCTGGCATTGGCTGTTACCTCGAATCGTTTCAGCGTCAGAAGACTGGGGCGCAAGTGGAAGGCTCTGCACCGTCTGGTCTACGTCATCCTGTTACTGGCCTTGCTGCATATGCTCTGGGTGGTGCGTGCGGATCTGGGTGAGTGGCTCGCTTATGCGCTCATCGGTGGGGCGCTGCTGCTACTGCGTGTTTCTGCAGTGGCAAGTGGGTTGCAGCGAGCTGGCGTCCTTTGGCGAGAAAATCCGAAGAAAGTTGAAATATAAGCTTGACGCGCATTCTGCTGGATGTAGAATGCGCGCCACTTCAGCGATGAAGCGCTTCAAAAACTTCTTGTTAATCA
Source organism: Pseudomonas sediminis (assembly GCF_039555755.1). NCBI lineage: Bacteria > Pseudomonadati > Pseudomonadota > Gammaproteobacteria > Pseudomonadales > Pseudomonadaceae > Pseudomonas > Pseudomonas sediminis. The sequence continues at coordinate 2,829,545 of NZ_CP154631.1, forward strand.
ATAAGTTAAGTTAAATGAAGGGCTTGCAAAACTGGATCTGGCGTGTAGAATACGCGCCGGTCGACAGGGTGGTGGTAAGGCTCTGTTGGTGGTTCGGTCGAATGGATCGAAGGCGGTAGAAAAGAGGTGTTGACAGCGGTTTTGAACGCTGTAGAATGCGCCTCCCGCTGGAGAGAAGAAGTTCAGATCGAAGGCGCAAGTGGTTGAGTAGAAAGAAGTTTCTCCGGAAACAAATTCGAAAAACAGCTTGACAGATAGAGAGGCTGCTGTAGAATGCGCGCCTCGGTTGAGACGAAAGGCTTAACCAGCTGTTCTTTAACAACTGAATCAAGCAATTCGTGTGGGTGCTTGTGAGGTAAGACTGATAGTCAACTGATTATCAGCATCACAAAGCAACACTCGTTAATTCGAGAGTTACCTTTCATTAATTTGAAAGTTTTGCGATTGCTGAGCCAAGTTTAGGGTTTTCTCAAAACCCAAGCAGTATTGAACTGAAGAGTTTGATCATGGCTCAGATTGAACGCTGGCGGCAGGCCTAACACATGCAAGTCGAGCGGATGAGAGGAGCTTGCTCCTTGATTTAGCGGCGGACGGGTGAGTAATGCCTAGGAATCTGCCTGGTAGTGGGGGATAACGTCCGGAAACGGGCGCTAATACCGCATACGTCCTACGGGAGAAAGCAGGGGACCTTCGGGCCTTGCGCTATCAGATGAGCCTAGGTCGGATTAGCTAGTTGGTGAGGTAATGGCTCACCAAGGCGACGATCCGTAACTGGTCTGAGAGGATGATCAGTCACACTGGAACTGAGACACGGTCCAGACTCCTACGGGAGGCAGCAGTGGGGAATATTGGACAATGGGCGAAAGCCTGATCCAGCCATGCCGCGTGTGTGAAGAAGGTCTTCGGATTGTAAAGCACTTTAAGTTGGGAGGAAGGGCAGTAAGTTAATACCTTGCTGTTTTGACGTTACCGACAGAATAAGCACCGGCTAACTTCGTGCCAGCAGCCGCGGTAATACGAAGGGTGCAAGCGTTAATCGGAATTACTGGGCGTAAAGCGCGCGTAGGTGGTTCGTTAAGTTGGATGTGAAAGCCCCGGGCTCAACCTGGGAACTGCATCCAAAACTGGCGAGCTAGAGTACGGTAGAGGGTGGTGGAATTTCCTGTGTAGCGGTGAAATGCGTAGATATAGGAAGGAACACCAGTGGCGAAGGCGACCACCTGGACTGATACTGACACTGAGGTGCGAAAGCGTGGGGAGCAAACAGGATTAGATACCCTGGTAGTCCACGCCGTAAACGATGTCAACTAGCCGTTGGGTTCCTTGAGAACTTAGTGGCGCAGCTAACGCATTAAGTTGACCGCCTGGGGAGTACGGCCGCAAGGTTAAAACTCAAATGAATTGACGGGGGCCCGCACAAGCGGTGGAGCATGTGGTTTAATTCGAAGCAACGCGAAGAACCTTACCTGGCCTTGACATGCTGAGAACTTTCCAGAGATGGATTGGTGCCTTCGGGAACTCAGACACAGGTGCTGCATGGCTGTCGTCAGCTCGTGTCGTGAGATGTTGGGTTAAGTCCCGTAACGAGCGCAACCCTTGTCCTTAGTTACCAGCACGTTATGGTGGGCACTCTAAGGAGACTGCCGGTGACAAACCGGAGGAAGGTGGGGATGACGTCAAGTCATCATGGCCCTTACGGCCAGGGCTACACACGTGCTACAATGGTCGGTACAAAGGGTTGCCAAGCCGCGAGGTGGAGCTAATCCCATAAAACCGATCGTAGTCCGGATCGCAGTCTGCAACTCGACTGCGTGAAGTCGGAATCGCTAGTAATCGTGAATCAGAATGTCACGGTGAATACGTTCCCGGGCCTTGTACACACCGCCCGTCACACCATGGGAGTGGGTTGCTCCAGAAGTAGCTAGTCTAACCTTCGGGGGGACGGTTACCACGGAGTGATTCATGACTGGGGTGAAGTCGTAACAAGGTAGCCGTAGGGGAACCTGCGGCTGGATCACCTCCTTAATCGAAGACATCAGCTTCTTCATAAGTTCCCACACGAATTGCTTGATTCATAGTCGAAGACGATGCTGTAACGCGACCCTGTTATAGGTCTGTAGCTCAGTTGGTTAGAGCGCACCCCTGATAAGGGTGAGGTCGGCAGTTCAAATCTGCCCAGACCTACCAATTGCTTGGTGCAGAAGAATACGGGGCCATAGCTCAGCTGGGAGAGCGCCTGCCTTGCACGCAGGAGGTCAGCGGTTCGATCCCGCTTGGCTCCACCACTCTCTACGCGGTTACGGTGAGAAGAGAAAGAGTTCAGAAATGAGCGCTTCAGGGTAGACCTGGCGAGTGCTGATTTCTGGTCTTTTGACCGGTACGAATATCGTTCTTTAAAAATTTGGATATGTGATAGAAGTGACTGATTAATTGCTTTCACTGGCAATTGATCTGGTCAAGGTAAAATTTGTAGTTCTCAAGACGCAAATTTTCGGCGAATGTCGTCTTCACGATTGAGACAGTAACCAGATTGCTTGGGGTTATATGGTCAAGTGAAGAAGCGCATACGGTGGATGCCTTGGCAGTCAGAGGCGATGAAAGACGTGGTAGCCTGCGAAAAGCTTTGGGGAGTCGGCAAACAGACTGTGATCCAGAGATCTCTGAATGGGGGAACCCACCCGGCATAAGCCGGGTATCTTGTACTGAATCCATAGGTGCAAGAGGCGAACCAGGGGAACTGAAACATCTAAGTACCCTGAGGAAAAGAAATCAACCGAGATTCCCTAAGTAGTGGCGAGCGAACGGGGACTAGCCCTTAAGTTGATTTGAGTGTAGTGGAAGGCTCTGGAAAGTGCCGCCGTAGTGGGTGATAGCCCCGTACACGAAACGCTCTTATCAACGAAATCGAGTAGGACGGGGCACGAGAAACCTTGTCTGAACATGGGGGGACCATCCTCCAAGGCTAAATACTACTGACTGACCGATAGTGAACCAGTACCGTGAGGGAAAGGCGAAAAGAACCCCGGAGAGGGGAGTGAAATAGAACCTGAAACCGTATGCGTACAAGCAGTGGGAGCCTACTTTGTTGGGTGACTGCGTACCTTTTGTATAATGGGTCAGCGACTTATATTCAGTGGCGAGCTTAACCGAATAGGGGAGGCGTAGCGAAAGCGAGTCTTAATAGGGCGCTTTAGTCGCTGGGTATAGACCCGAAACCGGGCGATCTATCCATGGGCAGGTTGAAGGTTAGGTAACACTGACTGGAGGACCGAACCGACTACCGTTGAAAAGTTAGCGGATGACCTGTGGATCGGAGTGAAAGGCTAATCAAGCTCGGAGATAGCTGGTTCTCCTCGAAAGCTATTTAGGTAGCGCCTCGTGTATCACTGCTGGGGGTAGAGCACTGTTTCGGCTAGGGGGTCATCCCGACTTACCAAACCGATGCAAACTCCGAATACCAGCAAGTGTCAGCACGGGAGACACACGGCGGGTGCTAACGTCCGTCGTGAAAAGGGAAACAACCCAGACCGTCAGCTAAGGTCCCAAAGTTATGGTTAAGTGGGAAACGATGTGGGAAGGCTTAGACAGCTAGGAGGTTGGCTTAGAAGCAGCCATCCTTTAAAGAAAGCGTAATAGCTCACTAGTCGAGTCGGCCTGCGCGGAAGATGTAACGGGGCTCAAACCATACACCGAAGCTACGGGTTCATCCTTTGGATGAGCGGTAGAGGAGCGTTCTGTAAGCCTGTGAAGGTGAGTTGAGAAGCTTGCTGGAGGTATCAGAAGTGCGAATGCTGACATGAGTAACGACAATGCGAGTGAAAAACTCGCACGCCGAAAGACCAAGGTTTCCTGCGCAACGTTAATCGACGCAGGGTTAGTCGGCCCCTAAGGCGAGGCAGAAATGCGTAGTCGATGGGAAACGGGTTAATATTCCCGTACTTCTAGTTACTGCGATGGAGGGACGGAGAAGGCTAGGCCAGCACGGCGTTGGTTGTCCGTGTTTAAGGTGGTAGGCTGAGATCTTAGGTAAATCCGGGATCTTAAGGCCGAGAACTGATGACGAGCGTTCTTTTAGAATGCGAAGTGGTTGATGCCATGCTTCCAGGAAAAGCTTCTAAGCTTCAGGTAACTAGGAACCGTACCCCAAACCGACACAGGTGGTTAGGTAGAGAATACCAAGGCGCTTGAGAGAACTCGGGTGAAGGAACTAGGCAAAATGGCACCGTAACTTCGGGAGAAGGTGCGCCGGTGAGGGTGAAGTATTTACTACGTAAGCCCATGCCGGTCGAAGATACCAGGCCGCTGCGACTGTTTATTAAAAACACAGCACTCTGCAAACACGAAAGTGGACGTATAGGGTGTGACGCCTGCCCGGTGCCGGAAGGTTAATTGATGGGGTTAGCGCAAGCGAAGCTCTTGATCGAAGCCCCGGTAAACGGCGGCCGTAACTATAACGGTCCTAAGGTAGCGAAATTCCTTGTCGGGTAAGTTCCGACCTGCACGAATGGCGTAACGATGGCGGCGCTGTCTCCACCCGAGACTCAGTGAAATTGAAATCGCTGTGAAGATGCAGTGTATCCGCGGCTAGACGGAAAGACCCCGTGAACCTTTACTATAGCTTTGCACTGGACTTTGAGCTTGCTTGTGTAGGATAGGTGGGAGGCTTTGAAGTGGGGACGCCAGTTCTCATGGAGCCATCCTTGAAATACCACCCTGGCAACCTTGAGGTTCTAACTCTGGTCCGTTATCCGGATCGAGGACAGTGTATGGTGGGTAGTTTGACTGGGGCGGTCTCCTCCCAAAGAGTAACGGAGGAGTACGAAGGTGCGCTCAGACCGGTCGGAAATCGGTCGTAGAGTATAAAGGCAAAAGCGCGCTTGACTGCGAGACAGACACGTCGAGCAGGTACGAAAGTAGGTCTTAGTGATCCGGTGGTTCTGTATGGAAGGGCCATCGCTCAACGGATAAAAGGTACTCCGGGGATAACAGGCTGATACCGCCCAAGAGTTCATATCGACGGCGGTGTTTGGCACCTCGATGTCGGCTCATCACATCCTGGGGCTGAAGCCGGTCCCAAGGGTATGGCTGTTCGCCATTTAAAGTGGTACGCGAGCTGGGTTTAGAACGTCGTGAGACAGTTCGGTCCCTATCTGCCGTGGACGTTTGAGATTTGAGAGGGGCTGACCTTAGTACGAGAGGACCGGGTTGGACGAACCTCTGGTGTTCCGGTTGTCACGCCAGTGGCATTGCCGGGTAGCTATGTTCGGAAAAGATAACCGCTGAAAGCATCTAAGCGGGAAACTTGCCTCAAGATGAGATCTCACTGGAGCCTTGAGCTCCCTAAAGGGCCGTCGAAGACTACGACGTTGATAGGTTGGGTGTGTAAGCGCTGTGAGGCGTTGAGCTAACCAATACTAATTGCCCGTGAGGCTTGACCATATAACACCCAAACAATCTGCCCTCAAAGCAGAGGGTGTCGATGGTGAAGTCGACAGAAAGCCGAAAATTTGCAAGAACTACAAATCATCTATCACGTATCCAAGGGATAGCGTCTCACGACGACATCCCAACCGAATTGCTTGACGACCATAGAGCGTTGGAACCACCTGATCCCATCCCGAACTCAGTAGTGAAACGACGCATCGCCGATGGTAGTGTGGTGCTTCACCATGTGAGAGTAGGTCATCGTCAAGCTCCTATACGAAACCCCAGATCGCGAAAGCGGTCTGGGGTTTCTTCTTTGCAGCGCGGAATACACGCGCATACCATCGCGTAAGGTGCGCTGCGCGGTAAGCGTTCAGCCAAGTCACCTTCCGAACTCCAGCATTAAGGGCGATGGTGTCCGCACCAATAAAAGTGCCGCTCGGGTAGAATGCGCGAATTCTGCTGGGGACTTTCATGTCTGACTCGCCACCCGAACCGTCCTTGTCATCCTTGCCGATCGAGCAGTTGGTCGCCTGTCATGAGTGCGATCTGTTGATGCGCAAGCCGGTGCTGCAGGATGGAGAAAGCGCCGAGTGTCCGCAGTGTGGGTATGAGTTGTTCAGCCATCGCCACCACGTCGTTCGACGTAGTCTGGCGTTAGTGCTGACTGCTCTGCTGCTTTATATCCCCGCGAACTTCCTGCCAATCATGCAGCTCAATCTACTGGGCCAGACCTCGCAAGATACGGTCTGGAGCGGTGTGATCGGCTTGTATGAAAGCGGTATGCAAGGCATCGCTGTGGTGGTGTTCCTCTGCAGCATGGCCGTACCACTGCTCAAGCTGATTTGCCAACTGCTGGTGTTGCTCAGCATTCGTCTCGATTTTGGCCGTAGCTACGGCCTGTTGCTTTATCGTATCTATCACCATCTGCGTGAGTGGGGGATGCTCGAGGTCTATCTGATGGGCATCCTGGTGGCGATGGTCAAGTTGATGGATCTGGCTGATCTGAGTATCGGCCTGGGGCTGTTCTGTTTTATCGCGCTGTTGCTGGTGCAGGTCTGGCTGGAGGTGACCATGTCGCCGCATCAGATCTGGCAAGCCTTGTCCGGGGAGGACATCCATGCGGGCGATTGAGGCTGGATTGCTGGTCTGCCATGAGTGTCATCAGCTCAATCCGGTCGATACCGAGGCCGAGCATCAGTACTGCAGTCGCTGCGGTGGCAGGGTTCATGAGCGTCGACCAGGCAGTCTGGTGCGTACCTGGGCGCTGTTGCTGACGTCGGCGATTCTTTATATTCCAGCCAACCTGCTACCCATCATGACGGTCAACAGCCTGGGCAAGGGCTCGCCGGCGACCATCATGGGTGGGGTGGTGGAACTCATCCACCTGGGCATGCTGCCAATCGCTGCGGTGGTGTTCATCGCCAGTATTCTGGTGCCGACGTTCAAGCTGGTTGGCATCGCGCTGCTGCTGTATTCGGTTCAGCGCCATCAGCCGATGTCGGCGCGTCAGCGTATTCTGATGTACCGCTTTATCGAATGGATCGGCCGCTGGTCGATGCTGGATATATTCGTCATCGCCATTCTGGTGGCGATAGTGAATTTTGGCAGCCTGGCCAGTATCGAAGCTGGGGCCGGAGCGGCCGCCTTTGCCAGTGTGGTCATCCTGACTATGTTGGCTGCACTGACTTTCGACCCTCGCCTTATCTGGGACAACACGGAAACCGACCATGACTGACCTTCCTCTGGCCAAGACGCGTCCTGCTTCGAATTGGTCGGCCATCTGGGTTTTGCCCCTGATTGCACTCATGATTGGTGGCTGGCTCGCCTGGCGCGCCTACAGTGATGCCGGCATTCAGGTGGAATTGGTATTCGCCAGTGGCGAGGGCATCCAGGCCGGCAAGACCGAGCTGATGTACAAGGGCATGGCGGTCGGCAAGGTGACGGCCATCAGTCTCGACAGCAGCGAGAAAAACAGGGGCGTCGTCGCCACGCTTGAGGTCAACAAGGAGCTCGAGCAGTACCTGCGCAGCGGTACCCGCTTCTGGTTGGTCAAGCCGAATGTAAGCCTGGCAGGGATAAGTGGCCTGGAGACGTTGGTGTCAGGTAACTACATCACCTTCAGTCCAGGCGATGGCGAGCCGAGCAAGAGTTTCACCGCTCTGACTCAGGAACCGCCGATGGGCGATGATGTGCCTGGTCTGCACCTGACGCTGAAGGCCGATCGGCTCGGCTCGCTCAATCGCGACAGCCCTGTGTTCTATCGGCAGATTCAAGTCGGTCGGGTGAAAAGCTACACATTGGGTGAAGACCAGAGCACCGTCGAGGTGAAGGTTTTCATCGAACCTGCCTATGCCAATCTGGTGCGCAAACATACGCGTTTCTGGAATGCCAGCGGTATCAGCGTCGATGCCGACCTGTCCGGCTTCAAGCTGCGCAGCGAGTCGCTGGCCAGTATCGTCGCTGGCGGTATCGCGTTCGCCACGCCGGAGCACCGCAAGGACAGTCCGCCTACCGATCCGGCACTGCCATTCCGCCTGTACGAGGACTATGACGAAGCACAGGCCGGTATCAAGGTCGTGGTGACGCTGACCGACTTCGAGGGTTTGCAGGAAGGCCGTACGCCGGTGATGTACAAGGGCATCCAGGTGGGGTCGCTGAAAACCATGAAGGTCGACCGTGACCTCAATAGTGCCACGGCGGAGCTGACCATCAACCCGCTGGCCGAGGAGTACCTGGTCGAAGGCTCTGAGTTCTGGGTGGTCAAACCGTCCATCTCGCTGGCTGGAATCACCGGCCTGGAAGCGCTGGTCAAGGGTAACTACATCGCTGTACGACCGGGCGAGAAGGGTAAGCCGCCGGCACGTAACTTCGTCGCGCGCAGCAAGGCTCCGCCTCTGGATCTGGGGGCGCCGGGCCTGCACCTGGTGCTGTTCACCGACCAGCTCGGTTCCATCGAGGTCGGCAGCCCGGTGCTCTACCGGCAGATCAAGGTCGGCTCGGTGCAGAGTTACCAACTGGGGCGTGATAACAACCAGGTGGTACTCGGTGTTCATATCGAGCCGGATTATGTGCATCTGGTGAATACCACCACGCGTTTCTGGAACGCCAGCGGCATCACCCTCAAGGGTGGGCTGTCTGGTGTCGAGGTCAAGAGCGAGTCGCTGCAGACCCTGCTTGCTGGCGGTATCGCTTTCGAGACGCCTGACCTGCAGGCGGCCAGGTCGGATCGCCAGGTGCAACGCTTTGCCCTGCACGCCGATCGCGACAGCGCCTTGCAGTTGGGTCAGCAGATCACCATACGCGTCGCCGATGGCGATGGTCTGCAACCGGGTACGCTGGTGCGCTACAAAGGTCTGGAGGTCGGCAAGGTCGAGAACCTCAACCTCACGGATGACCTGCAAGCAGTGATTCTCAATGTTCGCATCACTCAGGCCACCGAGCAGATTGCCCGTGACGGCACGCGCTTCTGGGTCGTGAAGCCGGAGTTGAGCCTGACTCGTGCCGCGAACCTCGGAACGCTGGTCAGCGGCCAGTATCTGGAAGTGCAACCCTCGGCGCAGAAGGGGGCGCGCCGTACCGAGTTCACCGCGCTCGCCAGTGCGCCGAATCAGGCCGTGCGCGAGGAAGGCCTGCGCCTGGTGTTGAGCGCGCCGCGGCGTGGTTCGATCAAGCCGGGCGTGATAGTCAGTTATCGCGAGGTGCCGGTGGGCAAGGTGGTGGATTTCGAGCTCGGGCCGACTTCGGATCGCGTGCTGATCCATGTGCTGATCGAACCACGTTACGCGCCCTTGGTACGTTCGGGCAGCCGCTTCTGGAACGCCAGTGGTATTGGCGTCGATGCCGGGTTGTTCAAGGGCCTGAAGGTGCGTACCGAGTCGCTGGAGGCGTTGATCGAGGGCGGTATCGCTTTCGCCACGCCGAACAATCCGGAGATGGGCGGGCCGGCGCAACCTGGGCAGACCTTCGCGTTATTCGATGAACCGCAGGAGCCCTGGATGCAGTGGGCGCCGAAGATCGTGCTGGAGCAGTAAGACGATTATGGAAATGAAAGGGGCCGCAGTGAGCGGCCCTTTTCATTTTTGCGGCTATAAAAGCTCGCGGCTGAAGCGGAATGCCGCCCAGCCGCTCCTACGAGTATGTGATCCGTGGGAGGGGCTTCAGCAGCGACGGGCTCAGGCCAGCTCGGCAGTTTCCTCCTGCGCAGGCTCCTGGGCCTTGGCACTTTCGCGCGGCCTGATGAACTTCCAGTCCGCCTCGTCGATGTAGATGCCGTTGGGGCCGCTGCCGCCTTCCAGGTCGATGGCCACGTGGGCCGAGACCTGCGGTTTCACCGAGGCCAGGATCGGCACGAAGCCGAGCTGCAGGCTGGTTTCGATCAGGGCCTGCTGGTTGCGTTCGTCGATGTCCGCCGCCTCGTCGAGGTAGTAGGGCAGACGCACCCGTCCGGCCTGCTCGCGATCCATCAGGTGCAGCAGCAGGTACATGTTGGTCAGCGCCTTGATGGTCATGGTGGTGCCGTTGGAAGCAGCGCCATCGATGTCGGTGTGGATGATCGGCTGGCCATGCACCTTGGTGATCTCGAAAGCCAGTTCGAACAGATCCTTCAGGCCCAGCTGGTTGCCGTTGGCGGCGACCAGGCGCGACAGGTAGTCCTTGGCTTCCTCGTTCTTGGCATCCTGATCGGCTGATTGCGACAGGTCGAATACCGACAGGGTTTCGCCTTCTTCGTACTGGCCGGCGCTGTGGATAATCTGATCGATGTGGCGCAGGGCTTCCTTGTTCGGTGCCAGGACGATGCGGAAGCTTTGCAGGTTGGAGACCTGGCGCTTGTTGATCTCGCGGTTGAACAGCGCCAGTTGGTGCTCGAGGTTGTCGTAGTCGCTGCGGATATTGCGCAGGGTACGGGCGATATCGGTGACCGCCGCACGGCGTGCTTTGGCCAGGGTCAGGGCTTCGTCCTGGCGGTGGGCGTAGGCGTTGACCAAGAGTTGCAGGCGGCGCTCGACGTCGTCCTCGCTGTCGAACTTGGCAACGCCCTTCAGGCGTACCTGGGCGTAGAGCGCTTCGATCTGACCGTCGATACGCTGCAGCGCCTGCCAGGTGTCCTGGTAGTCGTTGAGCAGCGGCAGCAGGTTGTCCAGCGAGTCGTCCACCGGCTCCATGAACGGAGTGCCGAACGGCAGGTCGGCTGGCAGCAACTGGCGACGACGCAGGGCGTCTTCCAGGGTGCGTTCCTTGGCTTCCAGATCGGCCAGTTGGCGGCCGACCAGTTGCAGCTTGGCGGAGAGTTGCTGCACGCGCTCGGCGAAGGCATCGCTGGCACGTTTGAGTTCGTCCTGGGCGCCTTCCAGCTCGGCCAGGCGTTCCAGCTTCTGCGGTTCCTCGGCGGCCAGGGTCTGGCTCTTGCGGAAGTCTTCCAGGGCTTTCTGCGCATCCAGCACGGCCTGGTACAGCGTCTCGGCCTGGGCCTTGCTGGCGGCGCGGTCGGCGGCGACCGACTGCTGGGTCTTGAGCTGCTTGAGCTCGCGTTCCAGGCGATCCTTCTGGTCGCGCAGGGCGGCGCGGTCGGCCAGCGCCTGCAGGGCCGGCGGTTCGATATGGCTGAGGTCGATGGACAGGCCCGGCACGGCGAAGGTGTCGCCCTTGAAGCGATCCAGCACTGCTTCGATGGCCTTGACCCAATCGTCACCCTCGGCCTGGATGCCTTTCTCGCCGAGCGGTAGGCTGAAAAGCTGGCCGTTGAACAAGCGCATCAGGCGATCGACATCGGCCTGGCTGAATTCCTCGCGCAGGCGCGAGTAGCTGTTGTTGTCAGCGTGGTCGAGTTGCTGCTTGACCGACTTGAGGCGTTTTTCCAGATCGCGCAGACGCTCGTCCAGGTCTTCGCTGGAGAACTGCCGCGACTGCGCCAGGGCGCCGGCCAGTTCGTCGTGGGCGTCCTTGGCGGCGAGCAGTTGCTCTTCCAGTACCTTGGCGTTTTCCACCAGGGCGAAGCGGTTCTTCAGCACCGAAAGTTCGCCCAGCCAGCGCTGGATCTCGCTGATCTCGCGCTCCAGACGCATCAGCTCACTGGTGCCGCCGCGCTGTTCGTTCTGCAGGCCGTCCTGCTCGCTGCGGTAATGCTCGGCCTGGATCACCAGCTCTTCCTTGCGCGCATCGGCATAGTCGTGCCAGGTGCCCAGCAGGTTGTCGAGCAGCGGCGAGAGGCGGTGTAGCTTGCCGCGCAGCACTTCGCGCTGGGCCACGCCCGAGGCCAGCGCTTCGATCAACGGGCCGGCGGTGACCAGCGCCTGGTAGTCCTGCTCCATACGGCGTACGTCGCGGAAGGCTTCCTCGGTGGCGGCGATATAGTCGACGCTGCCCGAGCGCAGGCTGTGCTCGAAGGCATCGAGGAACAGCTGCTTGAGCTTGGCGGCGGTGATCTCGCGCATGTGCAGCAGGTTGATGAACAGGGCGCGGAAGGTCTTCAGGCTCTGCTCGCTGGTCGAGCGCAGCGGGATCAGGGTCAGATCCAGCGGGATGCTGGTGTGGCCGCCGACCAGCAGGCGACGCAGTTCGTCGGGCTTCAGTTCGTAGGCGGTGATGCCGGCCTGGCCGAGGTTCTTGAACAGCTCACGCTGACGCAGGCAGGTGCCGTTCTGCTGATAGTGCTCCAGATCCAGCTCGCCAGCGTAGGCGAAGAACTGGTGGCCGAAGCCGCCGCCCGGGCCGCGACCGGCTACGCCGATCACGTGCGGGCCGTGGGGCAGGGCGACTTCGACGAGGATGTAGCTGGTGTCGCTGGCGAAGTAGAACTTGCGCGAGGCTTCCAGGCTGTACTTGCCGAAGCTCATGTCCGACATGCGCGCCAGGATGGGAAACTGCAGGGCGTTGATCGAGGCGGATTTACCCAGGTTGTTGGCGCCGTACACCGACAGCGGGTTTTCCAGCGGGAACAGGCCGAGACTGTAGCCGGCGGTATTCAGCAGGGCGAAGCGGCGGATGCCGTAGCGTTCCTGGCTCATGCGTCCATCTCCTGTGCGGCGCGTTCTTCGGCCATGGCGCGGGCCAGGGCATCTTCCTCGGATTCTTCGACGCCCGCGGCTTCAGTCGGATCGGCGTCGCCATCATCGTCCAGCAGCACCGGCGCCGGTAGTGGCAGGTCGCTGCTGTGCAGGCTGGCGGCCAGGTCACGGTCGTGCTGCACCGACAGGCAGACGTCGAGGAAACGGTGCATCGGTGGCAGAAAACGGTACACGCCGTTGCTGTCCTCGGCGAAGCCGAGCTGCACTAGGCGGCGGATGATCTTGTCTTCCAGCTCCTCGAAGGTGGTGACCTCGGCCTGCAGGAACAGGTCGCGGTACTTCTCTAGCAGCGCCGGCAGCTCGTCACGGCCGATGCTGCCGCCGTCAAGTACGGAGAGCGGGTCGCGGCCCTGGTCGGCCAGGTGCTCGACCAGGATGAAGGTGAATAGCGCCAGACGCTGGGCGGTCTTGTTCACCTGCGGCGCCACCTGCTCCGGCACGAAGTAGTAGAAACCGCGCGGGTCGCAGACCAGCTCGAAGCCGAGGGCACGGAACAGCGCGCGATACTGATCCTGCATGCTCGACAGCTGGGCGTAGCACTCCGGCTCGCTGCGCGAGATGTGGTAGCCCTTGAACAGGTCGCGGAAGGCCGCCGCGAGTTGGGTCATTTCTTTCAGATCGATGTTCATACGCAATGCTCACGGGCAGTCGTAGGGTGCGCTGTGCGCACCATGTCGTCGGTTGCGGTGCGCACAGCGCACCCTACGGGCAGCTCAGCCATTGGGCTGGCCTACCAGGGCAAAGGAGGCAAGGCTGACCTCATGATCTCGGGTCAGGTACTGGCGGCGCTCCAGGCGTTCACGCTGGAAACGCGACTCGCGCGACAGGCGCGAGAACCAGTAGAGCAACTCGTCGGTGGCGCCTTCCGGTTCCTGCTCCAGCAGCCAGGTCATCAGGTCCGGCAGTGGCAGGGCCTGTTCGCAGCGCTCGATCATTTCTCGCGCGGTTTTCGGCGCCTTGGGCGCGCCGCCCTTGCGGCTGCTGCTGGCCTTGGGGAAATGCGCTGGCTTGGCTTCGAAGCGGGCCAGGGCGTAAACGTAGGCCTCGACCTGACTGGCCGAACCGAGGAAGTTGCTCTGCGGCCGGGTGAACAGCGGCATGGCCGCCTGTGGCACGGCGTCGATGCCCTTCTTGCGGATCACCGACAGCGCCAGCGCGGCACCACGGGTCACGGCGTTGTGCCGGCGCGCTTCCTCCCGCAGTGGCAAGAGCAGTTCACGGGCCTTGCGCAGGGTCAGTTGGGCGGTGGTCTGCATTTCCAGGATGCGCGCGTGGGTGCGCAGCAGCAGGTCATCGTCGACCAGTTGGCCGAGACGCTGTTGATCGCCGAGCAGGCGCAGCAGCACCTGTTCAACGCGGCGCACGCCCTGCTCGAAGGCGCCGTCGGCGGCGACCAACTGGATCATTGGTTCAACGTATTCGTCCCAGGTGGCCAGCACCTCGGCGTAGCGCTGGCGCAGGGGAATCTGCCGATCCGAGGTCTTGGCCCGGTCGGCCACGCTGACCAGCGCCTGTTCGTCGTTGGCCAGCTTCTTCAGTACGTCGCGCACGCGCATATCGAGCAGGCGCAGTTGGCGTGCCAGGTCGTTGGCGTCGCGCACTTCGAAGGCGTCCTGGATGTAGCCGGCCAGGCGCTCCAGGTGGCGCAGGTACGCTTCGATCTCCAGGCACAGGCCGAGGCGGTGTTCACGGCGCAGGTAGGCGAGAAAATCATGGATCTGGGCGTTGAGTTCGAAGCGGTTCGGGCTCTTGGCCACCGGCACCAGGATGTCCAGACGAATCCAGGTGTCGAGCAGGGCAGTGGTGTCGCTGGGCGTGGTGTCGGGCAACTGGGTGGCGAGCTGGTTGCGCAGCTCCACCAGGCTCAGGGTGCCGGCGTCGAAACGCTCGCAGAGCGGCTCGAGCAACGTCCAGTGTTCGGCGAGGGCGCGCAAAACGCGCTTGGGATCGATCATCGAGGAGCCGGGTTCCAGGCAAGTGAAAAAGGGGAGATTGTACTGCAAGGACGAGGCCGGGTTTGAGTCCGGATCGATCAGAGGCAGGTGTTGCGATACAGGGGGCGGTAATCGCGCGGCGTCATCGGCCTGTAACCATAGGTTCTTAGCCTGTCAGCCCGAACAGGCCCAATAACGGTCATGGCCTGTTGTACAAAAAATCTCCAATGCCCTTTCGATATGCGCCGGTTATCGGCACAATTCGCGTCCACTTTTTTCCGGGGGGCTGAAAACCCTCCATTGGCCGACCTTGCTGGGGCGACGAGATGATCCAGACGCCGTACTACCTCATCGACAAACAGAAGCTTCTGGTCAACCTGGAGAAGATCGCCTACGTGCGCGAGAACTCCGGTGCCAAGGCGCTGCTGGCGCTGAAATGCTTCGCCACCTGGTCGGTGTTCGACCTGATGCAGCAATACATGGACGGCACCACGTCGTCGTCGCTGTATGAGCTGAAGCTGGGCCGCCAGAAGTTCGCTGGCGAAACCCACGCCTACAGTGTGGCCTGGGCCGACGACGAGATCGAAGAGATGGTCGCCAACTGCGACAAGATCATCTTCAACTCCATCGGCCAGCTCGAACGTTTCGCCGAGCGCACCGAGGGCACCATCCGCGGCCTGCGCGTCAACCCGCAGGTGAGCAGCTCCGACTACCTGCTGGCCGACCCGGCGCGTCCATTCAGCCGCCTCGGCGAGTGGGACCCTGCGAAGATCGAGCAGGTCATGGGGCAGATTTCCGGCTTCATGTTCCACAACAACTGCGAGAACGGCAGCTTCGAGCTGTTCGACAAGATGCTCACCACCATCGAGGAGCGCTTCGGTCACCTGATCGCCCAGGTCGAGTGGGTCAGCCTTGGCGGCGGCATCCACTTCACTGGTGAGGGCTATCCGATCGATGCCTTCTGCGCGCGCCTTAAAGCCTTCTCCGAGAAGTACGGTGTGCAGGTATATCTGGAGCCGGGCGAAGCGGCGATCACTCTGAGCGCCTCGCTGGAAGTGACCGTGCTCGACACCCTTTACAATGGCAAGCATCTGGCGGTGGTCGACAGCTCCATCGAAGCGCACATGCTTGATCTCTTGATCTACCGCCTCAACGCCAAGATGGCGCCGAATAACGGCGAACACACCTACATGGTCTGCGGCAAGAGCTGCCTGGCCGGGGATATCTTCGGCGAGTACCAGTTCGACAAGCCGCTCAAGATCGGTGATCGCCTGTCGTTCATCGACGCTGCCGGCTACACGATGGTCAAGAAGAACTGGTTCAACGGTCTGAAGATGCCGTCCATCGTGGTCAAGCAACTCGATGGTAGTGTCGAGGTGGTTCGCCAGTTCGAGTTCGACGACTACCTGTCCAGCCTGTCGTGATATCCCGTAGGGTGGATGACGCCTTTTTCATCCGCCATGGCGAAGGTATTCGGTGGACGGGGGAAGCGTCGTCCACCCAACGATTTCCAGCGTAATCATTGTCCAAAACGCAGTACCCAGGAGGTGAAACAATTGAAGAAGAATGTTCTGATCATTGGAGCAGGAGGTGTTGCCAAGGTGGTGGCCCATAAGTGCGCGCAACACAATGACGAGTTAGGTCGCATTGCAATTGCGTCGCGCAACATCTCCAAATGCCAGGCCATCATCGACAGCGTGCAGGCAAAGGGCGGCCTCAAGCAGTCCGGCGAGATCAAGGCCTATGCGCTGAACGCCCTGGACGTGGAAGCGACCAAGGCACTGATCCGCGAAACCGAATCGCAGATCGTCATTAACGTCGGTTCGGCGTTCCTCAACATGTCCGTGCTGCGTGCCTGTATCGACACCGGCGTCGCCTATCTGGACACCGCCATCCACGAAGATCCGAGCAAGATCTGTGAAACCCCGCCGTGGTACGGCAACTACGAGTGGAAGCACCTGGCCGAATGCCAGGACAAGGGCGTGACCGCCATCCTCGGCGTCGGCTTCGACCCGGGCGTAGTCAACTCCTATGCCGCTCTGGCGCAACAACAGTACTTCGACAAGATCGAGTCGATCGACATCCTCGACGTCAACGCCGGTTCGCACGGCAAGTACTTCGCCACCAATTTCGACCCGGAAATCAATTTCCGCGAATTCACCGGCACGGTCTACAGCTGGCAGAACAGCCAGTGGGTGAGTAACCGCATGTTCGAAGTCAAACGCACCGACGATCTGCCGGTGGTGGGCGAACAGAACCTGTACCTGACCGGCCATGACGAGGTGCACTCGCTGTCCAAGCACCTCGACGTACCGAACGTCCGCTTCTGGATGAGCTTCGGTGACCACTACATCAACGTGTTTACCGTGCTGAAGAATCTCGGCCTGCTCTCCGAGCAGCCGGTCAAGACCGCCGAAGGCCTCGAAGTGGTACCGCTCAAGGTGGTCAAGGCCGTGCTGCCCGACCCTGCCTCGCTGGCGCCGGGCTACACCGGCAAGACCTGCATCGGCGACCTGGTCAAGGGCACCAAGGATGGCCAGCCGCGCGAGCTGTTCATCTATAACGTGGCCGACCACGAAGACGCCTTCGCCGAGACCGACAGCCAGGGCATCTCCTACACCGCCGGCGTACCGCCGGTCGCCGCTGCGCTGCTGGTCGCGCGTGGTGAGTGGGATGCCAAGCGTATGGTCAACGTCGAGGAGCTGCCGGCCGAGCCGTTCCTCACGCTGCTGGATGTGATGGGGCTGCCGACGCGCATCAAGGATGAGCACGGCGACCGTCCCTGGGATCAGTAAGCCCAGGTGAACCCCAGAAGCCCCGCTGCGCAAGCTGCGGGGTTTTTGTTTTTGGGACACTTTGTTTGCCCACAATCCCGTTGTGGCGCTTCCCGCTCCGACCATTTCACGCGACAATCCGCCCCTGTTGAAAAACCTCTCTCTGGAGCGCCTGTGATTCCCGAACAGCGCCGTCGCGCCTACCTCGACGCCATGCAGGTGGCCACCTGGCTGCCGCGTACCGAACTGCCCTTCGCGGCAGCGTCGCGTCTGGAACTGCTTGAGTCGCAACAGGAGGAAGCGTTCGAGCCTGTGCCAGAGCCTGTTGCCGTCACTCCGGCTGTCGTGCGTGAAGCGCCGGTCGAGCGGCCGAAGATCGAAATCCCGCGACCGGGCGCACAGCCCCGTCAGGCGGCTGTCGAGCCGGTGGCGGAACCGGAGCAGGTCGAGGAAAAGCCGGCTCGTGTCAGCGTCCCGCCGCCGCGTTTTTCCCTGCAGTTGCTGCGGGCCGGCGATTGCGCCTTACTGGTGGAGCTGCCCACCGGCCAGCCTTTCCAGAGCCGCGACCCGGCCTACATCCTGCTCAAGGATTTGCTGCGCGCCGCCGGCCTGCCGGACAGCCCGCAACTGCTCGGCGAGCCGGTGCGCTGGCCGCTACTGGTGCGCGGCAATATGGATCAAGGCCCGCAAGCGGCGTTGGAATTCGTGCAGAGCTTCGTTGCTGCGCGTCTGGAGGAGCAGCCGAGCGCCTGCCTGTGGCTGGTTGGCCTGCCGGCTATTCGTTTCGCTGGTGAGGGTGACGAGCACAGCTACAATCGCGAGTTGCAGGTCGAGGGGCTGGGTACCTGCTGGGCCTTGCCGGGCCTGGAGCTGCTGATGGAAGAGCCAACGCGCAAGCGTGAGCTGTGGCAGGCCATGCGGCGTGTTCGTCAGCGCTGGCTAGCGCCCGCACATTCCTGAGAACCCCCGTCTTTACGCCCGAGTTTTCCTTAATGAGCGATGCGATTTCCTTCCGCCCGATGACCGAGGCGGATCTCGATGCCGTGCTGAAGATCGAATACGCCGCCTTCAGTCATCCGTGGACGCGCGGTATCTTCACCGACAGCCTCAAGTCCTATAACTGCTGGCTGATGTTCGAAGGTAATCAGCAGGTCGGTCATGGCGTGATCAACCTGATCCTCGACGAAGCACACCTGCTCAATATCACCGTCAAGCCGGAAAGCCAGGGCCGCGGTCTTGGCTTGCGCCTGCTCGAACACCTGATGAAAGAGGCTTACGAGTTGGGTGGACGTGAATGCTTCCTTGAAGTGCGCGCCAGCAACCAGAGCGCCTACCGCCTTTACGAGCGCTTTGGCTTCAATGAAGTCGGTCGGCGTCGCGATTACTACCCGGCAGTCGGCGGGCGTGAAGATGCGCTGGTGATGGCCTGCACGCTGGTTGATTGAGGTCTGGCTGCATTGGGCTTAGAACCGTTCGCGGCAGCAATCGGCGGACTGTTCGCTTGCGCTCCTGAGTCCTCCCTACGGTGTGGCACTGCCAGTCCAGTCACCCTGGATGCCCATCCACCCGCGCTCGACACAGCATCGGCGCGTAATGCCAGGCGAACAGGGCGAAGGCGGCGCCCCAGCAGAGCGCCGCCAGCCATAGCCAGCTGCCACCTGCCGAGACCCGAATCAGCGCGCCCAGATTGAGCAGGCCAAAGGCCCAGGCCATGCTGTGCGGTGGCTGCAGCGCGCGGCCGGTGTGACCGAGGCTGACCCGCGCCATCATCGCCAGGATCAGCCCGCCCATCGCGCCCACCGCCAGCGCATGGCTGGCCAGGCTGGGGTATGCCAACCAGCCCAGGTGCCAGGCGGCCATGCCGAGGCTGGCGACCAGTAGCCAGGCGTAGCCCAGGTGTAGCGACCACAGCAGCGGCACGCCCCAGATGCCGCGCATATGCCAGCGCCACAGGCGCAGGCCGTGCAGTACGCTCAGCACGATGAACGGTACGGCCAGCCAGGAGCGGGCCTGCAAGTTATGCCCACTGGCGAACAGTGCGGCGACCAGCACGCCGCAGACCAGCAGCAAGCGATCCAGCCGGGGATGGGCGGCGAAGGCCTCGACCCGACCCAGGCCGCGCTGGGTGAAGAAGGGAATCACCCGACCACCGATCAGGCTCAGCATGACTGCAATCAGCCACAGTGCGGCCAGTGCGCCACGGCGTTGCAGGCTATCGTCGCCGTGCACCAGGCCGGCGAGCGTGACGGACTGACACAGCGCGAGCAGGCCCAGCACCAGCAGGATCGGGTAGTTGTTGCGTTGCCGGGCGGTGATCAGCTGGCGCGCCATCTGAGCAATGAACAGGCCGATAAAGGCCAGTTGCAGTGCGATCAGCAGTGCCAGTGGCACGTGGAAGAACCACACCAGGCGCGCGGCCAACCACAGCCCGAACAGTGCGACCAGGGGGCGGCCGCTCAAGCCCGGACTGCCCGTCCAGGTCTGTACGGCGGTGAGCAGGAAGCCAGCGATGATCGCCAGGCCGAAACCAAAGGGCATTTCGTGGCGATGCCAGGCCAGCATGCCACCCGGCACCGCCGGGTTGGTCAGCCCGTGCAGCGCCGCCGCCCAGAGGGCGATGGCGAGCACAGCGAACAGGGCTCCGGCGACAAAGAACGGGCGAAAGCCCAGGCGCCAGAAGGGCGCGATGGCCAGTGCCCGCTTGCGATCAAGCAATTGCATGTGCGCATGCCTCGTCTTTCAGGCGTTGCTGCGCGACCAGGCGCAGCACATAACCGATCTTCAAGATGCTGGGACCGAGTAGCGTCAGGCTGTGCGCCAGCACCAGCGTCGGCACATTCAGGTGCTTCTCCAGGCCATAGGCTGCCACCAGCCCCACCAATAGCAGGATCAGGCCGGCCCAGAGCAACTGGCTGGACAAGTGCAGAATCTGCAGCGGTGGAAGATTCAGTGGGTACATGGTTCACCTCCTCATCGTTCAGCTATCCAAAGCCGAGGCCGGGCCGAAGAACTCATAGCGGCTCTGCTCGGCCGGTACGCCCAGTGCCTGCAGGTGGCGCTTGACCTGCGCCATGAAGGGTTTCGGACCGAGGAAGTAGGCGTCCAGATCGCGCTCGGCCGGCAGCCACTGCTCCAGCAATTCGCGACTGAGAAACCCCTCGGCGTCGGCCGCATCCCCCGCGCGCGGCTCGCTGTAGCACACGTAATGGCGAATCTGCGGATGCTCGGCGGCATGGGCGTCGACCCAGTCGCGGAAGGCATGCACTTCGGCATTGCGCGCGCAGTGGATGAAATGGATCGGCCGGCCGCTGTGTCGCGCGGCGTCGAGCATGGCCAGGGCCGGGGTGATGCCAACGCCGGCGCTGATCAGTGCCAGCGGCTTGTCCGACTCGCTCAGGGTGAACTCGCCAGCGGGCGGGAACAGGTCCAGCACATCGCCAACCTGAACCTCGTCATGCAGATGGTTGGACACACGGCCGCCAGGCTCGCGCTTGACGCTGATGCGGTACTCACGGCCGTTGGCCAGGGCCGACAGCGAGTAGTTGCGGCGTACCTCTTCGCCGTCCAGCAGCAGGCGCATGCCAATGTACTGGCCGGGCTGGTAATCGAGCAGCGCGCCGCCATCGACCGGTGCCAGGTGGAAGGAGGTGATCTCGGCGCTCTCGACGACCTTGCGCACCACGCGGAAGGCCCGCGCGCCACGCCATCCGCCAGGCGCGCTGGCGTTGTCCTGATAGAGCTGTTCCTCGGCGCCGATGAAAATGTCGGCCAGTTGCTGGTAGGCCACGGCCCAGGCATCGATCACCGCATCGGTGGCGATCTCGGTGCCCAGCACCTCGCGAATCGCGCGTAGCAGGCAACTGCCGACAATGGGGTAGTGCTCGGGGAGGATCTGCAGAGCGACGTGTTTGTTCACCACCTGGCGCACCAGCGGGCCGAGAGCTTCGAGTCGGTCGATATGGCGCGCGTACATCAATACGCCGTTAGCCAGGGCCCGCGGTTGATCGCCGCTGGCCTGATGGGCCTGGTTGAACAGCGGACGTACTTCGGGATACTCGCTGAGCATCATCCGGTAGAAATGGGTGGTGAGCGCTTCGCCGCCGCTTTCCAGCAGCGGCACGGTGGCTTTGATCAGGTCACGTTGAGCATTGGTCAGCATAAGGGTATCTCCGCAAGGCAAATAAAGACGCCGGTGTGGCTCGTATGGCCAGTTGTGGCGTGCTAGCGTTAGCGATGGATACCTATCAGAAAGCGTGCCAGATAAATAATCATTAAATATCAATGGCTTGCTTGTTTTGCAGTATTAATGACTCGCTTTGCGTGTGGGTCATAAGGACAATGAGTAGTCTTAATGACCGCTAATCCTCTGTTGGAAACCCTGATTCCGCTGGTCGCCGATCTGTCACGCGAGCTGGATGACGGTGAACGCTACCGCCGCCTGCTTGCCGCCTTGCGCCAGCTCTTTCCTTGCGATGCCGTGGCGCTGCTGCGGCTCGACGGTGAAATTCTGGTGCCCCTGGCGGTGGAAGGCCTGAGCCCCGACACCCTGGGGCGGCGCTTCCGGGTCAGCGAGCATCCTCGCCTGGCTGCGTTGCTGGAGCACGCCGGGCCAACCCGTTTCGCCGCCGACTGCGGCCTGCCTGATCCTTATGACGGGCTGGTAGACGGCCTGCATGGGCATCTGGAAGTGCACGATTGCCTGGGTTGCCCGCTCTATCTGGACGAGCAGCTCTGGGGCCTGTTGACCCTGGATTCGCTCGATCCGGCCAGTTTCGGCCGGCTCGACCTGGACAGTCTCGATGCGTTCGCCAGCCTGGCGGCGGCCACGGTCAAGGTCAGCGAGCGCATCAGCGGCCTGGCGCAGCGGGTCGAGGCCGAGCGCCAGCTCACCGAGCTGTACAAACAGGCCCGCCAGCAACCGCGCGAGCTGGTGGGGCAGAGCGCGGCGCTGCGCAAGTTGCAGGACGAGGTTCGCCTGGTCGGCGACAGCCCGCTGACCGTGCTCATCACGGGGGAAACTGGTGTCGGCAAGGAACTGGTGGCCGAAGCGATCCACGCCGCCTCGCCGCGTGCGCAGCGCCCGCTGGTGAGCATCAACTGTGCGGCATTGCCCGATGCGTTGGTGGAGAGCGAGCTGTTCGGTCATGTGCGCGGCGCCTTCTCCGGGGCCATGAGCGAGCGCAGCGGCAAGTTCGAGCTGGCCGATGGCGGCAGCCTGTTCCTCGATGAAGTGGGTGAGCTGCCGCTGGCGATCCAGGCCAAGCTGTTGCGCGTGCTGCAGAGCGGCCAGTTGCAGCGGGTCGGCTCGGATCGTGAGCACCGCGTCGATGTGCGAGTGATCGCCGCCACCAACCGCGACCTGGCAGCCGAAGTACGTGCCGGACGCTTTCGCGCCGACCTCTATCACCGCCTGAGCGTCTATCCGCTGCCGGTGCCGCCGCTGCGCGAGCGTGGCCGCGATGTGTTGTTGCTGGCCGGCTACTTCCTCGAAGAGAACCGCGCCCGGCTGGGGCTGCGCAGCCTGCGACTGAGTGCGGAGGCGCAGAAGGCGCTGCTGGGCCACGACTGGCCGGGCAACGTGCGCGAGCTGGAACACCTGATCGGCCGCGCGGCGATCAAGGCGCTGGCGCGCCATGGCGAGCGACCGCGCATTCTCAGCCTCGACGTGCAGGACCTGGATCTGCCGATGGCCGAGACGCCGCCCTTGATCGACGAAGTGCTGGCGCCTGGTGAGCCGATGCCGACAGGTGTGGAGCTGCGGACGGCGGTGGACGCCTTCCAGCGCAGGTTGATTGAACAGTGCCTGACACGGTATCAGGGCAAATGGGCCGACGCGGCGCGTGAGCTGGGCGTGGATCGCGCCAACCTCAGCCGCCTGGCCAGGCGCCTAGGCATTCGCTAGCGGATTGTAGGGAGGGGCTTTAGTCGCGATCTGTTCATGTCGCGGCTAAAGCCCCTCCCACAGGTTTATCCTTGCTGAAACACCAGCGCCTTCAATCCGCTCTCGGGCGAGATATCGGGAAACTCCGGTGGGTTGTCCAGGCGCTCGACGAAGCGCAGTTGTGGCGCCTCTTTTGCCATGCCGTCGATGATGAAATCCGGGCCGATATCCGGGTCGTTGACGCAGGCCAGCACGGTACCGTGTTCGGTCAGCAGCTCAGGCAGGCGCCGGAGAATCTTGGCGTAATCTTGGGTGAGGGCGAAGCTGCCTTTCTGGAAGCTTGGCGGGTCGATGATCACCAGGTCGTACGGGCCGCTCTTACGCACCTTGCCCCAGGACTTGAACAGCTCGTGACCGAGAAACTCCACCCGGGAGAGGTCATGCCCGTTCAGGCGATGGTTGTCGCGCCCGCGCGACAGCGCAGCGCGTGCCATATCCAGATTGACCACATGCGCAGCACCGCCAGCGATGGCGGCCACGGAGAAGCCGCAGGTGTAGGCGAACAGGTTGAGTACGCGTTTGCCGGTGGCCTGCTCACGCACCCACTGGCGACCCAGGCGCATATCGAGGAACAGCCCGCTGTTCTGCTTGCTGCCCAAATCCAGCAGGTAGTGTAGGTCGTCCTCGATAATCGGCCATTGCGCCTGCGGCTCACCAGCCAGCCACTCGCTCTCGCTGCCCTGCACGTAGCGGTGCTGCAGCAGCAGGCCGCGCGCACCGCTGGCCTGCCATTGCGGCGTTTCCAGCAACTCCATGAGCAGCGGCCTTAGCGCTGGCGACGGTTCGCGAAAAAACATCACCAGCACCATGCCGGACAGCCAGTCGACGGTGATCTGCTCCAGCCCAGGCCAGCAGCGACCACGGCCATGGAACAGGCGACGAGTCTCGCTGCCGGGGTGGTTGTCCAGCGCCTGCAACAGGTGCTCGCGCAGGGTGGCGAGGGCGGTATCAGTCATCGCGGGTCAGCACTTCCAGCAGTTCGATCTCGAAGGTCAGGTCAGAATTGGGCGGAATTGCGCCCATGCTGCGCTCGCCATAACCCAGATGCGCCGGCACCTGCAGCTTGCGTTTGCCGCCGACCTGCATGCCCATCAGGCCCTGATCCCAGCCCTTGATCACGCGGCCGGTGCCGATCACGCACTGGAAGGGTTTGCCGCGCGAGTAGGACGAGTCGAACTCGCTGCCATCGGCCAGCCAGCCGCGATATTGGGTGGTGATCAGGGCGCCCTTGACCACGGCCTTGCCGTCGCCCAATTGCAGGTCTTCGATGATCAGTTGGTCAGTCATGTCAGATTTCCTTGCGGTGACGGTTTTGGCTGGCCTGCACCGAGCGTTCGGCGGGTACGCGCAGTTGAACCAGCAGGTAGTCGGCGAAGGCCGGGTCATAGTTCTGCAGGGCGATGGCGCCGGCCATGCAGCTCAGCCAGCTTTCCGCCAGCGCCTGGTCGATTGGCCACTGGGCATGGAAGGCTGGAATACTGATGCTGCCGTATTTTTCGGCGAACAGGCGTGGGCCGCCCAGCCAGCCACTGAGAAAGCACGCCAGCTTGTCGCGTGAGGCGCTCAGGTCGGCTGGGTGCAGGGCACGCAGTGCGGCGGCTTCGGGGCGTTCGTCCATCAGTCGGTAGAAATCATCGACCAGGTGGCGCAGGCCGTCGATGCCACCGGCAGCCTGGTAGGAGGCATCGCCGGTGCCGTAGGGAGGGGTGTGGCTCATCGCGTTATTCCGCGGAAAAGGCGCCATTGTAACCGCTCGCGTAGAATGGCCGGCCAGTTTGGTTTGAGGTAATGGGCAACTGCAGAGGCTGTTTTCTCCCCTCTCCCATTCATGGGAGAGGGGCCGGGGGAGAGGGGAAAAGCTCACACCCTCTCCCCAGCCCTCTCCCGCAAGCGGGAGAGGGGGCAGATCGTGCTTGCCTGAAAAGATGATGATGCAACCCCAGCAAGGCTTCGTGCTCAGCCGCCATTGGCGCGATACGCCGGAAGGCACCGAGGTGGCCTTCTGGCTGGCGACCGATGCCGGCCCGCGTCAGATACGCCTGCCGTGCCAGGAGACGGTGGCTTTTATCCCCGCCGAGCAGCGCGCCTGGGCCGAGCCATTGTTACGTAATGAGAAGGGCGTCGAGCTGCGCGAACTGACCTTGCGCGACTTCAAACACCGCCCGGTGCTGGGCCTGTATTGCCGCCAGTACCGCCAGTTGCTGCAACTGGAGAAGAAGCTGCGCCAGGTCGGCGTCGACGTCTACGAGGCCGATATCCGCCCGCCGGATCGCTACCTGATGGAGCGCTTTATCACCGCCAGCGTGCTGTTCGACGGTATCGAGCAGGAAGACGGCAGCCTGCTGTGCAAGTCGCTCAAACCCGCCACCGATTACCGCCCGGCGCTGCGCCTGGTGTCGCTGGATATCGAGACCAGCGCCCGCGGCGAGCTGTATTCCATCGCCCTGGAAGGCTGTGGTCAGCGCCAGGTGTATATGCTCGGCCCGGCCAATGGCGACGCGAGTATCGTCGACTTCGAACTGGAGTACTGCGACAGCCGCAAGGTGCTGCTCGAACGCCTGAACGACTGGCTGCAGCGGCATGATCCGGATGCCATCATCGGCTGGAACCTGGTGCAGTTCGACCTGCGCGTGCTGCGCGATCACGCCGAGCAACTCAAGGTCCCGCTGCTGCTGGGGCGTGGCGGCGACGTGATGGGCTGGCGCCAGCACAACAGCAGCCAGCACTACTTCGCCGAGGCGGCCGGGCGTTTGATCATCGACGGTATCGAGGCGCTGCGCTCAGCCACCTGGAGCTTCCCTTCGTTCAGCCTGGAATCGGTGGCGCAGACCCTGCTCGGCGAGGGCAAGGCCATCGACACGCCCTATGCACGAATGGACGAGATCCAGCGCATGTTCGACGAGGACAAGCCGGCGCTGGCGCTCTACAACCTGAAGGACTGCGAGCTGGTCACGCGCATCTTTGCTCATACCGATCTGCTCGCCTTCCTGCTGGAGCGCTCCAGCGTCACTGGTTTAGCCGCCGACCGCAGCGGCGGCTCGGTGGCGGCCTTCACCCACCTGTACCTGCCGCCCATGCACCGTCTGGGTTTCGTCGCGCCCAATCTCGGTGACATTCGTGGCGAGAACAGCCCTGGCGGTTTCGTCATGGACTCGCGCCCCGGTCTGTACGATTCGGTGCTGGTGCTGGACTACAAGAGCCTGTACCCGTCGATCATCCGCAGCTTTCTGATCGATCCGCTGGGGCTGGTCGAAGGGTTGCACCAGCCGGATGACGAACATTCGGTGGAGGGTTTTCGCGGCGCCCGTTTCTCGCGTACCCGGCATTGCCTGCCGGCCATCGTCGAGCGCGTCTGGCAGGGCCGTGAGGCGGCCAAGCGCGAGGGCAACGCGGCCTTGTCACAGGCGCTGAAGATCATCATGAACGCCTTCTACGGTGTGCTTGGCTCCAGCGGCTGCCGCTTCTTCGACCCACGCCTGGCATCGTCCATCACCCTGCGCGGGCACCAGATCATGAAGCGCACCCGCGAGCTCATCGAAGCTGAGGGGCATGCGGTGATCTACGGCGACACCGACTCCACCTTCGTCTGGCTCGGCCGCGCCCACGACGAGGACGAGGCGACACACATCGGTCGCGCGCTGGTGGCTCGCGTCAACGCCTGGTGGCGCGAGCATCTGCAGCAGGAATACGGCCTGACCAGCGCCCTGGAGCTGCAGTTCGAGACCCATTACCGGCGCTTTCTCATGCCCACCATTCGCGGCACCGAGGAGGGCAGCAAGAAGCGTTATGCCGGCCTGGTTCACGACGTAGACGGCAGCGAACGCATGGTGTTCAAGGGGCTGGAGACGGTGCGCACCGACTGGTCGCCGCTGGCCCAGCGCTTCCAGCAGGAGCTGTATCGCCTGGTGTTCGCCGGCCAGCCCTACGAGGACTACGTGCGCGACTACGTGAAACGTACGCTGGCCGGCGAGCTGGACGAGTTGCTGGTCTATCGCAAGCGCTTGCGCCGGCGCCTCGATGACTACCAGCGCAACGTGCCGCCGCATGTGCGCGCCGCACGCCTGGCCGACGAGCACAACCAGCGTCTGGATCGACCGTTGCAGTACCAGCGCGGCGGCTGGATCAGCTACCTGATCACCACTAGCGGGCCGCAACCACTGGAGCGCCTGCTGTCACCGGTGGACTACGAGCACTACATCAGCCGTCAGTTGAAACCTGTGGCCGATGCCATCCTGCCGTTCGTCGGCGGTGAGTTCGAGCGGCTGGTAGATGGGCAGCTCGGGCTGTTCTGAAATGCGCCGGCCGCCGCTCTGGGTAGAACCTCCGCGCGAGAAATGGGCTAATTGCCTTGAAATACTTTGCAAAATTCGCCCCGTTGAGCGGAGTTCGCGGCCTGAATATATTTGCGCCCGTGATGCCGGGCCCCTCTGGCGGTTAACACCGCGATGTCGGAATCACAGTCTGTTCAATCTGACTGTAGGAGGGGCTCATGACTGCCCTCGAACCGTTTCTCTTCGCCGACTTCCTCGGCACGGCCACCTGGTTGTGGCTGGTCTTCATCGCTGTCGTCATCTCCCTGCTGGCCTTCGACCTTGGCGTGCTGAATCGCGATAACCGCGAGATCGGCGTGCGCGAGAGCCTGTTGCTCTCGGGTGGCTACATCACTGCGGGTCTGTTGTTCGGTGTCTGGGTGTTCTTCCAGAAGGGCGGCGACGCCAGCATGGATTACCTCACCGGCTTTCTGATCGAGAAATCGCTGTCGATGGACAACGTGTTTCTCATGGCCATGATCTTCAGCTTCCTCGCCATCCCGCGGCAGTACCAGCACAAGGTGCTGTTCTGGGGAATCATGGGCGTGCTGGTGCTGCGGGCGATCATGATCGGCCTGGGTGCAGCGCTGATTCACGAGTTCAGCTGGATTCTCTATGTGTTCGGCGCCTTCCTGTTCTTCACCGGCGTGAAGATGCTGTTCTCCAAGCTCGACGATGCGCCGGACCTGCAGAACAACGTGCTGGTCAAGTTCCTGCGCAAGCACCTGCGCGTGACTGATGAGCTGCACGGCCAACGCTTCTTCGTGCGCCAGGACGATGGCAAGGGGCGCAGCGTGCTGTGGGTGACGCCGTTGTTCCTGGCGCTGATCCTGATCGAGTGCGCCGACCTGGTGTTCGCCATCGACAGCGTGCCGGCGATCTTCGCCATCACCCAGGATCCGTTCATCGTCTACACCTCGAACATCTTCGCCATCCTCGGCTTGCGCGCCCTGTACTTCGCCCTGGCGGCGCTGATCCACCGCTTCGCCTACCTCAAGTACGCGCTGGCCCTGGTGCTGGTGTTCATCGGCGCGAAAATCTTCCTGGTCGGCATCATCGGCAAGATCCCGGCTGCGGTGTCGCTGAGCGTGACCCTGGGCCTGCTGATCGGTGGCGTACTGCTGTCGCTGTACAAGACTCGCGGCCAGCCGCCCGCCAACATCTGACATATGAACCGAGCCTCGTCACACTGGCGAGGTCCGGTTTCGCAAGTGGAGAAATCGAGATGTATCAAACCTGGAAAAAACGCCTGACGCCTGTCGTCCTGGGCGTAGCGCTGATCACCCTGGCGGGCTGCGATGCTGCCGAGCAGTCCGCGCAGAAGCTCGCCGAAGAGGCGAAAAAGGAAGCACAGGCGCTGATCAGTGATTCAGTTGGCGAGGTGGTGGATGAGGTCAACCGCCAGGTGGACTCCCTGCAAGAGTCCACCAACCGAGCACTTGGCGAGGACGACAAGGAGAACGAGCAGGACGCCGAGACACCGCAGGCGAAGCCCGAGAAACCGCTCGAGCAGGGCGTCGAGACCTGATGCAAGGTCGGCGGTGCAGGCACCGCTGAGCGGTTGCTGGGCGCCGCCACTTCCGCCCCGGCGCGCTTGGGTTTATCCTGCGCACCTCTTTGGGGAGTAGCCTGCCGTCGCGCTAGCGTCGGCGCGTTGGTCAACATTCTCGGCAACCTGCCGTGGCCAACGCATCCGCTGGGATTGGTGAGACCAACGACAGTCCTGTGCCAGGTCGGGCGCGCAGTGGCTTGTCGTTGACTCAGGCCCGGCTGGAGTTTCCCTTGAATCCTCTCTCGCTGCTTCTTCTGTCATTCGCCATGTCGACGGATGCCTTCGCTGCTGCCATCGGCAAGGGCTCGGGCCTGCACAAGCCGCGCTTCGCCGAAGCCCTGCGTGCCGGCTTGATCTTCGGCACCATCGAGGCCATCACGCCGATCATCGGCTGGCTGATCGGCCAGGCGGCCAGCCGCTTCGTCCTTGAGTGGGATCACTGGATCGCCTTCGTGCTGCTGGTCGGGCTCGGCGTGCACATGATTCACGCGGGCCTCAGTGCCGATGACGATGCGTCTGAAGACAAACCCTCGCGCCATTCCTTTTGGGTGCTGGCTGTCACCGCGGTGGCCACCAGCATCGACGCCCTGGCCGTTGGCGTGAGCCTCGCCTTTGTCGAGGTGAACATACTGGTCGCAGCACTTTGTATCGGTTTGGCCACCACCCTGATGGTGACATTGGGCATGTTGCTCGGTCGTATGCTCGGTCAACTGGTTGGCAAGCGTGCCGAGATCGTCGGCGGTGTAGTGCTGATGCTGGTTGGCGCGACGATTCTCTACGAACACTTTGCGAGTCTGTGAACATGAACATGTCCCTGCGTTTTCTGAGAAACGCACTGCTGGCAGCTGCTGCGCTGATCGCCGCTGCCCTGGCGTTCTTCGCCTGGCAATACTTCTTTCCGGTGCAGGCCGCCAGTGGCTGGTCGTATCGCGTCGCCTACGACGGCGTACAGAAGGCGGCCGGGCTGGCACGAGCGCCGGGTGGCGGCATTCTGGTCAGCCAGGAACTGCAGGATGGTCGCGGCAGTATCCTGTTGATGCAGCCCGACGGCGACCGCGAAGTGGTGGTCGAAGGCCTGTCCAAACCCGATGGCCTGCTCAGCGCCCGTGGTGGCCTGGTGTTCAGCCAGGAGTCGGGTGATAAGCCGGTCAGCTTCCTGCAGGGCAAGCGTGTTTCCGAGCTGTTCGCGGGCGATCAGGTGCAGGGGCTGTGGGACGATGGTCACTACCTGTATGCCATCGAGGACCGCAAGGGAAATGGCCGGCTATGGCGCTACCGCTGGGATGATCGGCAACTGAGCGTGGTGCGTGACAACCTCTCGGAGACCGAGTCGATCACCCGCTGCACCGACGGCCGCATGCTATATAGCGAAAAGGAAACCGGGGTGATTCGCGAGCTGCGCGAGGATGGCCGCGACCCGGTAGTGATCGATGGCCTACGCAACCCGACCTTCCTGCTGTGCGACGAGCAGGGGCTATGGATCAGCGAGGACTCGACCCATCGCGCCCGCCTGCTGCTGGTCGACGCCCAGGGCGAGCAGACCACCGTGTTGTCGTTCCTCAAGGCGCCGCAAGCGATCCTGCCCTTGGACGATGGTCGTTACCTGATCGCCGAAGGTGGGCGTGATCGAGTGCTGGAATTGAGCGTGGTGAGATCGGCAGGCGGCCTTAAAAAAACCGAGATTGCCAGCGACCGGCAGGGCGGTTGAGGCCCGGCTGACGGCTTAACCGAGCAGACGTCTAGGGCTGAGCAGAGCCGCATTCAGGCCTGCTTCTGCAAGGCGCGGCGGCAGCGGCTGCCGGCGAATCAAGGCAGCGCAGGCTTGGCCCATGGCGGCGCTGGTCTGGATGCCATAGCCGCCTTGCGCTGCCACCCAGAAGAAGTCGTCGGCCTGGGTGTCGAAACCGCCGACCAGATCGCCATCGACGACGAAGCTGCGCAGGCCGGCCCAGGTGTGCGCCGGACGACGAATCTGCAGCGTGGTGTGGGTTTCGATCTGATGGATGCCCAAGGCGATGTCCAGCTCTTCAGGCTGCACGTCATGTGGCTCCACCGGGTCGGCATTGGCTGGCGAACCTAGTAAGAGACCTGCATCGGGTTTGAAGTAGAACGATTCGTCCAGGCTCACCAGTACCGGCCAGTGCTGGCAGTCGATGCCTGCCGGGCCGTTGAAGGTGAAGGCGGCGCGGCGCTTGGGCTGTAAGCCGATGCCGGGTAGGCCGGCCAGACGCGCGAGCTCGTCGCACCAGGCGCCGGCGGCATTGATCAGCACGCGCGTGCGGTAGCGTTGCCCGGCACATTCCACCTGCCAACCGTCCCCGTCGCGGTCGATACTGAGCACTTCGCGGTTGCAGTGAATCTCCCCGCCCTGTTGGCGGATACCACGCAGGTAACCCTGGTGCAGCGCGGCGGTGTCGATGTCAGCGGCGCTGGGGTCGAACAGCGCACCGTGCACGAGCTCGCGGCGCAACACCGGAACCAGCGCGCAGGCCTCGTCAGCACTGAGCAGGCGAGCCTCTGCAACATGCTCACGGGCCTGCTCGTACTGGCGCTGCAGCTCGGCTGCGTCACCGCTGAAGTCCACCACCAACTCGCCACGTGGCGTGAGCAGAGGATGCTCGGCAAAACCGGCTGGTGGGGCATCGTAAAAGGCGCGACTGGCAGCGGTCAGCGCGCGGACCTGTGGCGTGCCGTAGGCCACGGTGTAGAGCGCGGCTGAACGGCCAGTGGAGTGGTAGCCGGGCTGCGCCTCGCGTTCGAGCAGCAGCGTCTTGCCATGGCTGGCGAGAAAGTAGCCGGTTGAAGCGCCGGCAATGCCGGCGCCGATGATGAGGTAGTCGTAGTGTTGCATGGCGTATCAATCAACGGGGTCAAATGAAAAAGGCGAAGCTGGAGGGCTTCGCCTTTGTTCTGCTTCGGCCTTATCAGTGCTTGCGCGGCACCGGCTTGAGCAGCTCGTCCGGCGGCATTTCGCACTGGATCTTGCGGCCGATCAGCTCTTCGATTGGCGGCAGGGCGAAGGCGTCGTCCTCACCGGCGAAGCTGATCGAGGTGCCGCTGGTGCCGGCGCGGCCGGTGCGGCCGATGCGGTGCACGTAGTCGTCCGGGTCTTCCGGCAGGGTGAAGTTGATCACGTGGCTGATGGCATCGACGTGGATGCCACGACCGGCGACGTCGGTGGCGACCATGACGCGGATCTTGCCTTCGCGGAAGCCTTCCAGTGCGCGGATACGCTTGTGCTGCGGAATGTCGCCGGACATCTGCACGGCGCTGATGCCGTCGCGGGTCAGGCGCTCTTCGATGCGCCGGACTTCGTCCTTGCGGTTGGCGAAGACCATGACCCGCGTCCAGTCGTTCTGGCTGATCAGGTTGTACAGCAGTTTGTACTTGTCAGCCGAGGCTACGGCGTAGACGTGCTGCTCGACGGTGTCGCTGGCGACGTTCTCTGGCTCGATCTCGACGATGGCCGGGTTGACCGTCCACTGCTTGGCCAGGTTCATCACGTCGTCGGTGAAGGTGGCTGAGAACAGCAGGGTCTGGCGGTCACCCTTCATCGGCGTCTGGCGGATGATCTGGCGCACCTGAGGGATGAAGCCCATGTCGAGCATGCGATCGGCTTCGTCCAGCACCATCACCTCGACCATGTCCAGGTGCACTTCGCCGCGCTGGTTGAAGTCCAGCAGGCGGCCCGGGGTGGCCACGAGGATGTCGCAGAAGCGCGATTCCAGCTGCTTGAGTTGTTTGTCGAAGTCCATGCCACCGACGAATTGCATGACGTTGAGGCCGGTGTATTTGGTCAGCTCGGCGGCGTCCTTGGCGATCTGCACCACCAGTTCGCGGGTCGGCGCGATGATCAGCGCGCGCGGCTCGCCCATGTAGCGCTCTTTCGGCGCCGGGGTCTGCAGCAGCTGGGTGATGATCGAGATGAGGAACGCCGCGGTCTTGCCGGTGCCGGTCTGGGCGCGGCCGATGGCGTCCTGACCCTTGAGGGTGTAGCCCAGTACGCCAGCCTGGATCGGCGTGCAGTAGGGGAAACCGAGGTCGTGAATGGCGTGCATCAGCTCGGGGGCGAGCTTGAAGTCATGGAAACGGGTCTTGCCTTCGGCCGGCTCGACCACGAAATCTTCCAGCTTCCAGGTGTCGACTGGCTTGGCTGGGCGCTCGCGACGCGGTTTGTCGGCCTTGGGCGGGCGGGATTGTTGCGGCGCCGGGCTATCGCCTGCGCTCTCGCTGGCAGGGCGGGCGGGCTTGTTCTTGCGTGGGCGCTTCTGCTCTGCGTCACCGCTCTGGGCGGGCGCTGCTACGGATGACGGCGCTGGTTGTGGCTGCTCGTCTTCGGCTTTGCCGAACATTTTCTTGAGTGCTTTGAGCACGGGCTTCTCATCGACTGGTTAAGGAGTGAACGCCCGCCAGTGTAATGCAAGACGCGGGCGTGGCGAAGTGCTTCGCTCGCGTCTGTCAAGAGGACCGTGCGCCCAGCACCTTATTTCTCCGGCAGGCTGGCCAGCAGCAGGCGCTGTACATTGCCGCCCATGATCGCGGCAATGGCGTCATTGTCGAAGCCGGCGGCTTGCAGGCCTTCGGTAATCTGCGCCAGGCCGGTGACGTCGAACGGGGTGTGTACGGTGCCATTGAAGTCCGAGCCCAGGGCGACATGCTCGACGCCGACCTTGTCCGCCGCGTAGCGGATGGCTTTGACGATGGCGGCGACCGAGGTGTCGCACACCGCGGTGCTCCAGTAGCCGATGCCGATCACCCCGCCCGTGGCCGCGATGGTCAGCAGGTGCTTGTCGCTGAGGTTGCGGGTGCCGGCGCAGGTGCCTTCGACGCCGGTGTGCGAGACCAGCACCGGGCGCTTGGCCATGGCCAGTACATCATCGATCAACGGGCGTGAAGCGTGGGCCAGGTCCACCAGCATGGATTTTTCTTCCAGGCGCGCGATGACCTGGCGCCCCAGTGGGGTCAGCCCGCCTTTTTCCAGGCCATGGGCCGAGCCGCCGACTTCGTTGTCGAAGAAGTGAGTCAGGCCGGCGATGCGGAAACCCGCGTCATACAGCACGTCGATGTTCTCCAGCTTGCCCTCGATAGGTTGCAGGCCTTCGGTGGCGAGCAGGCCGGCGACGCGGCGCGGGTCCTTTTCCCAGGCATCGACGAAGTTCGCCAGGTCCGCGCGGGTGCGGATCAGCACCAGGCGCCCATCGCTGCCGGCGCTGGCGTCCTTGAGTTTCTGCGCCTGGTACAGGGCGCGCTGTAGCAGGCTGCTCCAGGTTTCCCGTGGCCAACGCTGGGCCATGGCCAGCAGTGTGATGTTGTCGCTGTCGGCGCCGTTGCTCTCCATGTTCAGGCCGCGTGGGGTTTTGGTCACGGTGGAGAACACCTGCAGGCCGAGGCGGCCTTCGAGCATGCGTGGCAGGTCCGAGTGGCCGTAGTCGTAACGCTTGAGCAGGTCGCGCTCCCAGAGCAGGGCGTCGTCGTGCAGGTCGGCGACGAATAGCCCTTGGTGCAGCTTCTGCGCGCTGGCGCTAGTCGGATAGGGCGGTGGGCTGGCCACGCTGTTCATCTGTGCGTCGAGTACCTGGGGCAGGCCCAGAACAGCGAGGGCGGAAAGGGGGACTAGCAGAAGCACAGCAATCAGCAGTTTGCGCATGAGAAGCCATCCAGGCGTGTTGTTATGTGCGCCACTCTAGCAGGGAAGCGCGACGCGCGGTGTCAGCCGCTGAGGCAGTTACGCCCCTGCTGCTTGGCCTGGTACAGCGCGGCATCTGCACGCGCGATCAGGCCCTGCAGGCTGTCCTGATGCTGCATCTGCGCCAGGCCAATGGAGATGGTGACGCCCGGCAGAACGCCGACTGGCGAGTAGAAGGAGGCGATATGCTCCAGGCTGAAGCGCAGGCGTTCGCCGATACTGCGTGCCGCCTCGGCACAGATATCCGGCAGGAGAATGACGAACTCCTCGCCTCCGAACCGTATCAGGCTGTCCTTGGGCCGCAACTGGCTGCGCAAGGTGTGCGCCACCATGCACAGGGCGTAGTCCCCTGCAAGATGTCCGTGCTGGTCGTTGTAGGCCTTGAAGTGGTCGACATCGAGCATCAGCAGCGAGATGGGGGCGTCGTTGAAGGCACAGCGGGTGCTTTCGCGTTCGAAGACGTGCTCCAGCCAACGTCGGTTGAAGCAACCGGTGAGGGTGTCGACATTGGCATTCTGCTCGCTGTCGAGAATCTGCCGGTTGCCCTGGCGCACACGCTCACAGAGCAGCTCCAGCAGGTTCTGCATCATCTGCGGTGATTGCTGAAACAGCGCGACCAGCGATTCGCGATGCAGGCGCAGCACCGTGGAGGGGCGCTCGGCTACGACGTAGGCAGAAGGATGTTCGTTGTCGATGAAGCTGATCTCACCCGCGCAGTCGCCGACTTCGAGGGTGCTCACGGCCTGGTTGTCCAGTGACCCGAGATAGACACGCAACTGGCCCTCGATCAGCAGATAGAGGTACTGGTTGCGATTGAAGGGGGAGAGCAACACTTCGCCGGCTTCCAACTCGCACGCGCGAAACCCCTGCAGCAACTGATCCAGGCTGCTGGTAGCGACATTCTGAAATAGTCGCAGGTGCTGAACTTGCTGCAGGTCTGCCTGCCAGTGCGCCGGTTTCATTGCGATCTCGTCGGGCCTGGCCGGGCGAATAGGCCTGAGGGCACCACCAACGCTCCCTGTCGTGTCTACGAATAGAGTTCGACATTATTCCCGGGCTCCACGCGTGGCAATGTCTGCCAGTGGCTCGGCCGACCAGTGGTTGCACGAAAGTGCAAAGCTGTTAACTGGCGCGCGTCCTTGCGCGCTCTGGATCACGCTGCGAAGTGGATGCGATGGCCCACCGCGTAGCCGGACAGCCGTTCGCCAATGCTGGCAGCCAAGACCTGATCCTGATTCGGCAGGTGGATGTGGGCCAATTGACCAGCCTTGTCATCGCTCAGCACTTCGACCCGAACAGCCGGGTGCAACTCATCGATAGCCGCCTGGTAAACCCGGGCGATGGCATCGAAGCGCAGCGCTGGTTTGAAAGTCTTGCCCACCGCGGTAAGCGGAATGGCATCGATGATCCAGGCGTCCTTGGGTACCGCGGCGCGCTCGGGGATATGGGCGGCGGCATGCTCCAGCAATTCGACCTCGCTGACCTGTGCACCGGGTTTGAGCTGGACGTAGACCACCGGCAGTTCGCCGGCCTTCTCGTCTGGCTTGCCCACTGCAGCGGCCATGGCCACTGCCGGGTGCTTGTGCAGCGCTTCCTCGATCATCTGCGGGTCGATGTTGTGGCCGCCGCGGATGATCAGATCCTTGCTGCGGCCGGTCAGCCAGATGTAGCCGTCGGCATCGACGCGCCCCAGGTCACCGGTATTGAACCAGTCGCCATCGACCCAGATGCCGGCGTTCTTGCTCGCCTGCAGATAGCCCTTGAATACCGTGGCACCGCGGATGCACAGGTTGCCGATTTCGTTGGGCGCGGCTTCGCGCAGATATTGCCCCTGCTCGTCGAGTACCTTGATACGCACTTCGCAGTAGGGCATGGGCAGGCCGATCGAGCCAGGGCGGCGCTCGCCGGCTGGAGGGTTGGCGCAGCTGCCGCAGGTGCCCTCGGTCAGACCATAGCCTTCGAGCAGAGTCAGCCCGGTCTTGGCTTCGAACTGGCGAATCAGCTCCACCGGCATGGGCGCTGCGCCGCACAGGGCGTACTTCAGCGAGGACAGGTCATGGCCTTCGCTGGGAATCTGCAGGAGGCCGGCATAAATGGTGGGCACTCCGCTGAAGAAGCTGACCTTGTGGCGTTCGATGACCTTCCAGAAATTGCCGATCAAGGTGGTGTTGCGATAGCCCTGAGGCGTGGCCAGCAGCACTTCGGCACCGCCGATGAAAGCCGCCAGGCCGGTGACGATGACGCCGTTGACGTGAAACAGCGGCAGGCCGCAGAGGGTTACGTCACCGACGCCGAAGCGCGTCACCTGGTTCATGCTGTAGGCCATCGCCACTTCGTTGCCGTGGCTGTGCGGCGCCAGTTTTGGCGTGCCGGTGGTGCCGCCGGTGTGGAAGTAGCTGGCGATATCGTCGGCGGCGATCACGCGGCCACTTTCTAGGTGATCGGCTGGGCAGGCGGCGATGGTCTCGTCGAAGTCCAGCACGCCCTCTGGTAGCGGGCCGCGCTGGGCCTTGAGTACGCTGCGTTGTGGCTCCGGCAGCAGGTTGGCCATATCCACGCAGAGAATCGCTTTCAACTCCGGCAACTGATCGCGCAGAGCGTTGACCTTGTCCCACAGGTCGGTGCCGGGGAAGGGCGCCAGGGTCACCAGCAGTTCGGAGTCCGACGCGTGGATCAGCTCGGCGATATGCTCGGCGTCGAGCAGCGGGTTGATCGCGTTGACGATCCCCGCCGCCTCGCCGCCCCAAATGGTGTAGTGGGTCTGCGGCAGGTTAGGCAGCAGGAATGACACCGCCTTGCCCGGGCGCAGGCCCAGACGATGGAAGGCGTTGGCCGTCTGGGTGATTTTGCCGAGCAACTCGGTGTAGTTCAGGCGTAGCGGGGCTTCTTCGGCCGTGCCCTGGAGGATGAACGACAGCGCTGGTGCATGCGGACTGGCCTGGGCCGTGCGGCGGATCAGATCAAAGGTGCTCTCGGGCAGGCCGCGATCACTCAGCGGCGTGCTCTCGATCTGTTGAATATCCTGCAGGGTACGAATGAGGGGCGCTGTGCTCATTTATTGTGCATCTCTTCGGTTCGGTCAGTCTGCCAGCAATTGGCTCAACCATTCGGCGATATCGCGAATCTCTTCCGGTAGCACCTCGTGGGCCATCGGATAGTCGCGCCATTGCACCGGCACCCCGCAGGCGTGCAGGCGGTCATACGCGGCGCGTCCCATGTCTGGGGTCACCACGTCGTCGAATCTGCCATGCAAACAAAGCACCGGCAGTTGTCTTTTTGTATCCGCCAGGGGCATTTCATCGCTGAAAGTCGGCGCGTAGGTCGACAGCGCCAGTACCCCGCCGAGGGGTTGCAGATAGCGCACGAAGGCGGTGTGCAGCACCACTGCTCCACCCTGGGAGAAGCCCGCCAGGACGATGCGTTCAGGGGCGATGGCGCTTTCGCGCTCGGCTTCGATCAGGGCGATCACCTGGTCGGCGGATTCCTCCAGCTGCGCCTGGTCGATGGCCCGTGCCGGGGTCATGGCGAGAATGTCGTACCAGCTCGGCATGCTCCAGCCGCCGTTGATGGTCACCGGGCGGGTGGGCGCCTGCGGCAGGATGAAGCGTGTGCTGGGCAGGCGTTCCTGCAGCATCTCGGCGACCGGCAGGAAGTCGTAGCGGTCAGCTCCCAGCCCGTGGAGCCAGATCACGCTGGCATCGGCGTTTTGTGGTGGCTGCAAAATCATGGGTGCGGTCATTGGTAGCTCCAGTGTGGTACGGGCGCATCGAATTGGGGCGTGCCCCTGCTCAAGGCTTGGCTAATCTGTGAATAAGTTGTCGCACGGGTGAATCTTTTGCCCTTGCCCCTTGCATATCCGGCCATTTGCCATGTGCTGGTACGGGGCTTGCTAAGGCTCATCTGAACTGACGACGCGGTGCGGTAACGGTAACACTGTGCCACTGCGCACCGCTCAACAGGCAGGAATCTGCTGTGTGGGGTTCCTAATAGACCGTCAGGGCGATCAATCGCTCAGGCGGATGACGATCCGTCTCTTGCCCGTTCAACCAATGGGCTGGGCAGGAGCAGTTGGCCAGCAGAGGGAAATGCCGACTAGACTCCTGCCTGACGTTCGAACTTCTCGTCGATACCGTTGCTGCCAGCGGGTCGCGTGCCTCAAAAGGGTGGAGAAGGCGGACGGAGACTCCAACACAACAAGAGCAACTGGAGGTTTTTGATGAAGATGGTGAAATCCACCCTGGCTGTGCTGACCACCGCAGCTGTGCTCGGTGTCAGTGGCTTTGCTCAGGCAGGCGCCACCCTGGATGCAGTGCAGAAGAAAGGCTTCGTGCAGTGCGGTATTAGTGACGGTCTGCCTGGCTTCTCCTACGCCGATGAAAAAGGCAACTACCTGGGTATGGACGTTGACGTCTGCCGCGCTGTTGCCGCCGCTGTATTCGGCGACGCTACCAAAGTGCGTTACAGCCCGCTGACCGCCAAGGAGCGCTTCACTGCGCTGCAGTCCGGCGAAGTCGACATCCTATCGCGTAACACCACCTGGACCAGCTCGCGCGACGCCGCACTGGGCCTGAACTTCACGGGTACCAACTACTACGACGGCCAGGGCTTTTTGGTTAACAAGAAGCTGGGCGTTTCCAGCGCCAAGGAACTGGACGGGGCTACCGTCTGCATCCAGGCCGGTACCACCACCGAGCTGAACCTCTCCGACTACTTCCGTGCCAATGGCATGAAGTACACCCCCATTACCTACGATACCTCTGACGAGAGCGCCAAGTCGGTCGAAGCTGGTCGTTGCGACGTGCTGACCTCCGACCAGTCGCAGCTGTACGCACAGCGCATCAAACTGGCCAACCCTGACGATTATGTCGTGCTGCCGGAAGTCATCTCCAAGGAGCCTCTGGGCCCGGTCGTGCGCCAGGGTGACGAAGAGTGGTTCGACATCGTGCGCTGGACCCTGTTCGCCATGGTCAACGCCGAAGAGCTGGGTTTGACCTCGGCCAACGTCGAAGCCACCGCCAAAGACACCAAGAACCCGGACGTAGCACGTCTGCTGGGTACTGAAGGTGAATTCGGTAAAGACCTCAAGCTGCCGAAAGACTGGGCAGTACAGATCGTCAAGCAAGTCGGTAACTACGGCGAGTCCTTCGACCGTAACGTTGGTGCCGGTAGCGAGCTGAAGATCGAGCGTGGTCTCAACGCCCTGTGGAACAAGGGTGGTCTGCAGTACGCACCGCCGGTGCGTTGACCGTCCACAGCGGCAGGCCTAGCGCCTGCCGCTGTCGTTTCCGATTAAGTGAACTCCGGCCGGCTTGCGTGCGGCCGGGGCTTCCATGAGGGTTGTTATGCAAACGACTGCTAATGCCCCGCGCCCGCGAGGATCGCTTCTGAACGATCCGCAGGTGCGCGCTTGGGCTTTCCAGATCATTGCCGTTGTCGCCGTTGTGGCGCTCGGCTGGTTTCTCTTCCAGAACACCCAGGCCAACCTGGAGAAGCGCGGGATCATTTCCGGCTTCGCTTTTCTCAATAACAGCGCCGGTTTCGGTATTGCCCAGCACCTGATCGACTACACGGAAAGCGACAGCTACGCCCGTGTGTTTCTGGTTGGTTTGCTCAATACCCTGCTGGTGTCTTTTATCGGTATCGTGCTGGCCTCCATCCTTGGCTTCCTGCTGGGTGTGGCGCGGCTGTCGCCTAACTGGCTGATCAGCAAGCTGGCCACCGTTTACATCGAGATCTTCCGCAACATTCCGCCGTTACTGCAGATCCTCTTCTGGTATTTCGCTGTCTTCCTTGCCCTGCCTGGTCCTCGGCAAAGCCTGGACGTGGGTGAGGTCTTCTTCCTCAACAGCCGTGGTCTGTACATGCCGGCGCCGAGTCCTTCGGAGAGCTTCGGTCTGTTTGCCGTGGTGCTGCTAGCAACCATCGTCGGCATCATCGCCCTTGGACGCTGGGCCAAGAAACGCCGTGAAGCCACCGGCCAGATCTTCCCGCTGCTGTGGACATCGCTGGCGCTGATTGTGGTGATTCCAGGCCTGACCGCATTGGTCGCGGGCAATCCGCTGGTGTGGAGTGTGCCGGAGCTGACCGGTTTCAACTTCCGTGGCGGCTGGGTGATGATCCCCGAGCTGATGGCGCTGACCCTGGCACTGACCATCTACACCGCGGCATTCATCGCCGAGAACGTGCGTTCCGGGATCATGGCGGTCAGCCATGGTCAGACCGAAGCCGCGCGTTCGCTGGGTTTGCGTCCGGGCGTCACTCTGCGTCTGGTGATCATCCCGCAGGCGCTGCGCGTGATCATTCCGCCGCTGACCAGTCAGTACCTCAACCTGGCGAAGAACTCGTCCCTGGCTGCCGGTATCGGCTATCCGGACATGGTGTCGCTGTTCGCCGGCACTGTGCTCAACCAGACCGGCCAGGCCATCGAGGTGATCGCCATCACCATGAGCGTGTACCTGGCGATCAGCATCAGCATTTCCCTGCTGATGAACTGGTACAACAAGCGCATTGCGCTGACTGAGCGGTAAGGAGCAGCCATGCAGACTCATACATTCAAACCGGACCTGCCGCCACCGCGCATGAGCGTCGGTGTGGTGGGCTGGCTTAAGGCCAACCTGTTTTCCAACTGGTTCAACAGCCTGCTGACCGTTTTTGCGATGCACCTGATCTGGTTGATCGTGCCGCCGCTGCTGCAGTGGGCGATCATCGATGCCAACTGGGTCGGCAGCACCCGCGCCGACTGCACCAAGGAAGGCGCGTGCTGGGTGTTCATCCAACAGCGCTTCGGTCAGTTCATGTACGGCTTCTACCCGACCGAGTTGCGCTGGCGTGTGGATGCCACTCTGTGGCTGGCGATCATCGGCATGGCGCCGCTGTTCGTGCCGCAGATGCCGCGCAAGGCGGTGTACGGTCTGGCTTTCCTGGCGATCTATCCGTTCATCGCCTGGACCCTGCTGCACGGTGGTGTATTCGGCCTGGACGTTGTTTCCACCAGCCGCTGGGGCGGCCTGATGCTGACCCTGGTGATTGCTGCTGTCGGCATCACCGGTGCGTTGCCGCTGGGCATCCTGCTGGCGCTGGGGCGACGCTCCAACCTGCCGGCGATCAAGGTCATCTGCGTCACCTTCATCGAGTTCTGGCGCGGTGTGCCGTTGATCACAGTGCTGTTCATGTCCTCGGTGATGCTGCCGCTGTTCCTGCCCGAAGGCATGCATTTCGACAAGCTGATGCGTGCGCTGATCGGGGTGATCCTGTTCCAGTCCGCCTACATCGCCGAAGTGGTGCGTGGTGGCTTGCAGGCCATTCCCAAGGGCCAGTACGAAGCCGCTGCGGCCATGGGCCTGGGCTACTGGCGGATGATGGGCCTGGTGATCCTGCCGCAGGCGCTGAAGCTGGTGATTCCGGGCATCGTCAACGTCTTCATCGCCCTGTTCAAGGACACCAGCCTGGTGATCATCATCGGCCTGTTCGATCTGCTCAACAGCATCAAGCAGGCGACCACCGACCCGGCGTGGCTGGGCATGGCCACCGAGGGCTACGTGTTCGCCGCGCTGATCTTCTGGATTTTCTGTTTCGGCATGTCCCGCTATTCGCTGCATCTCGAGCGGAAGCTGGATACCGGCCACAAGCGTTAGGAGCTGATCAGTATTTGCTGCGCGTCGGCCGGGCGGCGTTGAAAACACTCTCGGGATGCTCATGTACAGCCGTACATTGCGCTCCCTCGAATGTTTTCGCCTTGCCTGGCTCTAGCTCGCTAAATCCTGAATCGAGCCCCTCAAGAGGAGTGAGTCATGAGTGAAGCAATCAAACAACCCAGCGCCGAGCCGATGATCCTGCTGCAGGGCGTGAACAAGTGGTACGGCCAGTTCCACGTACTCAAGGACATCAACCTGAGCGTGCAGCAGGGCGAGCGTATCGTCCTGTGCGGGCCGTCCGGTTCGGGCAAGTCCACCACCATTCGCTGCATCAACCGTCTGGAAGAGCACCAACAGGGGCGTATCGTGGTCGATGGCACCGAGCTGACCAGCGACCTCAAGCACATCGAGGCGATTCGCCGCGAAGTGGGTATGGTATTCCAGCACTTCAACCTGTTCCCGCACCTCACCGTGCTGCAGAA
This sequence comes from Pseudomonas sediminis, assembly GCF_039555755.1. Lineage (NCBI taxonomy): Bacteria > Pseudomonadati > Pseudomonadota > Gammaproteobacteria > Pseudomonadales > Pseudomonadaceae > Pseudomonas > Pseudomonas sediminis. The sequence continues at coordinate 2,872,349 of NZ_CP154631.1, forward strand.
CTGCACCCTGGCGCCGATGTGGGTACGCAAGATGCCCAAGCGCCAGGCCGAGGAAATTGCCATGCACTTTCTCGAGCGCGTGCGCATCCCTGAGCAGGCCAACAAGTTTCCGGGCCAACTCTCCGGTGGTCAGCAGCAGCGAGTGGCGATTGCCCGCGCGCTGTGCATGAAGCCGAAGATCATGCTGTTCGACGAGCCGACCTCGGCCCTCGACCCGGAAATGGTGAAAGAGGTGCTCGACACCATGATCGGTCTGGCCGAAGACGGCATGACCATGCTCTGCGTGACCCATGAGATGGGCTTTGCCCGCACCGTGGCCAACCGCGTGATCTTCATGGACAAGGGCGAGATCGTGGAGGAGGCCGAACCGAACGCCTTCTTCACCAACCCGCAGAACGAGCGCACCAAGCTGTTTCTCAGCCAGATCCTGCACTGAGTCGGCTTTGCGCCATCGATCAGGGAGTCTTCAGGCTCCCTTTTTCGTTGCCTGGGTTTAACTGCGCCGCATGCGCTTGCGGAAGGCGCCCGGCGTTTCCCCGCACAATTGCTTGAAGCGCTTGGCGAAGGTCGCGCGGTCGGTGAACCCGACCTGGTTGGCGACCTGCTCCAGTGACTGCGCCGAGCCGGCCAGCGCCTGCTGTGCCAGGCTGATGCGCAGGCGTTGCAGGTAATCGCCTGGGGTCAGCCCGGTGGCCTGCTTGAAGCGGCGCAGCAGGGTACGCGGCGAACAATGCGCCTGCTGCGCAAGGCGGTTGAGATCGATCACCTCGGCGTGGTGCTCGCGTAGCCAGGTCAGCAGCGGGGCAAGGGTTTTATCGTCGCTGCTGGGCAGCAGCGGCGCGAAGCGGGTCTGCGTGCCGCGCTGGCGTTCGATCACCATGGCGCTGGCAACCTGCTGCGCCAGCCATTCACCGGCATGCAGGGCAATCAGATGCAGACACAGGTCGAGCCCGGCCTGAGCCCCGCCGGAGCAGAACAACAGGCCATCCTCGGTCAACAGCAGGTCGCTGCGCAGCTTCACCTGGGGAAAGTGCCGGGCGAAGGCGTCAGCCAGGGCCCAGTGGGTGGTCGCCTGGCGGCCATCGAGCAGGCCAGCAGCCGCCAGCAGAAAGGCGCTGCTGCACAGGCTGGCCACCTGTTGCTGGTCGCGCCGGGCCAGCCAGGGCAGCAGCTTGGCGTTGCTCTCCAGGGTACGGCTGATGGCGCTGCCGGTGGCGGGAACGATCAGCAGGTCTGCCTGTTCGGCCAACGGTAGGCCACCATCGACCTGAATTTGCGCGAAATCCAACTGTACGGGCTGGCCATCAAGGCTGAAACGCTGCAACTGAAAGTGCGTTGTGCCGGCCAGGCGATTGGCGAGACTGAAGGCATCCTGCGCCATGCTCAGGCTGGAACAGACGGTTTGTTGGCAGACGTACAAAGCGATGCGCAGCATGACGATGGCCTGGAGTGAAGTTGGCGATTATTGACACAAAGTTGTCTTTATAGCCAATCGCCACGTCCCCGCCGGATGAACAGACTGGAGTGAACCATCCTTGCGAACGTGTAGGGTGCGCTGTGCGCGCCAGTGAGCGACGCGGTGACAGCGGTGCGCGCGGCGCACCCTACGTAATGAAAAGCCTGTAGGAGCGACTCATGAGCCACCCCAATGCCGATCTGATCCAGCGTTTCTACAGCGCCTTCCAGAAACTCGATGCCGAGACCATGGCAGGCTGCTACGCCGAAGATGTGCGTTTCTCCGACCCGGTCTTCGTCGACCTGCACGGCGCTGAGGCCGGCGATATGTGGCGCATGCTGTGCAGCCGCGCCGAGGGATTCTCGCTGACCTTCGATTTGGTGCATGCCGACGATCATGTCGGCAGTGCGCGTTGGGTCGCCAGCTACCGTTTCAGCGCCACCGGTCGTCAGGTGGTCAACCACATCCAGGCGCGCTTCGTGTTTCGCCACGGGTTGATCGTCGAGCATCGCGATCATTTCGATCTATGGCGTTGGGCACGTCAGGCGCTAGGTGGCAAAGGGCTTCTGCTGGGGTGGGCACCACCGGTGCAGGCTGCCATTCGTCGACAGGCGGCACGTGGTCTGGCCCAGTTTCGCGGTACGCGCTGAGGCGGGCGAATGAACGCAGTGGTAGGCTATCCGGTCTTAGCCTTCAATAAAGAGTGCGCACATCGGGTGCCGCACCTCCACTGCCAATCGAGACCTGCCGTGACCGAATTGATCGTTGCCGTAAAACAGGCCAAAGCCTGGGGGGTCCACGCTGTTACCGCCAGCGGCGTGATCCTCGCCCTCCTGGCATTGTTGGCCGTACTCGACGGCCAGCCCAAGCAATGCCTGTTGTGGCTCGGCCTGGCGCTGCTGGTCGATGGGCTGGATGGTTCGCTGGCGCGGCGTTACGACGTCAAGGTTGTGCTGCCGCATTTCGACGGCTCGACCCTCGACCTGGTGATCGACTACCTCACCTACGTATTCATCCCCGCGATCTTCCTCTATCGCTTCATTCCGCTGCCGGATTACACGCCGCTGTTCGCCGTGGGCCTGATTCTGCTGTCCTCGCTGTTCTGCTTCTGCAACCTGAACATGAAGAGCAAGGACAACTACTTCGTCGGCTTCCCGGCGGCGTGGAACGTGGTCGTGCTGTATTTCTACATCCTCGACGTGCATCCCTGGATCACCCTGGCCATGATCGTCCTGCTGGCCGGCCTGACCCTGACCAAGATGAAGTTCCTGCACCCGTTCCGCGTGCGTCAGTTCATGCCGCTGAACATCCTCGTGACCTTCGTCTGGATGCTCTCCAGCGCATTGCTGATTCTGCAGTACCCGGTCAGTCAGTTCTGGCTGCTGGCGCTCTGGTGGTTGGCTTCAGCCTACTTCGTCGGCATGTGCCTGTGGCGCTCTGCGCGTGAGTGGTTTCCTGCTCGCGGATGAATGCAGCAGTCGAAAAAGCCTGGTTCGTCTATCTGGTGCGCGCCGCCAATGGCGCGCTGTATTGCGGCATCAGCGATGATCCGCAGCGGCGTTTCGCTCAGCACCAGAGTGGCAAGGGCGCTCGCTTCTTCCATACCAGCCCGGCGCTGGCGCTGGCCTATATCGAAGCCTGTGCCGGCAAGGGCGATGCATTGCGCCGTGAACGGGCGATCAAGCGCCTGAGCAAAAGCGCCAAAGAAGCGCTCATTCTGGCCGTTGATGGTGGCACATCAGCCTGAGGCGGTTGCGTGCACGTGCCGCGCGGGTAAGCTGAGGACTTTGATCCGACGCGGAGCGCGCCATGCATGAGTTGATCCTTCATCACTATCCGACCTCGCCGTTCGCCGAGAAGGCCCGCCTGATGTTGGGCTTCAAGCAACTGTCCTGGCGTTCGGTGATGATCCCGCCGCTGATGCCCAAGCCCGATCTCACTGCGCTGACTGGCGGCTACCGCAAGACCCCGGTGCTGCAGGTCGGCGCCGACATCTATTGCGATACCGCGCTGATCGCTCGCCGCCTGGAAGCCGAGAAGGCCACCCCGGCGCTGCTGCCCGACGCTCAGGCGTTCAATGTCAGCCTGCTGGCGCAGTGGGCCGACTCGGTGCTGTTCCAGCATGCCGCGGCGCTGGTGTTCCAACCCGAGTCGATGGCGCTGCGCTTCGCCAAGGTGCCGCCGGAGTTCGCCAAGGCCTTTGCTGCCGACCGCGGTGCGCTGTTTTCCGGCGGTACGGCGAGTCGTCTGCCACTGGAGCAGGCCAAGCATCAATGGCCGGCGCTGATGGGGGCCTTGCAGCGACAGCTGCAAGGCGGGCAAGGCGATTTCCTTTTCGGTGAAGCGTCGCTCGCCGATTTTTCCGTAGCTCACTGTTTGTGGTTCCTGCGCGGTACGCCGGTCACCGCGCCACTGGTCGACGATTACCCTGAGGTCGCCGCATGGCTTGCCCGTGTGCTCGGCTTCGGCCATGGCTCGCTGAGCGAGATGAGCAGCGAACAGGCGATCGCAGTGGCGCGTGAAGCGACGCCGGCAGCGCTGCCGAACGAAGATTTCGTCGACCCCAATGGCTTCAAGGCGGGCCAGGCGGTGAGCATCGCGGCAGTGGACTATGGTGTCGACCCGGTGCAGGGTGAGTTGCTGCATGCCGGGCGTGACGAGCTGATTCTGCGTCGCGAGGACGAGCGTGCCGGCATCGTACACGTGCACTTCCCGCGCCTGGGCTTCCGTATCGAGGCGCACTGATAGCGTCCTTAGCTCGCATGCAAGCCGGGGACGACGAGTCAGGGATGCCTGGATTGCATTCGGGTTACGTGGGTGGTCAGTGCGGGTGGATGATGATCTTTTCGTCCACCACGGCGTGCATCGTAGGCGCTGACCAACCGCCTCAACGCTGATCCGGCAGCAGAAAATTACCCAGCCCGGCGTTGTCCAGCGTCGGCACTTCGGCTTCGTCCTTGAGATCGACGCCCGAGAGCTGGCGGCGGCAGGCCTCGCGCATCAGGTACATCAGGCGGAAGGTGGCCATGCCATAGCTCAGACCCTCCAGGCGCACGTTGGAGATACAGTTGCGGTAGGCGTCGTTGAGGCCGATCCGCGGCGCGTAGGTGAAATACAGGCCCAGGCTGTCCGGCGAACTGAGGCCGGGGCGTTCGCCAATCAGGATCACCGTCATCTTCGCCCCCAGGCGCTGTCCCACTTCATCAGCCACTGCAACCCGGCCCTGCTCCACCAGGGTGACCGGCGCCAGCGACCAACCTTCTGCCTGCACCTGCTCCAGCAAACGGTCGAGAAACGGCAGGCTGTGCTTGTGCACCGCCAGCGATGACAGGCCGTCGGCGATGACGATGGCCAGGTCATAGCCCCGGCCGTGCTCGGCGGCGTAGTCATCGAGCAGGCGTGCGGCATCTTCGTGCAGGCGCCGGCCCAGATCCGGGCGTTGCAGGTAGGTGTGCCGGTCGGCGGCGGCGCTGTGCAGCAACAGCGTGGGTAACTGGCGATCATGCAGCGCTTCGCGCAGGGCGGTGTGGTCGAACGGCAGATGCACGGCGTCACGCGCCTGGGCGTGGGCGAACTGGAAATCCAGTTGCGCAGCGGTCGGCAGGCTGGTGCCGGCGCGGCCCAGGGCGATGCGTGCCGGTGTCAATTGGCGCAGTTGCTGCCAGGGGTTTGCGGTGGCGGGGGACTTTTCGCTCATGACGGCCTCGATTGATCAGGACAACTGCGCCAACGCCTGGCGAAATGCCGGGGGCAGCTCATCGCCCATGCGCAGGCGGCCACCCTGTTGCTGGAAAATCCCCATGCGCGCCAGCCAGGCCTCGAACTCTGGCGCGGCGTGCAGGCCGAGCACCTTGCGGGCGTAAAGCGCATCGTGGAAGGAGGTGGTCTGGTAGTTGAGCATCACGTCATCCGAGCCGGGAATGCCCATGATGAAGTTGATGCCCGCCGTGCCGAGCAGTGTCAGCAGCATGTCCATGTCGTCCTGGTCGGCTTCGGCATGGTTGGTGTAGCAGATGTCGCAGCCCATGGGCACGCCGAGCAGCTTGCCGCAGAAGTGATCTTCCAGCCCGGCGCGGATGATCTGCTTGCCGTTGTACAGGTACTCCGGACCAATGAAGCCGACCACGGTATTGACCAGAAACGGATTGAAGTGGCGGGCCACGGCGTAGGCGCGGGTTTCACAGGTCTGCTGGTCGACGCCGTGGTTGGCGTTGGCCGACAGCGCGCTGCCCTGGCCGGTCTCGAAGTACATCAGGTTGTTGCCGAGGGTGCCGCGCTTGAGGCTCAGGCCGGCTTCGTAGCCTTCCTGCAGCACCTTGAGGCTGACGCCGAAGCTGGCATTGGCCGCCTCGGTGCCGGCGATGGACTGGAACACCAGATCCAGCGGCGCGCCGCGCTCGATGGCAGCGATGGAGCTGGTGACGTGGGTCAGCACGCAGGATTGGGTGGGAATCTCGTAGCGCTGGATCACCGCATCGAGCATCTCCAGCAGGGTGCATACGGCGCTCATGCTGTCGGTGGCCGGGTTGATGCCGATCATGGCATCGCCGTTACCGTAGAGCAGCCCATCGACCACGCTGGCGGCGATGCCGGCCGGATCGTCGGTCGGGTGGTTCGGTTGCAGGCGGGTGGACATGCGCCCGCGTAGCCCCTGGGTGTTGCGAAAGCGGGTGACCACGCGGGTCTTCTGCGCCACCAGAACCAGATCCTGAATGCGCATGATCTTCGACACCGCTGCGACCATCTCCGGCGTCAGCCCAGGGGCCAGCGCCGTGAGGCTGGCTTCGTCGGCGTCGTCGCAGAGCAACCAGTCGCGAAACCCACCCACCGTCAGGTGGCTGACCGGGGCGAAGGCCTGGGCATCATGGGTGTCGATGATCAGGCGGGTGACTTCGTCGCTCTCATAGGGAATCAGCGCCTCCTGCAGAAAGGTCTTCAGCGGCACATTGGCCAGCGTCATCTGCGCGGCGGCGCGCTCGGCATCGCTGCCGGCCGCGACCCCAGCCAGGTAGTCGCCGGAGCGTGCCGGCGTAGCCTTGGCCATCAGTTCGCGCAGGCTGTCGAAGCGCCAGGTCTGGCCGGCCATGCTGTGGGAGTAGCTTGCCATGTATCTGTCCTCAACCAGTCTCTCTCGGTCGCCGTTGGGCAACGCCCGACGTCTGCTTGGCAGGCATCAGGCGTTGCGGCGGTTGTCAGGCCGGGCTGACCTGTGGCTTGCCTGCGACCGGGTACTCATCCTGTTCGATGATGCCGACAGCGCGATCCTGTTGCTCCAGTTCCAGCGCCTTGGGCACTGATAGCCAATAGGCCAGGCCGATGGCGGCAAAACCTGCGATCAGCTTGCCGATCAGCACTGGCAGGATGATGGTGGGCTGGAAGTTGGCCGTAAAGGACAAGTGGTCACCCAGCAGGAAGGCCGCGCAGACGGCGAAGGCGATGTTGATTACCTTGTCCTTCGGTGGCATGAAGCGCACCAGGCGGAACATGGCCAGGATGTTGGCGATGGTCGCGAGCATGCCGGCGCTGCCCACGGCGCTCAGGCCGACCTTGCTGCCCAGGTGTTCCAGCGGGCCGCCGAAGTATTTGCGCAGCAGGTAGACCATGGGGAAGGCGCCCGCCAGCATGATGCCGATGTAGCCGGCGGTTTCTAGGGCGCGGGTCTGGTCTTCGGCGTCCGCGATGATTGGGTCGAAGCCCCAGCCACCAAAGACTATGGTGAACACCCCGGTGAAGTATTCGACGATGGAGAATACCAGCACCAGTTTGATCATCGCGTCCAGGCCACGGCCGAAACCGATGAAGCCCTTGATCATCAGATCCGGCAGAAAACGCAGACCGGCAGCCAGGGCGACGACGAAGACGATGATCGGCAGCAGATTGGCGAAGATGCTGCCCAGGCCCATGGCCAGCTGATAGGTCGCCTCGCCATTGGTGGCGACCACTTCGCGGATCATCGGGTCGCTCGCCACCAGCAATACGCTGGCAATCAGTACGCCGAGCGGAATGGTCAGGATGCCGGACATGATGCCCAGTGCCATGTATTTGTGGTCACGCTTGTCGAGCATCGCAAGCCCCATGGGGATGGAGAAGACGATGGTGGCACCACCCATGAAGCCGGTGATCAGCGCCATGACCAACGCTTCCTTGCTCGACGCCAGCGCCGATGCCAGGTGATAGCCGCCCATGTCCGAGGCGATGATCATGGTCGCGGCCAGTGCCGGGTCGGCGCCGAGGGCGTTGAAAAACGGCCCGCAGGCCTTCTCGATGAGCACCGTGAGGTACGGGATGGAGGCCATGATGCCGGCCGCCGGCACGAAGATGTAGCCGGTGGCGTGGATGCCCTCCATGAACTCCTTGCCCAGGCTCTTCTCGCTGTCGTAGATGGCCGCGAAAGCCCCTGCAACGGCGCAGGCCATGATGATGTAGAGAACGTAATTACCTATTTGATCCATTGCTGTGCCCTGACTGTCTTTATTGAGTGACGGTGCGGTATTGGCCCGCTCGAACGCTGCCTTGGCCGAGCCCTCTGCGCAGAGGCAGCAGGGCCGGCTTGCGGACGATCCGAACGGGCGTGAGCCGCGTCTTGTGCATGGCAGACCGTAAACAACGGTGGATTAAAAGAACCCCAGCGGATTGATGTCATAGCTCACCAGCAGGTTCTTGGTCTGCTGGTAGTGGTCGAGCATCATCTTGTGGGTTTCACGACCGACCCCGGACTTCTTGTAGCCGCCGAAGGCAGCGTGCGCCGGGTACAGGTGGTAGCAGTTGGTCCACACGCGGCCGGCCTTGATCGCACGGCCCATGCGGTAGGCGACGTTCATGTCGCGGCTCCACACGCCGGCGCCGAGGCCGAACTCGGTGTCGTTGGCGATGGCCAGGGCTTCGGCTTCGTCCTTGAAGGTGGTCACGCCGATCACCGGGCCGAAGATCTCTTCCTGGAACACGCGCATCTGGTTGCTGCCCTTGAGCAGGGTCGGCTGGATGTAGTAACCGCTGGCCAGATCGCCGTCGAGTTTCTCCGCTGCGCCACCGGTGAGCACCTGCGCGCCTTCCTGCTGGGCGATCTCCAGGTAGCTCAAGATTTTGTCGAACTGCTGCTGCGAGGCCTGGGCGCCGACCATGGTTTCGGTGTCCAGCGGGTTGCCGCGCTTGATCTGTTTGACCTTCTTCATCACCTCGACCATGAAGGCGTCGTAGATCGACTCCTGCACCAGCGCACGCGACGGGCAGGTGCACACCTCACCTTGGTTGAAGAAGCCCAGCACCAGACCTTCGGCGGCTTTCTCGATGAAGGCCGGCTCGGCGTTCATGATGTCGGCGAAGAAGATGTTCGGCGATTTGCCGCCCAGTTCGACGGTGCTCGGGATGATGTTCTCGGCAGCGCACTTCATGATGTGCGAGCCCACAGGGGTGGATCCGGTGAAGGCGATCTTGGCTATGCGCTTGCTGGTGGCCAGCGCTTCACCGGCCTCGCGGCCAAAGCCCTGAACGATGTTGAGCACGCCCGGCGGCAGCAGATCACCGACCAGCTCAATCAGCACGGTGATGGAGAACGGCGTCTGCTCGGCCGGCTTGAGCACGATGGCGTTGCCGGCAGCCAGCGCCGGAGCCAGCTTCCACGCGGCCATCAGCAGCGGGAAGTTCCACGGGGTGATCTGCCCGACTACGCCCAGCGGCTCGTGGAAGTGATAGGCCACGGTGCCGTCGTTGATCTCGGCGGTGCTGCCTTCCTGAGCGCGGATGCAGCCGGCGAAGTAACGGAAATGGTCGGCGGCCAGCGGTACGTCGGCGTTCAGCGTCTCACGCACCGGCTTGCCGTTGTCCCAGGTTTCGGCCACGGCGAGCAGTTCGAGGTTGGCTTCGATACGGTCGGCGATTTTCAGCAGGATGTGCGAACGCTCCTGCACGCTGGTGCGACCCCAGGCGTCGGCAGCGGCGTGAGCAGCATCGAGAGCCTTGTCGATGTCGGCGGCGTTGGAGCGGGGGAATTCGCCGATTACCGAGCCATCGACCGGGCTGGTGTTGCTGAAGTACTGGCCGCTGAGCGGGGCGACGAACTCACCGCCGATGTAGTTGCCATAGCGCGGCTTGAGGGTGACGAGGGCGCCGCTGGTTCCAGGCTTGGCATAAATCATGAGCGTTCTCCGAAACGATGTTGTTGTAGTTGTACGTAGCAGGTGAGCTGACGTTCAGCCTGGGTCGATCATGAGCCGATTTCATGGGCGCAACTTGACTGCACAGGGGGCTTGCTGTCGTGCAAAGTCAACTTTGCAGGCGCCGACGCTGCCTGTGTCGTAATGGGTCAAGTCGTCTGCTGCGTTTTGGTGCGGATGTTTCAAAATGACTCACTCGCCCGGTAAGGCGGGGCACGGTGGTGGCGTTTGAACCGTGGTTTTGCGGTGCGACAGTGCAGGCGTATTTCTTGCTTGCCGAAACGCATTGTTACCAAGGAGGCCCCGATGAGTGCATTTCTCTCCCAGGCAGGTGGTTCGTTCGGCGCTTCGCTGTTGTCCGGTCCGCCGGCTAATGCGGGTGTGCTGGCGGCTGCTGCGAGTGGCTTGTGCGGCTTCATCGAAAAGCAGGGCGGTGACCCGGATCGTATCCTCGGGGTCTCCGGCATCGACCCCGAGTGCCTGCGCCATCCGACCCTGAGCCTGGCGCTGCCCAATTACTGCCAGGTGCTGGAAGAAGCCGCGCATCAGTCCGGCTGCGACAACTTCGGTCTGTACTATGGCCAGCAGTTCAAGCCGCAGGCGCTTGGCCTGCTCGGTTATATCGGGCTGTGCTCGGCGACGCTGGAACAGGCGCTGATCAACTTCGCCCGCGCCTTCCCGCTGCACCAGCGCAACAGCCTGATCCGCCTGGTCGACGAGGGCGAGTGCTACCGCTTCGACTATCAGGTACGCCATGGCGCCATTCTCAGCCGCCGCCAGGATGCCGAGTTGACTCTGGGCATGGCCCTCAACCTGGTGCGCCATGTGCTTGGCCCGCAGTGGGCGCCGCGCGCGGTGCACTTCGAACACCCACGGCCGGAGCATTGGCACGAGCACTGTAAGGTGTTCGATGCGCCGGTGTATTTCGAGCAGCCGTGCAATTCCCTGCTGATTCCCAAACGCGGCCTCGACCGCGCCATGCCGGACAGTGATCCGGTACTGCTGATGGTCATGCAGGACTCGCTGAACCAGATCAGCGCGCTATGCGGACGTGGTGAGCGGGATATGGTCAATGACGTGCGCGAGCAGATTCGCCAGCGTCTGCTGTACGGCGAGCCGGCGCTGGAAGATGTCGCGGAAATGCTCGGCATGGCCAGTTGGTCGCTGCAGCGGCGCCTGCGTGAGCAGGGGCTGAGCTTCTCGCAACTGGTGGACAACGTGCGTCGCGAACTGGCCAACCGTTACCTGCGCCAGTCGCAGCTACCCATCTCGCACCTGGCGCCATTGCTCGGCTATTCGGAAACCAGCGCCTTCTCGCGCGCCTTCCGCCGCTGGTTCGGCGTTAGCCCACGGCAGTGGCGGCGTGAGGACAGTTCGCTGAGTTGAGGTCAGTAGGCGGCGCGGATGGCGCGCACGTCGTAGCCGTGAATCACCTGACCGCGCAGGTCGATCACCGGTACACCGCGGCCGCCAAGCGCTTGGTATTGGGCGCGGCCGGCGGTATCGGTCTCGATGTTCACTTCGCGGTAGGCGATGCCATCCTCGGCGAATAACTCGCGGGTCTTGGCGCAGTAACCGCACCACGGCGTGGCGTAGAGCACGATCTCGCCGCTGGCATTGCCGGCCTGTGGCGGGTTTAGCCAGCGGTCGATCTTGTCCCAGTTCTGCCACAGAGCCAGGGCGGCGAGCAGCAGCACAATCGTCTTCATGGTTTCGCATCCTTGTGTGATGGCACGTTCCGCTCAGCGTAAACCGAGCCAGGACACTCCGCCATGTGAGGCCGTAGGGTGGGCTTCAGCCCACCAGAACGCGAGGTAGTACGCCTTCTTTGGTGGGCTAAAGCGGATCGCCGCCCGGGCCACCCTACAAATATTTCAATCCTGACGGCGCTTGAGCTGGTCCTTCAATTGGGTGGGCAACTGGCGAATGATCAGCATGTCGCGGCCTTCGTCGTACTCGACCTTGGAGCCCAGCAGGTGCGCCTCGAAGCTGATCGACAGGCCCTCGGCACGGCCGGTGAAACGCTGGAATTGGCTCAGGGTACGTTTGTCCGCCGGAAACTCCGGGGCCATGCCGTAATCCTTGTTGCGGATGTGCTCGTAGAAGGCCTTGGGGCGCTCCTCATCGATCAGTCCGGAAAGTTCTTCCAGGGTGATCGGTTCGCCCATCTTGGCCTGGCCGCTGGCGTAGCCGACCAGGGTTTTGGTCTTCTCGCGCGCCTGCTCTTCGGGCAAATCCTCGCTCTCGACGAAGTCGCTGAAGGCCTTGAGCAGGGTGCGGGTCTCGCCCGGGCCGTCGACGCCTTCTTGGCAGCCGATGAAGTCGCGGAAGTAGTCCGAGACCTTCTTGCCGTTCTTGCCCTTGATGAAGGAGATGTACTGCTTGGACTGCTTGTTGTTCTGCCACTCGCTGATGTTGATGCGCGCGGCCAGGTGCAACTGGCCGAGATCCAGGTGCTTGGCCGGGGTCACGTCCAACGCGTCGGTCACCGCCACACCTTCGCTGTGGTGCAGCAGGGCGATGGCCAGGTAGTCGGTCATGCCTTGTTGGTAGTGAGCCAGCAGCACGTGACCGCCAGTGGAGAGGTTGGATTCCTCCATCAGCTTCAGCAGGTGTTCGACGGCCTGACGGCTGAAAGCGGTGAAATCCTGCTCGCCATCGAGATAGGCCTTGAGCCTGCCACTGAACGGGTAGGCGCCGGATTCTTCGTGGAACAGACCCCAGGCCTTGCCCTGCTTGGCGTTGTAGCTCTCGTTGAGGTCGGCCAGCAGGTTCTCCATGGCTTGCGACGTGGCCAGCTCGCTGTCGCGAGCGTGAAGCACGGCAGGGCTGCCGTCGGGCTTCTTGTCGATCAGGTGGACGATGCAGTGGCGGATCGGCATGGCGGTCTCGTGGGTAAATGAAACAGGGGCGCAGTTTACCCGAAGCAGAAAATGGATTGCGGGGCTGGGTGTGGATCTATCCGTGAAAAGCGTTGAAGACCACATAGCAGATCGCGGCTAGAGCCACTCCCACGGGTATCGCGAACATCCGTGGGAGGGGCTCTAGCCGCGATGCTTCTCTACTGGCGGCGTTGCTGTTGCGGCGTAGGGTGGACGACGCTTTTTCCATCCACCGCTTCGGGGCGTCAATGAAGCGTGCTTCGCCTTACGCCTGTCGGCGCCGTTGCAGCTCGCGCAGTCGTTCGATCACGTAGCGCACATGCATGTGCAGTTCGTACAACTCGTTGGAGTAAGACAGCGGCACTTCCACAGCCGCGAGTTCGTCCTCCATCACCTCCAGGCGTTCGATCTCGCTGTCCAGCTCGTTGGGCAAGGAGCCTGCGTGCAGCTTGCGGTCGATCTCGCGCAGGTACTTGTACCAGCGGTAGATGCGCGCGCGAATGCGCCACTGGTAGATCGGGCCGACAGCCTTGAACAGTGGGATCATCACCACGATCAAGGGGATCAGCAGGATGATGTAGCGGTCGGCCAGCGAGGCGATGCGAAAAGGCAGGTAGCGCTGTAGGATCGGCAGGCCCTTGTCGTAGTAATGCCCGGCATCCTTGTGCAGCTCGAAGGTGCGAGGCTCGGCACTGGGAAAGGTGCCGGCGGCGTCGAGCAGGGTACCGCTGCGCATCACTTCACGGCTGGCTTCGAGAAACAGCGGTACCAGGCCAGGGTTGAAGTCGTCGTTGACCACCAGGGTAGCGACCGGGGACAGGGTAACGATATCGCGGTCTGGTGCGTTGCTGGCCAGATCCAGCAGGCCTTCACCGACCTTTACCTGATTGAAGAACGGCAGTCGCGCCTCGTAAGCGGCGGCGCGCCGAAAGTGTGCCAGGGCGATGTCCGGGTTGGCCGCCAGTTGCTGCACCAGTGCGTTCTCGGCCGGACCGACGAAGAACGCTGCATCCAGTTCGCCGGCCATCAGCGCCCGAGCGGCTTTGCCACCGCCGATGCTCTGCCAGCTTTCGGGGTGTTGTTCCGGCTCGATGGCATTGGCGCCGAGAATGGCATCGCTGGCGGCACGGGTGCCGCTGCCTTCACCGCCCAGACCGACGCGCAATGGCAGCAGGTCGGCAATGCGATCCAGCTTCACGTCTCGTCGATAGAACAGCCACAGGGGCTCCTGATAAATCGCCCCCAGACTTTCCAGCTGACGCCGCTCGTCGGGAGCCAGCTGGCGCTCCAGGCCGCTCTGGACCAGGGCGATCTCCACTTGCGGGTCCTTGGCCAGCAGGCGTTGCAGGTTGTCACGCGAGCCGGAGGTCGGTACCAGTGTCAGCTCAAAGCCTTCCTTGGCCAACTCTTCCTTCAGGCGTTCGGCAAACTGCTGGTAGGCGCCCCCTTGGGTGCCGGTGGCCATGCTGGCGCTCATCGGTGGTGGCGGCGCGACGAACTGGAACAGTGCCCAGACCAGGCCTGCCACCACCGGGACGATCCACAGGTTGGCCAGGATCATGATTTTCAGGTCATTGAGTACGCGGAGCATGGGGCTTCCTTTCAGCGTTTGTCGCTTCAAGGATAGAACCCTGGAGCAACGATGGTCACGCATCGGCGGCGATACCGCTCGGGTTAAGCCGTTTTCGACCGTCACCTGCCGGGAAGGTGCAAGCTGCGTTGCCGTGCTTATTATCTGCTGCGCTAGGCCAGCGCCTTACCCAGCGTGCGCAGGCGATCAAGCAGCAGCAACACCCCAAGCAATGCCACTGCATACAGCGCATCGCCGCCAAGCATCAGCAGCACCCCAGCGCAGAGCAGGGCACTGAGACCGGCAAGCAGGCGCCAGACGCCACTGAGCAGCACCCAGCCAGCGGCCATGCTCAGCAGGTAGATCAGCACGAAGTTGCCGTTGGCATAGCGGATTAGATCGTCCACCGACAGGTTCAAGGTGGCCGAGAGCATGGCGCACAGCGCGCAGCTGATCACCACCAGCAGCAAGGCTTTGCCGGGTACACCATGGCGGTTGCGCACGGCCAGCCTGGCCGGCAGACGGCCTTCATCGGCCAGGCTCCAGATCAGCCGGGCGAAGCCCTGGATGTACACGTTCATCGAGGCGAAGCAGGCCAGGTAACCGAGCACCGCGACCAGCACGCGTGCGTGCTCACCCAGCAGCTGTTCAAACAGACGGGGCAGGGCGGTAATGTCGCTGTGCACGTCGCCGTAAGTGGCAAAGCTCAGCACCGCGACCGAGCAGGCCCAGTACACCAGGCCGGCCAGTACTACGCCGAGCAATAGCGCCAGGGGGAAGTCGCGCTCGGGGTGTTTGAACTCCTCGCCCAGGTGGGTGAAGGCCTCGATACCGACGAAGCACCAGAACATCACCCCCAGCGCCGTCGGCAGCAGGTGCCACTGGCCGTCCATTGCCGGCAGCAACGGCTGGCTGGCGTGCGGCAGGTCGCCGACCCACCAGATCAGCGCCACGCTGGCGAAGATGGCTACAGCGATCAGCCCCTGCAGCATGCCCGATGCTTTCGCTGGGCGCTGACCAAGCAGGAGAATGGCGCCCAGCGTCGCCAGTTCGATGAGCAGCAGGTTGGTGCGATCGAGGTCGAACAGCGCCAGCCAGAAACCGCTGGCGATATGCAGCGCAGCGGGCAGACCGACCGGCAACACGGCGAGGAACAGCAGGGCGCTGACGCCCTCCATGCGCAGACCGAAGGCACGGCCGATCAGGTGCGGCGCGCCGCCGGCATGAGGGAAGCGCTTGCCCAACTGGGCGAAGGTGAACGCCACCGGCAGCACCAGGGCAATCAAGATCATCCATGCCCACAGCGACGCTTCGCCGGCTCCCGTGGCTGCCAGTGCCGGCACCACGAAGATGCCGGTGCCGAGCAGCGAGGTGCTGAGCAGGGCGATGCCCTGCAGCAGGCCCAATTCCTTGTTCAATCGACTCATGGGGTATGCTCATCATTTTCCAGATACCGCCATGGTAGGGCGCCGGCCAGTTGCAGGCTGTCGCCTTTTGCCGACGAAATGGCGGTTTTCACCGTCAATCCGATAACCGCCCGAGAAGCCCCAGTGGACAAGTTCGATCGCCAGATCCTCACTCTGCTGCGCAGCGATGCGCGCACCTCCGTCAGCCAGATCGCCCGTGAGATCAATCTGTCACGTTCGGCGGTAAGCGAGCGGATTCGCTATCTGGAGGAGAGCGGGGTGATTCGTGGTTATCACGCGCAGGTCGCGGTGCCGGGCGAAGGTGGAGTCAGAGCTTATCTCGAGCTTTTCTACCAAAACGCCCGTTGTCAGGATTACGTCGAGCGTATGCGCGAATACCCGGAAATCCGCCATTGCAGTGGCATCAGCGGCGAGACCGACATGCTGGTACTGGTCGAGGCGCCGAGCATGGCGCGCCTGAGCGAAGTGCGCGCGGCCATCGAGGCCTTCCCGCAAATGCAGCGGGTCAAGACTCATGTCGTCGTACAGGACTGGCCGCTATGAGCTTGCGCATCCTGCACACCTCCGACTGGCACCTGGGCCAGCATTTCATGGGCAAGACTCGGCAGGCCGAGCACCAGGCCTTCTGCGCCTGGCTGCTGGAGCAGGTGCGCGTGCACGACGTAGACGTGCTGTTGATCGCCGGTGATGTGTTCGACACCGGCGCACCGCCCAGTTACGCCCGCGAGCAGTACTACCGGCTGGTGGTGGAGTTGCGCGACGCCGGCTGCGCCCTAGTGGTACTCGGCGGCAACCACGACTCGCCGGCCATGCTCGGTGAAAGCCGCAGCCTGCTGGGGCAACTGGGCACCCAGGTGGTGCCGAGCGTGGGCGTCGACCTGGCTGAACAGGTACTGGTACTCAATGATCGTACTGGCCAGCCGGGCGCCATTCTCTGCGCCATTCCCTTCATCCGCTCGCGCGACGTGCTGGCCAGCCAGGCGGGGCAGAGCGCACAGAACAAACAACAGTCGCTGCAGCAAGCTATCGCCGAGCATTACCGAGCACTGTACGAGCTGGCGGCGAGCAAGCGTAACGAGCTGGGCCTGACGCTACCGATCATCGCCACCGGTCACCTCACCACAGTTGGCGCCAGCGCCAGCGAATCGGTGCGCGAGATCTACGTCGGCAGTCTGGAGGCCTTCCCCACCAGCGCCTTCCCGCCGGCGGACTACATCGCCCTTGGCCATATCCACCGCCCGCAGAAGGTCGGCGGCCTGGAGCACATTCGCTACAGCGGCTCGCCGATTGCCCTGTCCTTCGACGAGGCGCGCCAGCAGAAGGAAGTTCTGCTGCTGACGTTCGCAGGCGCCACCCTGCAGTCGATCACGCCACTGCCCGTGCCGGTGTTCCAGCCCATGGCCAGCCTGCGCGGCTCGCTCAAGGAGTTGGCAGGCTCCATCACCGAGGCAGCTGCACAAGGCACCCCCGAGCGGCCTGTATGGCTGGAAGTGCAAGTGAGCACCGACGACTACCTGAGCGACCTGCAAAGCCGCATCAACGCTCTGTGCGAAGGGCATCCCGTGGAGGTGCTGCGTATCCGCCGCGAGCGCGGCAACGCCATGGCCAGCCTGGCCAGCGAAGCACGGGAAACGTTGGACGAGCTGAGCGTGGAAGACGTCTTCGCCCGGCGCCTGCTGCAAGAGACATTGGAAGAAGAGGATGCCCAGCGCCTGCAGGGTTTGTATCGGCAGGTGCTGGAGGCGCTGCCCAAGGCCTAGCGGCACAGACCTCGTAGCCCGAATGCAATTCGAATGGCGGTCGTTACAACCCAGCCAAGTGCTTGCCGCGCTCACCCCAGCGGGCTGACTACACCGGCAAAGCCCTGTCCCAGCACATGCGTATAGATCTGCGTCGTACGTATATCCGCATGCCCCAGTAGCGTCTGCACTGTGCGAATGTCACTCCCTCGACGCAGTAACTCGGTGGCGAAACTGTGGCGAAAGGTATGGCAACTGGCAGGCTTGTGCAGATTGGATTGCCGCACGGCATGTCTGACAGCTTTCTGAATGGCACTGACATGAAGGTGATGACGAACGATCTGCCCGTCCTCATCCGTGCAAAGTCCGGTCGACGGGAACAGCCACTGCCACTCGAATGAACATCCCGCCTTGGGGTATTCGCGACGTAGCGCAAATGGCAGGCTGACGGGAGCGTGATAAAAACTGTCCCGCTGCTTCCAGGCGCGAAACATACGCTCTCTGCGCTCCAGCAGCTGTGTGATCAAGGGCGCCGGCAGAAGTGTCGTTCGGTCTTTGGCGCCTTTGCCGTCGTGAATGGTGATGATCTGCTTATCGAAATCCACATCCTTGATACGCAAGCGTGCAGCTTCCACCACTCGCAAGCCGGCGCCATACATCAGCGAAGCCAGTAGCTGATGCGGTTGGCCGAGCCTGGCAATGAGCGCCGTGGCTTCCTCATGCGTAAGTACGCAAGGAATACGCGCTGAGCGTTTTGCGCGCACCACCTCGCCCACTTGCCCGAGCGGTTGTTGCAAGACCTTGTCGTATAGGAAAACCAGCGAATTGAGTGCCAGATTCTGGGTGGCGGCAGCCACCTGACGCTCAACTGCCAACCAAGTGAGAAAAGCATTGACCTCGGTAGGGCACTGCTAAAAACGTAGGCGAGGCAGTCAGCACAAGGCAAAAATAGGCGAAAAAGCGGAGTTTACGTGCTGTAAATGAGCATTTTGAGCCTGTTTTTAACGCAGTGATGGCAACGCAGGTAGTTTTTAGAGGTGTCCTACAGCGCCAAGCTCCATTGGATGGCGCAGCTTATGGAAACGGATGAAATAGCGAATCCAGTACCAGTAGGTTTTTTCGGCGCGGATGCTGTAATGATGCTAGCGCATCACCGCCCTGAACTGCTCCTGCAGGCGAGGTTTGCTGGAGGTTTCCATGGCCGACTCCTTGGCTGTGTTTTTGTACAGTGGTAATGGTAGAGCAAAAAGAGGAAGTCAAGCGAATACATCCAGACATCAGGAGCTGGCTGGTAATGCCATGATTTTAAAAAGAATTTCCCAGGGTAACCATGCTAATGGTGCGGAGTTAGATGGAAGGTTCTAATATCGCGTTAGTACCGCCTTCCGTCTAATCACTGTTATATGCCAGCAAAGGATCGCACATGAATAAACAAATTCTAAACGTTGCCTTCGAAGATGATATCGATACTGACGCGATCCTAAGCATGAAGGAGGCTTTGGCAGCCTTTGGCGAAGAAGTATCGTTTCACGAGCTTCCGAAACGTGGGCCCCAGGCGTCAATTTTGCTTCTTACCATGAGCTCTATAGTCTTGGTTTTTGGAGTTTCCTTCGCTAAAAAAATTGGAGAGAAATCTGCAGAAGCCACCTGGCAGCTCGTCGAGAAAGGCTTGTCAAAGCTCTATAAAAAATACTTTGGCGAAACTCCAGGGCATGTGATTTATTACGTTTCCGGCAGCGAAAAGAAACTCCCTAATACAAAGTACTCCCTTACGCTCTCTCTCCTCTGCACTGGTAGCAAAGGAGAAAACATAAAATTCATTTACGAAACAAAATTGTCGCAAGCCCAATTCAATAAGGCAACAAGAGCTTACCTTCGTGCAATGCCTGAATTCACATCCAGCAGCACGGGTGTAATACAGAATCTAATCGAAAAAAACCCAACCCGAGTCAGCCCCTTCCTTATTGCATGGGATGCAGTTTCAGAAGAGCTTATTTTCGTAAACGTTATGCCTGCTGCAGCTGACATATAACAACTGGTTCAAACCGTTCGCTTCGCTCACTGGGACGGGCTAAAGCCCGCCCCTTAACCAAACTTTATAAGTATGAAGTAAGTGAATAATAAGTTCATGATGAAGTGCCTTTTAGTTATAGTCACCCTAATACTATCCGGATGCGGCTCTAGTCCAATTAAATACAAAACAACAGAGATGGAAATAAATTCCGCAATTAATTTGGCAGAAGAAATAACTTGGTCACAACATGAAAATTGGAGGCCGGATGGATTTGTAGTAAACGAAAAATACATTTCATGGGGGTTCGGCGTTATATCAAGAAGTAGCTCTTGGGCCACAAATGTAGGAAATACAGGTTTAGCTGTGGGCGGTGGTACTTCAATTCACCGAAATGCAGGAAGTAGAATGTACTATCGCTACATTGATAGAGTGCAACTTTACTCATGGAAAAGAAAATTCAGGCAGTGGTATGCAGTGGCTATCATTGACAAAAGTGGTGCCCAAAAATTTATTCTACGTACAAGAAGCCTTGAGGATGCAGAGCTATTTACAAGCGCCATGACGTCAATCGTCGATTTCTACAAAGTTAAAAATTAGGCGTCAACTTATAACCATTACAGCATTCAAACCGTTCGCTTCGCTCACTGGGACGGGCTAAAGCCCAGCCCTTAACCAATACGCTATCGAGCCTCTAAATGATCCCTCTGCCATCATCTTGGGCCAGTGCCTGGTCAGACCTTGGCCTACAGCCTCCGTCAGGTCTGTTCGAGCTGCTCGTTCGTGCCTATGAGGAGCCGCAGCGGCACTATCACTCGCTGCAGCATCTGCGCGAATGCCTGATGCATTTCGAGCAGGCGCGGCATCTGGCGCAGCAGCCGGGGGAGGTGGCCATCGCGCTCTGGTTCCATGACGCCATCTACGATGTGCGCGGCAAGGATAACGAGCGCCTGAGCGCAGATTGGGCCATCCGGGTGCTTGCGAGCTGTCACGCCAGCCAGGTGACGTTGGCGCGGGTCAAGCAACTGATC
This sequence comes from Pseudomonas sediminis, assembly GCF_039555755.1. Taxonomy (NCBI): domain Bacteria; kingdom Pseudomonadati; phylum Pseudomonadota; class Gammaproteobacteria; order Pseudomonadales; family Pseudomonadaceae; genus Pseudomonas; species Pseudomonas sediminis. The sequence continues at coordinate 2,892,618 of NZ_CP154631.1, forward strand.
ATGGTCACCCGGCATGATGCGACGCCGAGCGAGCCGGATGAGCAGTTGTTGGTGGATATCGACCTGGCCATTCTCGGCGCCACGCCGGAGCGTTTCGCCGAATACGACGCTCAGGTGCGCGCCGAGTACGCCTGGGTGCCGGGCTTCGCCTACCGCATGAAGCGGCGCAGCGTTCTTCAGTCATTTCTGGCGCGCCCAACCATCTACAGTACGGATCATTTCAGGGCGCGCCATGAGGCGCAGGCGCGGAACAATCTGGCCGGCGTGGTTTGAACGCGACTCAATAGCGGGGCCCACATCGCATTCTGCGCAACAAGCGTTCTATGCTGTGAATGGTGGCGTTTCGACAGGGGAGCGAAAGTGCCGTTGTTCAATGCCTTGCTGCGTGCGCTTGACCCTTTGCATGGAGTGCCAGAGGCGACTCGGCAGGCGTTCGCCTGCTGGTACCTGCAGGCGAAGATTCCGCAGATCCGCTACGTGGCGTTCCTTACCACCGGGCTGTATCTGATCTATGCCGCCATCGAGCAGAACGTCGAGACCGATCAGTCCGTCGCGCGGCTGATCTGTCATGCGTTGTTGGTGCCAGCGGCGTTGCTGAGCATCGGCTTGCTGAGTTTCCAACCCAAGCGACAGCCCTTGATGTTGGGGTTACTGACAGCCGCTCCAATTTTCTCGGTACTGGCCAACCTCTACTTCAACTTCGGTTCGCCGCGCTTTGCTTTCTACGCACCGGAGATTTACCTCAACCTGATGTGGACCTTCGCCATCTCCGGTCTCACGCTGAAGCGCGCGATGCTCACGTCGTTGGTTTCGCTGGCGGCGATCCTGCTGGTCACGCTGGAGCACTCGCTGACGCCCGGCATGCAGCGCCTGCACCTGATCTGGATTCTGGCGTCGTTCTCCTTCGGTCTGCTCAGTGCTTTTCTGCTGGAGAAGGCGCACAAACGTATGTTCCTGCATCAGGACAGTCTGGCCCTGAGCGCCAGCATCGACAGCCTGACCGGCCTGTGGAATCGCGCGCGCACTCTGCATTTTCTGATCGAGGAGGTGGCACGGGCCAATCGCTACGGCACGCCGTTCTCGGTGGTACTAATCGACATCGACCACTTCAAGAGCGTCAACGACACCCATGGCCATGCCGTGGGCGACAGCGTGCTGCGGCAGTTTGCCGGGTTGTTGCGCGACGGCGTGCGAGTCATGGACAAGGTCGGCCGGCTCGGCGGCGAGGAGTTTCTGATCATCCTGCCGGAGAACGATGCGGCGCACGCCGAGCGCGCCATGCAGGCTCTGCAGAAGCGCATCAACGGTTTCGCCTTCGACCGTGTGCAACGCAAGAGCGCCAGTTTCGGCATTGCCGAGTATCGCCCAGGCGAGAGCCTGGACAGCCTGATGGAGCGTGCGGACCAGGCGATGTACCTCGCCAAGGCCAATGGCCGCGACCGTATCGAGATACTGTGAACTCGAGCCTGAACCGCGCATCAGCGGTCGGGGTCGAAATCGCTACACCCTTCCAGTGGAGAGCGTCATGCAAAGAGCGGCACATTTTCTTCTCGCGGCTGCGGCCATTCCCCTGTTGTTGGCCGGCTGCGCGACATCTTCCAGCGAGCAGGATGCCAAGGTGACCGAGCAGTGGTTGGGGCGCTGGACCGGGCCAGAGGGTACTTACCTGGATATCAGCGGCACGCCGGCTGACTACCGCCTGACCATCGCCAACCTCGACGGCCCGCGACGGTTTGTCGGCCGTGCGCAGGGCGCGAAGATCGTCTTCGTGCGCGATGGCGTGGTGGAGAGCGTCAGCGCCACCGACGGCGAAGCCACCGGCATGAAATGGCTGCTGGACAAGCAGAACTGCCTGACTGTGCGCAGCGGTGAGGGTTATTGCCGCGACTGAATCGCTACCGGGATATGCCAGAATGACGGCCTTCAACGGCTTATGACCTGTGCATGAAAATCCTCAGCCTGCGCCTCAAGAACCTCAACTCCCTCAAGGGTGAATGGAAGATCGACTTCGCTGCCGAGCCTTTCGCCGGTAGCGGTCTGTTCGCCATCACCGGGCCAACCGGGGCGGGCAAGACCACTTTGCTCGACGCCATCTGCCTGGCGCTGTACCACCGCACACCGCGTATGAGCACGCTGTCGGCCAGCGGTAATGAGCTGATGACGCGGCACACCGCCGATTGCCTGGCCGAAGTCGAGTTCGAGGTTAAAGGGCAGGGCTACCGCGCCTTCTGGAGCCAGCGCCGCGCGCGGGACAAGGTCGACGGTGCGCTGCAGGCGCCCAAGGTGGAGCTGGCGCGTATCGCCGATGGCGAAATTCTCACCGACAAGATTCGCGAGAAGGAAAGCCTGACCGCTGAACTGACCGGCCTGGATTTCGAGCGTTTCACCAAGTCCATGTTGCTCGCTCAGGGCGGCTTCGCGGCGTTTCTCGAGGCCAATGCGAACCAGCGAGCCGAGCTGCTGGAGGAGCTGACCGGCACCGAGGTCTATGGGCAGATATCCCAGCAGGTTTACGAACGCACCAAGGCCGCCGAACAGGCACTGGGCCTGCTGAAAAGCCGCGCCCAGGGCATGGAGCTGCTGGATGAGGCGCAGCGTGCCGAATTGCAGGCCGAAGCCGAGCGCCTGGCGCAGGAACAGGCCCCGTTGCAGGCTGAGCAACAAACGCTGCTGGCTGGGCAGCGCTGGCGTGAGGCGCTACAGCGAGCCGAGCAACAAGCCGGCGAGGCAGCGCAAGGGCTGGAGCAGGCCCAGCAACGTCAGGCTGCTGCGGCCGATGACTTACAGCGTCTGGCCGCCAGCGAGCCGGCAGCGCGTTTACAACCGCTGCACCAGGCCTGGCAGCAAGCGCAGCACGACAGTCAGCAGGCCGAGCACGGTCTGTTCGCACTGCGTGAGCAGATGCAAATGTGTGCCGAGCGTGAACGTCAGGCGCTGTGGCAGGCCAGCCATCATGCGGGGCACTGGCGTGAGCAGCGGCACGTCGCGTTGACGCAAGCGCAGCACCAGCACGCCGAGGTGCAAGCCTGGCTGAACGAGCGCAGTTCGCATGCGCGCCTGGGCGAGTTGCTCAGTGGTTGGGACGAGCGCTTCACGCAACGGGCCAAGGCTGAGCAGGCGCTGCAGACAGCGCAAACGCGCCAGAGCGAATCCGCGGTACAACTGACGACGTTGCAGCGCCAGCGTGACGAGCAGGGTGTGCGTCTGACCACGCTACAACTGCAGGTGCAGCAGGCGCGTGACGCCGAGGGGCAGCAGCAGGGCGCCTTGCAGGCTCTGCTGGGGGATGCCGGTGAGGCAGGCTTGCGCCAGGACTGGCAGCGCCTGCAAGCGCGCAGTCGGGTGTTCGACCGCCTGCAGCAATTGGCGCAGAGCCGCGAGGCCTTGGCCGTACAACTGGCCGAGCTGCCACCGCGCCTGGCTGAGCTGCAGCGCCGACAGGCGCACAAGAACACCGAGATCAACGCCCTGCGCGAGCGTTACAAGGCACTCAAGCAGCAGGTCGCCGACAAGGAAAAATTGCTGGAGCAGGAAAAACGCATTCAGGATCTGGAGGCCTATCGCGCCCGCCTGCAACCGGGCGACGCTTGCCCGCTGTGCGGCTCGCACGAGCATCCGGCGATCAGTCAGTACCAGGCGCTGAACGTCTCGGCCACTGAGCAGGCGCTGGTGCAGTGCCGCAGTGAGTTGGCTGAGCTGGAGAGCCAGGGCGCCAACCTGCGTGATGAGCTGACCCGTCTCGCCGCGCAGATCGAGCAGGTGCAGCAACAACAGGCTCAGGCCGAGGCGCAATTGCTGCCGTTGGATCAGCAGTGGCAGCAGCAACTGAGCGAACATGACATCCGCCTGCAGGACGTCGCTGAGCTGACAGGTGTGCAGCAGCAGCACGAGCAGGAATTGGCTGCGCTCCAGGCGCGCCTGGAAGCGGCGCAAGCACAGCAAACCGAGCTGCAGCGCCTGCGCGAGTTGCGCGAAAGCGCTGAGCGCGAGCAGGCCGAGGCAAAGCGGCAGCAGGCAGTACTCAGTCGTGATCTGGACAACACCCAGGCGCGCCTGGCCGAGCAACTGGCGCATCTGAACGCGCTGCAGACTGAATTAGCGCAACAGGCCCAAGAACTGCTTGCCAGCCTGCAGGGCTTCGCCAGCGAGCTGCCGGCCGACGGCTCAGGCTGGTTGATGCAGCAGAAAGCCGCCTGGCACGCCTGGCAACAGACGCAGGCGCGTGAGCAGCAGTTGCTCGAACTCACGCGCGAGGCGCAACGACAACTGGACGAAGCTCAGACGCAGGCCGAGCACTGGCAGCAGCGTTGGCAGGACGCAGGTGCGCCGGGTCTGGCGACCCCGGAACCGCCAGCCGATCCGCAGCAGGCCCTGCGTGAATCCGCCGAGCGGTTGGCCGCGACCCTGCGTGAACGTGATGGCCTCGCTGGCAGCCAGCAAGCCCAGGAAGCCTTGCTGGCGCGTGAGCAGCAACGTCTGCAAAGCTGTCAGCAGGCTTGGCAACAGGCGCTGCTGAGCAGCCCCTTCGCCGATCAGGCGGCGTTCGAAGCGGCGCTGTTGAGTGAGGATGAACGCCAGCGTTTGGTGCAACTCAAGGTGGATCTCGAGCGTGCGCACACCCAGGCCGCGACCCTGCTGGCGGCGGCTCAGGCCGAGGTGCAGCGCCTCTCGGCAGAAGCGCAAACCGCCTTGAGCCCGGAGCAGTTGGCCGAGCAGCTCCAGACATTGCAGAAACGCTTGCGCGCCCTGAGCGAGCGTCAAGGTGAGCTGCGCGCGCAGTTGCAGGCCGACGAGGCGCGGCGCAGCAGCCAGCAGGCACTGTTCGCCGAAATCAGTGCGCAGGAGAGTGAGCAGGGCCTGTGGCAACAGCTCAACGGCCTGATCGGCTCGGCCGACGGTGCCAAGTTCCGCAAGTTTGCCCAGGGCCTGACCCTCGATCACCTGATCCACCTGGCCAACCGCCAACTGACGCGCTTGCATGGACGCTATCAATTGGCGCGCAAGGGCAGCGGCGAACTCGAGCTGGAGGTGCGCGACACCTGGCAGGCCGATGTGGCGCGCGATTGCCGCACGCTGTCCGGCGGCGAGAGTTTCCTGGTCAGCCTGGCGCTGGCGTTGGCGCTGTCCGATCTGGTCAGCCACAAGACCAGTATCGACTCGTTGTTCCTCGATGAAGGTTTCGGCACGCTCGATGGGGAAACCCTGGAGGTGGCGCTCGATGCCTTGGACAACCTCAACGCCAGCGGCAAGACCATCGGCGTGATCAGTCACGTCGAGGCGATGAAGGAGCGTATTCCCGTGCAGTTGCGGGTGCACAAGGGCGTCGGTCTCGGTTACAGCCGGCTCGATGCGCGTTTTGCGGTGAAGGAAGGAGCGTAGTGATGCTGATGCGAGCGAAGGATTCCACCCTGCTGGTGATCGATCTGCAGGAGCGGCTGCTGCCAGCCATTGACGGTGGCGCGGCAGTGGTCGAGCAAGCCACCTGGCTGGTGCAAGTGGCGCAGCGCCTGCGCGTTCCGGTGATCGCCACCGAGCAGTATCCGAAGGGGCTGGGTTATACCGAGCCGGGCCTGCATGAGTTGCTGCCGGGCGATGGGTTGCGGGAGAAGATTCATTTTTCGGCAACCGCCGGGGCCGGGCTGTTCGACTTGCCCGGTGGCGAGCGCAGGCAGTTCGTCGTCTGCGGCACGGAAACCCATGTCTGCGTGCTGCAGACGGTAATGGGCCTGCTGGCGGCCGGGCGTGAAGTGTTCGTGGTCGACGAGGCGGTGGGATCGCGCCGGCCACGCGACAAGGCCTTGGGGCTGGCGCGCATGGAACGTGCCGGCGCGGTGATCGTCTCGCGTGAGATGGTCGCCTTCGAGTGGCTGGAACAGGCTGGCACCGAGCTGTTTCGCGAGGTCAGCAAGGGCTTTATTCGCTGATCATTGACTGCTCATTTTTTGGTCCCCGCCTTCGCGGGGATGACGACTGTCTGGAGTTCTCGTCATTCCCGCGCAGGCGGGAATCCAGACACCGAGTTTTTCGGTTATGGCGCGGCATCTTCCGGCACGGGTTGGTAGTGGCCAGCCTGCAGGTCGTCGAAGTACTTCTGGTAACGGCCGTCGTCGCGGAATTGTTGCAGGCGAGCGTTGAAACGTTCGCGTAGCGCTTCGCTCTGCGCCAGGCGCTTGGGCAGCATCAGGTAACTGAGGTTGACCAGCAGCGGCTTGGGATGGTGGGTGATGCGCTCGGCATCGGCGCTGGAGAACTCGTTACGCAGCGCGGCGTAGCCGACGTTGAGCTCCTGCGGGTAGAGCACCACGCGCTCTTTGAGCAGCTTCTCGAAGTTCTGCCGGTCGCTGGACACTCGTTCGATGCGCACATTGCCTTCGGCGAGAAAGGCATCGAACGCCGGCCCGTAGCTGTATTCCAGGCCGCCGCCGAGGGTCATGCCGCTGAGGTCGTCGAAGCGCTGCCAGTCGAACGGCTGGGTTTTCAGGTGGAAGAACACGAACTGTTCGTTGAGCAGTGGGGCGCTGAAGAGAAAGTCGGCCTCACGCTCGGTCTTGTGCATCCATACCGCGGTGGCGTCGAACCGGCCTGCGGCGGCTTCGGCGTAAGCGCGGGGCCAGGGCAGGAACGTGAATTCGACACGGTAGCCTTCCTCGGCCAGCAGGTCGCGCAGCAGATGGGCCACTGGCCCCTGGTGTTCGAGTCTGGCTGACAGATAGGGAGGCCATTCGCCGGCGCTGATCCGCAGCAAAGGTGCCTCTGCAGCCCCAAGCGGGCTGCAGCAGAACAGGCTAAACAGCACAATCAACAGGCCGTGACGCATCTGTAGTCCTCGACGGCTCGGGCAACAGGATGATGGCACTTTAAAGGTTTTGTCCTGTTGATCCTAGTCATGCCGCTGGCTGCCAGGCAGTGCAATGATCGAAGTCTGGCGTCTGACCTGGTGAGCGCAAACGTGCACCAAATTGCTGCAGACGACTCAGGGCGAATATGCCTATGCTTGGAGCAGGACAAGAAGTCGGTGACAAACCGCGGATCGAACGCCTGCTCTCAGGCGTTCCGGTGATGGAGTCTGGTTTTTGCACAAAGCGCTGCATTACTGCCTGCTCTGGCTATTGGCCGGCACCTGCTACGGTGCCCAGCCAACCTTGACGTTCTGTCATGAGGATCAGAACGCCTACCCTTGGGTGATGACCGATGGCACAGGCCTCAACCTGGAGCTGCTCAATCTGGTGCAGCAGGCGCTGGCATTGCAGGTGGTGTATGTAGCAGTGCCGTGGAAGCGCTGTCTGTCGGGCATGCAGCAGGGCCTCTATGACGGTGCTTTCGCTGCCAGCGTCAAATCCGAGCGGCTGCAGATGGGCCATTACCCCACCAATGCCGATGGCCGCCCGGATGCCGCCAGGCGTTTGCACACCTCGCGTTATACCCTGTACCGCCGTATCGGCAGCGCGGTGTCCTGGGACGGCCAGCGTTTCAGCCAGGTGAATGGCCGGGTCGGCTCGCTCAGTGGCTTCTCCATTCGCGATCTGCTGCTGGCGCACGGGCTGGAGGTGGATGAATCGAGTCGCGATCCACTGGCGCTGTTGCAGATGCTGGTGCACGGTCGGGTCGAGGCCGTTGCCTTGCAGACCATGCGTGGCGATTTCGTCTTGCAGGCCAATCCGCAGTTGGCTCAGCGGGTGGAGAAACTACCGCAACTGCTCGAGGAAAAGCCCTATTACCTGATGCTGTCCAACGCGCTGCTGGCGCGTGACCCCGAGTTGGCCGAACGAATCTGGGCCGAGGTGCAGCGTCAGCGCGAGTCGCCGGCCTATCTGGGGCGGGTGGCGACTTACATGTCGCGGCCCTGAAACGCGCAAAAAACCATGCCGTAGCTATTCCCGCGCGGCACTGGCATGGCTAGAGTCCGCTGCTTCCAACCTGCATCCATTTGGGTGAATCGCGCATGACCTTCGCTGCCTGGCTGACCCTCGGCCTTTTCGTTCTCACCTACCTGGGCATGGCCGCTGGCGGCGTTCGCGGCCTGCGTATCGACCGCAGCTGGATCGCCTGCTGCGCGGCAGTGCTGTTGCTGGTCAGCGGTGCGCTGAGCATGGAGGATGCGGCCCATCATCTCGACCCCGGCGCGTTGTTGCTGCTGTTGGCGTTGATGCTGATCTCGGCGCAGTTCGATTTTTCCGGGGTGTATGCCTGGCTCAACCTCTACCTGACCGAGCATGCCGAGCGCCCGGCTGTGCTGCTGATGGGCGTGGTGCTGCTGGGTGGCTTGCTCTCGGCGGTGCTGGTCAACGACATCGTCGCTTTCGCCCTGACTCCGCTGCTGTGTCGCAGCCTGCATCTGCGCGGGCTGGAGCCGCGGCCGTTTCTGCTGGCGCTGGCGTTATCGTGCAATGCCGGCTCGGCAGCGAGCCTGATCGGCAACCCGCAGAACATTCTCATTGGCCAGGCCGGTGGTCTGGATTTCTGGGGGTATGTGGCCGTGGCTGGGCCACCGGCAGTGATCGCGATGGCCATCGTTTATGCGGTGATCTGGCTACAGTGGCGTCATCGCTGGGGTGAGGCCAGGCCGCTGACCGCGGACGATACGCCGGTCGAGCATATCTACGGCGCGCACAGCTATCTCAAGCCGCTGCTGGCCAGCCTGGCGCTGCTGGCGCTGTTCGCCACGGCGCTGCCGCGCGAGCTATCGGCGCTGTTGATGGCGGTGTTGGTGATGGTGTCGCGGCGGGTGGACAGCCGCGACTACGTGAACAAGGTGGACTGGAACCTGCTGTTGCTGTTCGTGGGCTTGTTCCTGGTCAGCGGCGCCGCGCTGCAGTTGCCGCAAATGACGCAGGGAGCCACCTGGCTGGCCGAGCACGGGTTGTTGCCGCAGGGCGTGATTTCGCTGGCGACCTCGTCGCTGCTGGCGAGCAACCTGATCGGCAACGTGCCCTTCGTGGTGTTGCTGCTGGGGCTGATGCCGGAACTGTCGCATTCGGTGCTGATCGGCCTGGCGCTGATGTCGACCCTGGCCGGCAACCTGCTATTGATCGGCAGCGTGGTCAACCTGATCGTCGCTGAAGGGGCGAAGCGTCAGGGCGTCAGGCTTGGTTTCGTCGATTATGCGCGCAGCGGCGTACCGGTGACGCTGCTGAGCATGACGGTGGCCGGGTTGTGGCTGGTGTTGGGTGGCTGGTTGCCCTGGTAACGGCGTGTAGCGGCGTAGGGCGGACTCAGGAGCCTAAGCGAACAGTCCGCCATAGTGGCCGGTCAGAGGATTGTGGTGTGTACTGCTTCGCACCCTATTTAGCTACGGATAGCGCCTAGGGTGCGTCGTGCGCACCAGCAGGTCTCAGCGCCAGCGACTCTTGCTCCAAGCGCTGCGCTCTTCGGCATTCTTGAACGTCCAGGCCACCAGGCGGCTCTGCTTCTGCCCCTGCGACATTCCGAGAATACGCACCTCAAGCGCGCCTGACTTGGCCAGCCAGCCCTGTAGCAATTCCACATGGCTGCCTTTGGAGACCAGGCTGCTGAACCACAATACCTGCTCAGCCACTTGCGCGCTTTCGTTGGCCATGCGCTTGAGAAAGGCGGCTTCGCCACCGGGGCACCATAGCTCGGCCGCCTGGCCGCCGAAGTTGAGCACCGGTAGCTTGCGTTTCGGGTCGAGCTTGCCCAGGTTGCGCCACTTGCGCGTGCTGCCACGGGTGGCTTCATCGGCGCTGGCGTGGAAGGGCGGGTTGCACAGGGTCAGGTCGACTGCCTCGTTCGATTGCAGCAGACCGAGAAATACGTGCTCGGTATTGGCCTGCTGGCGCAATTCGATGCCACCCGCCAACTGCGGATTGGCCCTGATGATGGCGCGCGCAGAGGCCAGCGCCGCGTCTGCGATATCGGCCCCGAGAAACTGCCAGCCGTACTCGCAATGACCGATCAGTGGGTAGATGCAGTTTGCGCCGACGCCGATATCCAGGGCTTGCACCTTTGCGCCGCGGGGAATCTGCCCGTCGTTGTCAGTCGCCAGCAGGTCGGCCAGGTTGTGCAGGTAGTCGGCGCGACCGGGAATCGGCGGGCACAGGTAGCCATCGGGAATGTCCCAGTGGCGGATGCCGTAGTACTGCGTCAGCAGCGCGCGGTTGAACACCTTGACCGCTGCCGGGTTGGCGAAGTCGATGCTTGCATTGCCGTAAGGATTGTTGATGACGAAGTCGCCCAGCTCGGGGCTGGCCTTGATCAGCGCGGGGAAGTCGTAACGCCCCTGGTGGCGGTTGCGCGGGTGCAGCTCACCCTTGGCCGGCGCGGTTTTCACAGCGGCGGGAGTGGGCTTGCGGGGACGTTTCGGCGGCTGGGGCATGAACAGGCTTCGGCGATTCGGGGGCGGGATTTTCCCATAGTCGGGCAGGGCTTTGTAGGAGCGAGCTCTGCTCGCGAATTCGTTGGCCTTCAGCGAACCTGGCCAGCGGCAAAAAGCTTCGCGAGCAGAGCTCGCTCCTACGCTTGGTTATCCCCCGCATTACAGCGGAAAGATCAGCGGCACCAGCAGCACGCTGACGATCATCACCAGCAGGGTGAAGGGCACGCCGATGCGCACGAAGTCGCCGAAGCGGTATTGGCCAGGGCCGAGCACCAGAGTGTTCACCGGCGAGGAGATCGGCGTCATGAACGCGGCCGAGGCAGCCAGTGCGACGGTCATGGCGAAAGGGAGCGGCGAGGCGCCCAGCGCCTGCGCGGTGGCGATGGCCACCGGCGCCATCAGCACCGCCGTGGCGGTGTTGGAGATGAACAGGCCAATCACTGCGGTCAGGACGAACAGGCTGGCCAGGATCAGATGTGGCCCGGCATCACCCAGACCGCCGACCAGGCCCTGTACCGCCAGTTCGACGCCTCCGGTCTGCTGCAGCGCCTGGGCGAAAGGCAGCATGCCGACGATGAGGATCAGCGTCGGCCAGTGGATGGCGCGGTAGGCGCTGTCCAGGTCGATGCAGCGAAACGCGCCCATCAGCAGGCAGGCGATCAGTGCGGCCTGCACGTTGGGCAGCAGGCCGCTGACCATCAGCAGCACCATCACCGCCAGGCTGAGCAATGCATAGGGCGCCTTGCGTGCGGCAGGTGCCACCTCGGCCACTTCCGCCGGCAGGCTGAGCACCAGGAAATCGCGGCTCAGCCCCTGCAGGCGGTGTATATCACGCCAGGCGCCGGCTACCAGCAGGGTGTCTGAAGCCTTGAGTTTCTCGTCCACCAGCACGCCTTCCAGCGCTTGTCCCTGACGACGCAGGCCAACCACGTTGAGCTTGTGCCGCGAACGAAAGCCCAGTTCCTGAATGCTCTTGCCCGGCAGTTGCGACTCCGGCGGCAGCGCCACTTCGGCCAGGCCCAGTTCATGGGCGTGCAGGCTGAAATACGAATGCGGCAGCGGCATGGGTTCCAGGCCCAGCGCCTGGTAGCTGCCGAGCAGGCCGATGGTGGGGCTGGCGATATCCACCAGCAGTACGTCGCCCGGTTCCAGCAGGGTATTGCCACTGGCCATCAGCAGCAGGGTGCGCAGGCGCTGGCGGCGTTCGATGGCGATGACGTTGATGCCATGATCACGGCGCAACTGCAGCTCGTTGAGCACCTGATTGGCCAGGGGCGAGTCGGCGCGCACCTGCAGGCGCCGCTCGCGCTCGCTGAGGCGATAGCGCTCGGCCAGGTCGGCCAGGGTCAGACGTGGTGGCTCGGCATTGCCACCTGCTTCGCTGCGTACCAGCCAGCGTCGGGCGATCAGCATGTAACCGATGCCGAGCACCAGCACTGCCAGGCCGATGGGCGTGAGATCGAAAAAGCCAAAACCATCCAGCCCAGCACGGCGCAGTTCGGCATGCACCACCAGGTTCGGCGGTGTAGCGACCAGCGTCAGCAGGCCGCTGATCAGCCCGGCAAACGCCAGTGGCATCATCAGTCGTGCCGGGGCTATGCGCAGGCGCGCGGCGACACCGAGCACCACGGGGATGAAGATTGCCACCACGCCGGTGGAACTCATCACCGAACCCAGGCCGGCCACGGCCAGCATCAGCAGGATCAGCAGACGCGTTTCGCTGCTGCCCGCTTTGGCCACCAGCCAGTCACCCAGGCGGTAGGCGATGCCGGTGCGCACCAGACCGTCGCCGATGATGAACAGCGCGGCGATGAGGATGACGTTGGCGTCGCTGAAACCGGCCAGTGTCTGTTGCAGGTTGAGTACGCCAGTCAGCGGTAGGGCGACCAGTACCAGCAGGGCGACCACGTCCATGCGTGGCTTACCGATGACGAAAAGAGTGACGGCGCCGGCCAGCAGGCCTAGCACCCAGAACAGATCCGGATTCATCGTAATTCCCAGGAGATATGGGACGAATTATCTCAGGGATAACCGAGCGTGGTTTTGATCTGCTGCAGGTTAGCGGCGATCCAACGCTTGTCGATCGGCCCCCAGTCGCGAATCTGGTAGTGACCGGCGTTGTTGCGTTCGCCCTCGTTCTGCTCGAACTGGCAGTCGATATCCAGCTCGGCGAGGGCGGTGAGGGTGTCCTGTGCGGTGCGCCGGGGCATGCCGGTGGCGTCCATCAGTGCCGGCACGCTGACAGCCTGGCCGCTGTCGATCAGCCAGGCCACGTAGAGGCGGCGGTAGAAGCTGGTGCGGGTCTTGCTCGTCTGCATGGCAACTTCCTTCTCTGAGCCGAGGGCCGCCGCGTGTCAGGCGGCGAACATCAGCATATAGGTGACGGCACCGGCCAGGTAGCCGATGAAGGCCAGGCCGCTGATCTTCTTCAGGTACCAGATGAAGTTGATCTTCTCCATGCCCATGGCCGCCACGCCAGCAGCCGAGCCGATGATCAGGCAACTGCCGCCGGTACCGGCGCAGTAGGCGAGCATTTCCCAGAAGTTGCCGTTGACCACGAAGTTGCGCAGCCATGGCAGCTCGCTTGCTGCGGCGGCCGCCAGGTTTTCAGGGCTGACAAGTGGATACATCTTCATGGCGCCGGCAACCATCGGCACGTTGTCCACCACGGCCGAGAGCATGCCGATGGAGATGGCGATGCTGTAGATATTGCCCAGGCTGTCCTTGAGCAGGGTCGCCACCTGGATCAGGTGGCCGGCGCTGGACAGCGCGGAAACCGCTAGCAGGATGCCGAGGAAGAACAGCACGCTGGTGATGTCGATACGGCGCAATACGCCCACTACCGACAGCGGGTCCTTCTCTTCGCTGTTCTTGCTGCGGTGGATGATCTCGGTAGTGATCCACAGCAGGCTGAGGCCGAAGAGGATGCCCATGTATGGCGGCAGATGGGTGATGGTCTTGAACACCGGCACGAAGATCAACGCACCGAGGCCTAGGCAGAAGACCAGGTTACGCTCGAAGGGCGTGGTCGGGTCGCGACGGCTCTCGGCGCTTTCCTTGATGCGCGGTTCAGCCACTTCACCCTTGAGGCGGAAGCTCATGATCAGCAGCGGCACCAGCAGGCAGATCAGGCTGGGCAGAAACAGCTTGGTGATGATGCCGGTGGCGGTGACCTGATTGCCAATCCACAGCATGGTGGTGGTCACGTCACCAATTGGCGACCAGGCGCCGCCGGCGTTGGCGGCGATGACCACGATGCCGGCGTAGAACCAGCGCTCGTGGCGGTCGGCGATCAGCTTGCGCAGCAGCGAGATCATCACGATGGTGGTGGCCAGGTTGTCCAGTGCAGCGGACAGGAAGAAGGTGATCAACCCCACCAGCCACAGCAGGTGCACGCGCTTGTGGGTGCGGATGCGATCGGTGATGACCTTGAAGCCCTCGTGGGCGTCGATCAGTTCGACGATGGTCATGGCGCCCATGAGGAAGAACAGGATCTCGGAGATCTCGCCGAGGTGGTGGCGCAGTTCTTCGACCACATGATGGGTGTTGGTGCTGGAGCCGGCGGTGCCGGTGCCAAGCAGTGGCAGGATGCTGTCGGCGCCAAGAACCAGCAGGGTCCAGGCGATCACGGCGGTGAGCAGGGCGGAGGCTGCCTTGTCGATCTTTAACGGGTGCTCGAGGGCGATGCACAGGTAGCCGAGGACGAAGACGAGTGCCATCAACGCATACATGTTCGGAGTTCCGCTCTGATTTTTATTAGTGGGGACGTGCCGGAGGGCTGCTGCCAGGCGGGTGAAGATGCCTGAAACAATTGGAAAAAGGGAAGGTTTTTATAGCGAAAGGAGCAAAGAGATGAGCGTTTTGCTGCTTAATGAGGCGTTCGGGCCGCTGCGCTGACCGGCCCGAACGGCTGTGAAATCAAACGGCAGTCTGCGGTTTGGGCGGCAGCAGGTAGGCGAGGGCGATGGCCAGCACCGGCATGATCAGGTTGAAGAAGCAGTACGGCAGGTAGCTCAACGTCGCCACGCCTAGCGTCGCGGCCATGTAGGCGCCGCAGGTATTCCAGGGCACCAGTACCGAGGTCAGGGTGCCGCCGTCTTCCAGAGCGCGTGACAGGTTGGTTGGCGCCAGGCCGCGTTTTTCGTATTCAGCGCGATACATGCGCCCTGGCAGCACCAGGGCGATGTACTGATCGGCGGTGATGACGTTGGTGCCGATGGTGGTGGTGATGGTGCTGGCGACCAGGCCGCTGTCGCTGCGCACCAGGCGCAGGGCACTCTGCAACAGGCGCTGCAGCAGACCGAGGCGCTCCAGCACGCCGCCGAAGCACATGGCGCAGATGATCAGCCACACAGTGGTGAGCATGCTGGCCATGCCGCCCTTGGACAGCAGGCCATCGAGCTCGGCGTTGCCGCTGGCCGATTCATAACCGGCAAACAGCGCAGTCCATACCGTTTTCAGCGGCGCCAGGGCGCCCGCTTGTGGGTCAGCCAGGCGCGCCATCACCTCCGGCTGGAACACCACTGCGAATACCGCACCGAGCAGGGCGGCGAGAAACACCGCCGGGAATGCGGCCCACTGGCGCACCGCGAGCAGCAGCAGGAAGGCCACCGGCAGCAGCAGGTGCCAGCCGAGATTGAACTGTGCCTCCAGCGCGCTCAGCACCTCGGCGATACGGCTGGTGTCATGTTCGGCGCTGGCCTGCTGGCCAAGGGTGAAGAAGATCGCCAGGGCGATCAGCAACGCCGGCACCGTGGTGCGCAACATGTTGCGGATATGCGCGAACAGGTCGGCGCCGGCTGCCGCTGGCGCCAGGTTGGTGGTGTCCGATAGTGGCGACAGCTTGTCGCCGAAGTAGGCGCCGGAAATGATCGCGCCGGCGGTGATCGCCGGGTCCAGCCCCAGGCCTGCTGCCACGCCCATCAGACCGATGCCGAGGGTGCCGGCCACCGTCCACGAGCTGCCGATGGACAGCGCGGTGAGCGCGCAGATCAGGCAACTGGTGAGGTAGAAGTACTCGGCGCTGATCAGCTTCAGGCCCAGCCAGATCATGGTCGGCACCGTGCCGGCGAGAATCCAGGTGCCGATCAGCGCGCCGACCGCCAGAAGAATCAGGTTGGCTTTCATCGCCATATGGATGCCAGCGAGTATGCCTTCTTCGATCTCGGCCCAGCGCAGACCATTCTTCAGGCCGACCAGGCCGGCGACGAAGGCGGCGCTCATCAGCGCGATCTGGTTCGGGCCGCTGGAGGAGGCGTCACCGAACAGGTAAACGGAGAGGCTGAGCAGCACGACGAGTACGCCAATGGGCAGCAAGGCATCGAGCAGGGAAGGGGAGCGAACAGTCATGGGTGTTCCGGGAAATCAAACTAACCGTGGGAGGGGCTTCAGCCGCGACTTTGCCGTTAAAGCTCGCAGCTGAAGCCCCTCCCACAAAAAACAAACCCGCGCCGGTTGGGGCGCGGGTCTGTGGGTGTCGCGCGGTGATCAGAGTGCGGCGATCTTGCCGCGCTGCTCGACCATCTTGGCCAGGGCTTGTTCAGCCTCGGCCAGTTTGGCGCGTTCCTTCTCCAGCACTTCTGCCGGCGCCTTGGCGACGAAGCCCTGGTTGCTCAGCTTGCCGCCGACGCGCTGCACTTCGCCTTCCAGACGACCGATTTCCTTGTCCAGGCGCGCCAGTTCGGCGTCCTTGTCGATCAGCCCGGCCATCGGTACCAGCACTTCCATCTCGCCGACCAGAGTGGTGGCGGACATCGGCGCTTCTTCACCGGCAGCCAGCACGCGCACTGACTCGAGCTTGGCCAATTTGCTCAGCAGCGGCTCGAAGTCGGCCAGGCGGCGCAGGTCTTCGGCACTGGCGTTGGCAACGATGATATCGATGCGCTTGGCCATGGAGATTTTCATCTCACCACGGATCTGGCGCACGCCAAGCATCAGTTGCTTGACCCACTCAATGTCGCCTTCGGCGGCGGCGTCGATGCGGCTCTCGTTGGCCACCGGCCAGGGTTGCAGCATCAGGGTATCGCCCTGCACGCCGGCCTGGGCCTTGATGCGCTGCCAGATTTCTTCAGTGATGAACGGCATGAACGGGTGGGCCAGGCGCAGGATCACTTCCAGTACGCGTACCAGGGTGCGGCGGGTGCCGCGCTGGCGCTCGATGGGCGCGTTCTCGTCCCACAGTACCGGCTTGACCAGCTCCAGGTACCAGGCGCAGTACTCGTCCCAGATGAACTCGTACAGGGTTTGCGCCGCCAGGTCGAAGCGGAAGGCGTCGAGGTGGCGGGTCACGTCTGCCTCGGTGCGCTGCAGCGCGGAGATGATCCAGCGATCGACCGGCGACAGTTCGACTGCCTCGCCACCTACGCCAGTGTCCTTGTCATCGGTGTTCTCGATGACGAAGTTGGCGGCGTTCCACAGCTTGTTGCAGAAGTTGCGGTAACCCTCGACGCGGCCCATGTCGAACTTGATGTCGCGGCCGGTGGAGGCCAGCGCCAGGTTGGTGAAGCGCAGCGCGTCGGTGCCGTAGGCGGCGATGCCGTCGGGGAATTCGGCGCGGGTCTGCTTGGCGATCTTCTCGGCCAGCTTGGGCTGCATCATGCCGCTGGTGCGCTTGGCCACCAGGGCTTCGAGGTCGATGCCGTCGACGATGTCCAGCGGGTCGAGCACGTTGCCCTTGGACTTGGACATCTTCTGGCCCTGGCCGTCGCGTACCAGGCCGTGCACATAGACGGTCTTGAACGGAATCTGCCCGGTCAGGTGGGTCGACAGCATGATCATCCGGGCGACCCAGAAGAAGATGATGTCGAAGCCGGTGACCAGCACGTCGGTAGGGTGGAAGGTCTTGAGGAAGTCGGTCTGCTGCGGCCAGCCGAGGGTGGAGAAAGTCCACAGACCGGAGCTGAACCAGGTGTCGAGCACGTCTTCGTCCTGGCGCAGGGCGATGTCACCGAGGTTGTGCTTGGCGCGTACTTCCGCCTCGTCACGGCCGACGTAGACGTTGCCGGCATCGTCGTACCAGGCCGGAATGCGGTGGCCCCACCACAGCTGACGGCTGATGCACCAGTCCTGAATGTCACGCATCCAGCTGAAGTACATGTTCTCGTACTGCTTGGGCACGAACTGGATTTCGCCACTCTCGACCACGGCGATGGCTTTCTCGGCCAGCGGCTTGGTGGAGACGTACCACTGGTCGGTCAGCCACGGCTCGATGACGGTGCCGGAGCGGTCGCCCTTCGGCACTTTCAGGGCGTGGTCTTCGATCTTTTCCAGCAGGCCGGCGGCGTCGAAGGCGGCGACGATCTGCTTGCGCGCTTCGAAGCGATCCAGACCGGCGAACTGCGCCGGAATGTTCGCTTCGATCTGCTCGTTGACGCTACCGTCGAGGTTGAACACCTGGGCCTGAGCCAGCACGGCGGCGTTCTTGTCGAAGATGTTGATCAGCGGCAGGTTGTGGCGCTTGCCCACTTCGTAGTCGTTGAAGTCATGCGCCGGGGTGATCTTCACGCAGCCGGTGCCGAACTCGGGGTCGCAGTAGTCGTCGGCGATGATCGGGATGCGGCGGCCCAGCAGCGGCAGTTCGACGAAGCTGCCGATCAGCGCCTTGTAGCGCTCGTCTTCCGGGTGCACGGCCACGGCGCTGTCGCCGAGCATGGTTTCCGGGCGGGTGGTGGCGACGATCAGGTAATCATTGCCTTCAGCTGTTTTCTTGCCGTCGGCCAGCGGGTAGCGCAGGTTCCACAGCGAGCCTTTCTCGTCGTGGTTTTCCACTTCGAGGTCGGAGATGGCGGTGTGGAACTTGGTGTCCCAGTTGACCAGGCGCTTGCCGCGATAGATCAGGCCGTCTTCATGCAGGCGTACGAAGGCTTCTTTCACGGCTTCGGACAGGCCGTCGTCCATGGTGAAGCGCTCGCGCGACCAGTCCACCGAGCTGCCCAGGCGGCGAATCTGACGGGTGATGGTGCCACCGGACTGTTCCTTCCATTCCCAGACCTTCTCCAGGAATTTCTCGCGGCCCAAGTCGTGGCGGCCAATACCGTCGGCGGCCAGCTGACGCTCGACCACCATCTGCGTGGCGATGCCCGCGTGATCAGTGCCCGGCTGCCACAGGGTGTTGCGGCCCTGCATGCGGCGGAAGCGGATCAGCGCATCCATGATCGAGTTGTTGAAGCCGTGGCCCATGTGCAGGCTGCCGGTGACGTTTGGCGGCGGGATCATGATGGTGTACGGCTCGCCCGAGCCTTGCGGGGCGAAGTAGCCCTTGGCTTCCCAGTTCTGGTACAGGGCGGTTTCAATGGCGTGCGGCTGGTAGGTCTTGTCCATGCGCGGCGGGACCCTTTGACGGCTGATCGGAAAAGCCGACAAGTATACCGCTTCTGAGCGCCAAGCCATAAGCCTTGAGCTGTAGGGCGGGTGCAACCCGCCATCCGTGGTGTGGCGGGTTGCACCCGCCCTACGGGAAATGGCAGACCGCGTCCAGTTTTTGTAGGAGCCCCCGCCCCGGGGCGAAGCTTTTGCTCTTTGCTGTCAAGCATTCGTCCCGAGGCGAGGCTCCTGCGAGGCAGGGGATTACTTGCGTGGCGGTAGCAGGCGTGGCAGGCGGGCTTCGAGGCGGCGCTTGAGTTCGGCCTCGATCTGCGGCACGAAATCGTCGATCACGTCCTGCAGGATCAACTGGGCGGCGGCGCGCAACTCGCCATTCAAATGCTGCAGATCGCGGGCGCTGTCATGCAGGCGCGGTTCGATGCGCTCGCGCAGCGGGCTTGGCGCTGGCGCAGGCTGCGGGGCTGGTGTCGGTTTGGGCGTCGGCGTTGCATGAAAAGGCGGCGGCGGGCCAGGCGGCGCGCTGACGATATCGGACAGTACCGGAATGCTGTCCGGGTCCAGCGAGTCGATCAGCAGCGGTGGTTCACTGCCGTTATCGCCCAGCAGCTCGCGAATCGACTCCAGGTCGTGCAGCAGTTGAGCAGGTTTTTGCGGAGGCTTGGGGGTGTCCATGATCATCGGTGCAGCGAGAAAAAGGGCTGGAGTGACTTGTGTTGTGAGCGTGCACGGACACTAAAGTTCGACGCGTTGCGGATCATACCCGCGCTGGCGATAGGTACGGAAATTCTCGCGACAGGCGTTGAGCAGTTCAGGCTGCTGATTGACGATCTCGATGATGCGAGAAAAGCGCTCGACATGCGGCGACAAGCTGCTGCCGAGGTTGATCAGCACGCCCTGCTCGGCACTGGGCACTTCGTCGATGCCCAGCACCACGGGCGACAGCGGAGCATCGCGATGCAGATCATGAGGCACGAAACGTTCGGCTTTGAACGTCCACAGCAGTTCGTCGAGTTCACCGCACTGCGCCTCGTCGCTGCCGCGAACGAATACCGGCAGGCCGGCGCTCCAGGCCTTGAGCGCCAGTTGGCAGGCCGCGCGCAGGCGTCCTGTGGCATCGCTGGAGGAGAGGACGTAGAACTCGATTCTGGGCATCAGGAAATTTTCGACATTGAAGAGCGGCCGTAGGAGCGAGCTCTGCTCGCGAATCTTGGAAATACAAAAGCTTCGCGAGCAGAGCTCGCTCCTACGATATCCATCGTAGCCCGGACTGTGTCCGGGCTACAGGCGCATCAGACCTTGGCGCGATCCAGCAGGTACTGGGTCAGCATCGGCACCGGACGGCCAGTGCCGCCTTTGTCCTTACCGCCGCTGATCCAGGCGGTGCCGGCGATATCCAGGTGCGCCCAATGGAAGTTCTTGGCAAAGCGCGACAGGAAGCAGCCGGCGGTAATGGTGCCCGCCTTCGGCCCACCGATGTTGGCGATGTCGGCGAAGGGGCTATCAAGCTGCTCCTGGTACTCGTCGTACAGCGGCAGTTGCCAGGCGCGGTCGTCAGCGCTTTCGCCCGCCTTGAGGATCTGCCTGATCAGCGCGTCGTTGTTGCCCATCAGGCCGGAGACGTTGCTGCCCAGGGCGACGATGCAGGCACCGGTGAGGGTGGCAATGTCGATCACCGCCTGCGGCTTGAAGCGCTCGGCGTAAGTCAGGGTATCGCACAGCACCAGACGGCCTTCGGCGTCGGTATTGAGGATCTCCACGGTCTGCCCGCTCATGGTGGTGACGATGTCGCCGGGGCGGGTGGCGCGGCCGCTGGGCATGTTCTCGGCGCAGGCCAGCAGGCACACCAGGTTGATCGGCAGTTGCAGCTCCAGCACGACCTTGAGGGTGCCGAACACGCTGGCGGCGCCGCACATGTCGTACTTCATCTCGTCCATGCCGGCTGCCGGCTTGATGCTGATGCCGCCGGTGTCGAAGGTGATGCCCTTGCCGACCAGGGCGAAGGGTTTTTCATCCTTCTTGCCGCCTTGGTAGTGCATGACGATCATCCGCGGCGGCTGCTCGCTGCCCTGGGCTACGGCGAGGAAGGCGCCGGCGCCGAGCTCTTTGAGTTTCTTCTCGTCGAGGATTTCGACCTTGAGGTTCTTGTGCGCCTTGCCCAGCGCCTTGGCTTCTTCAGCCAGGTAGCTGGGGTGGCAGAGGTTCGGTGGCAGGTTGCCCAGATCCTTGGTGAAAGCGACGCCGCTGGCGATGGCGCGGGCATGCTGCAGGCCGCGTTCGGCTTCGGTCAGTTCGGCCTTGTCGACAACCAGAGTGATTTTCTTCAGGGCACGTGGGTCAGCTTTCTGGCTCTTGAACTGCTCGAACAGGTAGGTGCCATCAGCCAGGGTTTCGATGATCAGACGAGTCTTGCCGTAGGTGTCGCGGCCCTTGACCTTGAGTTCACCGAGGGCGAGCAGGGCATCGCTGCCGCCCAGGCCCTTGAGTACGCCATGCACGCTGGCAACCAATTTACGCAGTTGACGGTCGGATAGATCACCCTTGCCGCAGCCCACCAGCAGTACGCGCTCGGCTTTCAACCCCGGCAGGCTGTGCAGCAGCAGGGTCTGGCCGGGCTTGCCGGCGATGTCACCGCGCTTGAGCACAGCGCTGAGCGCGCCATTGCTGGCCAGGTCGACCGCCTTGGCGGTGTCGCCGAGCTTGCGGCCTTCACCGATGGCGACGACCAGGGTGGCGGTTTTCAGGGTTTCTGCACGGGTGCTTTTGACGAGGAATTCCATAGTGAGCTGTCCCCAAGACAAAGAGTCGGGTTTGACGGATAATGGCCGCCATTTTTCGAGGGTCCACCCTGCGGTGGGCCGGCAAGTAGGTGCGGCTAGTGTGAGCGCTCGCGCCTGAGCCTGACAACCCTGGAGCGTCCGGTTTGATCGTCTTCCGTTATCTGTCCCGTGAAGTGCTGGTGACCCTCAGTGCGGTGAGTGCCGTGCTGCTGGTGATCATCATGAGCGGTCGTTTCATCAAATATCTGGGCCAGGCCGCACAGGGTGTACTCGATCCTGGTGTGCTGTTTCTGATCATGGGGTACCGGATTCCCGGCTTCCTGCAACTGATCCTGCCGCTCGGCCTGTTCCTCGGTTTCCTGTTGGCCTACGGGCGCCTGTACCTGGACAGCGAGATGACCGTGTTGTCGGCCACTGGCGTTAGTCAGCAGCGACTCACCGTCTACAGCATGGCGCCGGCGCTGATCGTCGCGCTGTTGGTGGGCTGGCTAAGCATGGGCCTGGCGCCGCAAGGTGTGGCCAGCGTAGCGCGCATCCTCAACGAGCAGGATGCCCTGACCGAACTCGATACTCTGGTGCCGGGGCGCTTCCAGTCGTTGCGCGATGGATCGCGGGTGACCTACTCGCAGGAGCTGTCGCCTGATCGCAGCGAGCTGCGCGGCGTGTTCATGTCGGAGAAACGCTTCTCCACCGATGGCACCTCGGAGCGTGGCATTACCGTGCTGGTAGCCGAAAGTGGTCGTCAGGAAATTCAGGAAGATGGCAGCCGCTATCTGATTCTGGAAAACGGCTATCGCTATGACGGCGAGCCGGGCGAGGCCGATTATCGGGCCATCCAGTACGACACCTATGGTGTGTTGCTGCCCAAGCCGGAGGTCGCCATCGAAGCCAGTGAGCGTGAGGCGACGCCGACCCGTGAGCTGTTCGGCAGCGACGACCCGCGCATGCAGGCCGAGCTGCAATGGCGCCTGTCACTGCCGTTGCTGGTGTTCATCGTCACCCTGCTGGCCGTGCCGCTGTCGAAGGTCAATCCGCGTCAGGGGCGCTTCCTCAAACTGTTGCCGGCTATCTTCCTCTATATGGCTTACCTTGGCCTGCTGATCGCCGCTCGTGGTGCGCTGGACAAGGGCCGTTTGCCGGCGGCGCTGGGGTTGTGGTGGGTGCATGGCATCTTCTTCGCCATCGGCATGCTGTTGTTGTATTGGGAGCGTCTGAGTCTGTGGTGGGCCAGTCGTCGTGCGCCGGTGTCGGAGGTGGCTCATGGCTAAGTTGGATCGCTACATTGGCACCCAGGTGTTCTTCGCCATTCTGGCGGTGCTGGGCATCATTCTCGGCCTGGCACTGCTGTTCGCTTTCATCGACGAGTTGGGCGACCTGAACAAGGGCGATTACGGTCTTGGTCAGGCGCTCTGGTACGTCTTGCTGACCGCGCCGCGTCGCGCCTACGAGATGCTGCCGATGGCGGCGCTGATCGGTTGCCTGATCGGTCTCGGCACGCTCGCCAGCAACAGCGAGCTGACCATCATGCGTGCGGCCGGTGTTTCCATCGGGCGCATCGTTTGGGCGGTAATGAAGCCCATGCTGGTGCTGATGCTGGCCGGCATTCTGATCGGTGAATACGTTGCGCCGCTGACCGAAAACCAGGCGCAGGCGGATCGCGCCCTGGCTCAGGGGGGCGGTGCGGCGCAGAGCTCCAAGCGCGGTATGTGGCACCGTCAGGGGCAGGAATACGTGCACATCAACGCCGTGCAGCCCAGTGGCGTCCTGCTCGGGGTGACGCGTTATCGCTTCGATGACGAGCGTCGTCTGCTTTCCTCCAGTTTCGCCCGTCGCGCCGAATACCGTGATAACCACTGGATGCTGCGCAACGTGCAGACCACGCTGCTGCATGAGGACCGTTCCGAGGTGATCAACCAGCCGGAAGATCGCTGGGAGATCGAGCTCAATCCGGAGCTGCTCGGTACCGTGGTGATGGAGCCTGAGGCGCTGTCGGTCACCGGGCTGTGGCAGTACATCCATTACCTGGGTGAGCAGGGTCTGAACAACGCACGCTACTGGCTGGCATTTTGGACCAAGGTGCTGCAGCCACTGGTAACCGGCGCGCTGGTCTTGATGGCGATTTCCTTCATCTTCGGCCCGCTGCGCTCGGTGACCCTGGGGCAACGCGTATTCACCGGTGTGCTGGTGGGCTTCATCTTCCGTATCGCCCAGGACCTGCTGGGCCCATCGAGCCTGGTATTCGGTTTCTCGCCGCTGCTGGCGGTGTTGGTGCCGGCCGGTATCTGTGCGCTGGCCGGGGTTTGGCTGTTGCGCCGAGCTGGATGAGTCGTTTGCACGCATGAAAAAGCCGGTTCATTGAACCGGCTTTTTTGCATCTGCTCTGGGCTATTTTTTGTGAATGTTCTTCGGCAACTGCACCATGCGGCTGTCGGAGTAGATGTCGTGCCAGGTGCGGCCCTGCTTGTCCCACAGTAGCCAGAGGAATCCCAGGCCAGCGAACAGCCACGAGCCGATGGCGACCACGAAACGCAGCAGTGCCTGCCACAGGTCGATGGCGCTGCCATCGGCATTCTGGATGCGTAGCCCCCAGGCCTGCATGCCCAGTGTCTGGCCATTGTGCGTCCAGAACTTGGCGAAGAAGGCGAACAGCGACAGCAGCACCAGGCTGGCGAGAATCGGATCATGATCCAGGGCGCCGGCCTCGGCCATGGCCATCAGTGCATCGCCGCCGTGAATCAGGCGCAGGATGCCCTGTTGATAGATCAGGGTGACCACCATGATCAGTGCCACGCAGAGCAGGAAGTCGTAGAAGAGGGCCGCCAGGCGACGAATCAGCCCGGCAGTGGGGAAGTCTCCCTGCGGACGTAATTGGTGTTTCGGCATGATGGGCTCGCTGAGACGAAAGTGCGCGCCATTCTAACAGCCTGCTAACCGCGACTTTGCGATCGATATAAAGATGTGCTTGGGCTATCTGTAACCTGGCGCTGCGAAAGGTGGGTTAAAGAAATGACAGGCAAAAAAAACCCCTGACGGAAATCAGGGGTTCTTCAAAGCAGCGGCGATTAGCCCAGGACTTGAACCTGGTCAGCCTGCATGCCTTTTTGACCTTGCACAGCTACGAAGCTGACTTTCTGGCCTTCTTTCAGGCTCTTGAAGCCGTTACCTTCGATCGCGCGGAAGTGCACGAACAGATCCGGACCGCTTTCGGGAGTGATAAAACCAAAACCTTTCTCGTCGTTAAACCACTTGACGGTACCGTTCTGACGATTCGACATGTCTTTTTCCTTGAAACTAGAGTTGATGACAGCCTCCGAGTATAGAGGGCTGAGACTGGTTGCAAGGAGTTATAGAAGTCGAGCGGGATGTAGCGGATCTAGATGATCTGCTGCACCAGAGTCACGATTCACAGCGACCCATGCAAACAGTTGGCTCACTCTACGCTAACTTTTGCGCAATTGCCAACCCCCGCCAGCAAGGTCGCCGGCCAGGTTTTGCGGGGCTTGCCGGGGTGTCGGAAAAGTTTTTCGGCAACATGCTTGCAACAATTGCCCAAGTTGTTCGTGCAGATACGAAAAAGCCCGCAAGACAATGTCTTGCGGGCTTCGAATCGTGGTGCCCCGGGGGAGACTCGAACTCCCACTCCTTTCGAAAACGGATTTTGAATCCGCCGCGTCTACCGATTCCGCCACCGGGGCACAATGGCGGCGCAGTATAGGGATGCGCCTGGCGTCGGTCAATCGGCGTTAGTGCAGTGGTTGGTTGATCTACTAACGGCCGATGGCGCAGCTAGTGGCATCCGGCTTTGATTGCGTCGTTGCTGCTAGAATCGTCAGCTGTCATCAAGGGCGCTGGGTGTGGCGTATATAAAGGTGTCGGGGCAGTCCAATGTTGGGAGGGGGAGTGATCAACGTCTTGCGCGGTGCACTTGTTGCCGGTCTGCTATTTGCCTCTGTTGCGCAGGCCGGAACGCTGACCTATGTCGTGAACGATGAAAGCTGGATGCCGTACTGGATTGTCGAGGATCAGCAGGTCAGCGGCATCTTCCATGAGTTAATGCTCGCGCTGGATGAGCGTTTGCCTGAACAACTGCAAGCCAGTCATCCGCAGCCGTCTTTGCGTACGCAGAAGCTGTTCCGTGAGGGGTATCTGCAGATCGAGTGCTGTGTGAGCAAGAGTTGGCGCAGCGACGCTGATCAGGCCGAAGTCTCACTGTGGACAGTGCCGGTTCTGCAGGCCGAGGAAATGCTGATCTTCGCGCCTGGCAGGCGCTTTGCCTATGAGCGTCTGCAGGACCTGCAGGGGCGTTAGATTGCCACGGTGCGTGGTTATGGTTACGTCGGTAGCGAGTATTTCCAGCGCAACGATGGGGCCGATGTGCGGGCGCTGATCTATCTGGTGGCGCAGGGGCGCAGTGAAGCCGGGATTCTGGATCGCCTGGAGTGGCGTTATCTTCAGCATGAAGACGCGCAACTGCAGGCGTCACGCTGGCAGGTCGAGAAGGGGCCGACGGTCAATCGCTCTCAGCTGCGCTTGCGTTTGCATCGGGATTTTGCGGGCCGGCTCGATGCATTCAATGCTGCCATCCTGTCCTTGCAGGCCGATGGCACGCTGGCTCGTATCGTCGCCAGGTATGCGCCGCAGGCTCACGTGGCCGGCCAAGTGGAAATCCGGTAAGCTCTGCCACCCTGCAAAATTACCCCTCCGAATCATGCGTGTTGCCGATTTCCACTTCGACCTTCCCGAGTCGCTGATCGCTCGTCATCCCCTGGCCGAGCGTCGTGCCAGCCGTCTACTGCAGCTCGATGGCCCTAGCGGCACGCTGCGCCACGGCCAGTTCACCGATGTGCTGGAGCAGCTTCTTCCGGGTGATCTCATGGTGTTCAACAACACCCGAGTGATTCCTGCGCGCCTGTTCGGTCAGAAGGCCTCTGGCGGCAAGCTCGAAGTGCTAGTGGAGCGCGTGCTGGATCAGTACCGCGTGCTGGCCCACGTGCGTTCGAGCAAATCGCCCAAGCCCGGTTCGCAGATTCTCATCGACGGTGGTGGTGAGGCCGAGATGGTCGCGCGTCACGACGCGCTTTTCGAGCTGCGTTTTGCCGAGCCGGTGCTGCCGCTGCTGGAGCGCGTCGGCCATATGCCGCTGCCTCCTTATATAGATCGGCCGGATGACGAGGCGGATCGCGAGCGCTATCAGACCGTCTATGCGCAGAAGGCGGGGGCCGTGGCTGCGCCGACTGCGGGTCTGCACTTCGATGACGAACTGCTGGCGGCTATCCGCGCCAAGGGTGTGGAAACCGCGTTCGTGACGCTTCACGTTGGCGCCGGTACCTTCCAGCCGGTTCGGGTTGAGCGGATTGAAGATCACCACATGCACAGTGAGTGGTTGGAGGTCGGCCAGGATGTGGTCGACGCCGTGGCAGCCTGTCGCGCCCGCGGCGGTCGCGTGGTCGCGGTGGGCACTACCAGCGTGCGCTCGCTGGAAACTGCCGCGCGAGACGGTGAGTTGAAGCCCTTCAGTGGCGATACCGACATCTTTATCTATCCAGGCCGTCCATTCCATGTGGTCGATGCCCTGGTAACCAATTTCCACCTGCCCGAGTCGACTCTGCTGATGCTGGTGTCGGCCTTTGCCGGTTATCCCGAGACCATGGCCGCTTACCGCGAGGCCGTGGCGCAGGGCTATCGCTTCTTCAGTTACGGTGATGCCATGTTCATCACCCGCAATCCCGCCGCGCGCGGGCCCGAGGTTTGAGTATGTCGCGCACCTGTCGCATGTCCTTCGAGTTGCTGGCCACAGACGGCAAGGCCCGTCGTGGTCGCCTGACCTTCCCGCGTGGCGTGGTGGAAACTCCGGCCTTCATGCCGGTGGGCACCTACGGCACGGTCAAGGGCATGCTGCCGCGTGACGTCGAGGATATCGGCGCGCAGATCATTCTCGGTAATACCTTCCACCTGTGGTTGCGCCCGGGGATGGAGGTGATCAAGAAACATGGTGATCTGCACGACTTCATGCAGTGGCAGGGGCCGATCCTGACCGACTCCGGTGGTTTCCAGGTGTTCAGCCTGGGCGCGATGCGCAAGATCAAGGAAGAGGGTGTGTACTTCGCTTCGCCGGTCGATGGCGCCAAGGTGTTCATGGGGCCGGAAGAGTCGATGCAGGTGCAGCGCGACCTGGGCTCGGACATCGTGATGATCTTCGATGAATGCACGCCGTACCCGGCCGAGTTCGACGTGGCCAAGCGTTCCATGGAACTGTCGCTGCGTTGGGCCAAGCGCTCCAAGACCGCACATGGCGAAAGTACCGCTGCGCTGTTCGGCATTGTCCAGGGTGGCATGCACGAAGAACTGCGCATGCGCTCGCTCGAAGGGCTATGCGAGATCGGCTTCGACGGCCTGGCCATCGGCGGGCTGTCGGTCGGTGAGCCGAAGGAAGAGATGATCCGCGTGCTGGACTTCCTGCCGCCGCACATGCCAGCCGACAAGCCGCGCTACCTGATGGGCGTGGGCAAGCCGGAAGACCTGGTCGAGGGCGTGCGTCGTGGTGTGGACATGTTCGACTGCGTAATGCCCACCCGTAATGCGCGTAACGGCCATCTGTTCGTTGATACCGGCGTGGTGAAAATTCGCAACGCCGTGCACAAGCACGATGATTCGCCGCTGGATCCGACCTGCGACTGTTACACCTGCAAACATTTCTCGCGCGCTTATCTGCACCATCTGGACAAGTGCGGCGAAATGCTCGGTAGCATGCTCAATACCATCCATAACTTGCGGCATTATCAGCGGGTTATGGCTGGTTTGCGCGAGGCTATCCAACAGGGTACATTGGCCGCCTTCGTCGAAACCTTCTATGCCAAGCGTGGCCTGCCTGTGCCGCCGCTTGACTGATTCCTGAACGATTCAAGATCCTTTCCATTAGGAGTGTTACATGAGTTTTTTCATCCCCGCCGCTTACGCTGGCACCGCCGCTGCTGGCCCTGCCGGCAGCGGTTTCGAGTGGGTTTTCCTGATTGGCTTTCTGGTCATCTTCTATCTGATGATCTGGCGTCCGCAGGCCAAGCGCGCCAAGGAGCACAAGAACCTGCTCGGCGGCCTGCAGAAGGGCGACGAAGTGGTCACCAGCGGTGGTATCGCTGGCAAGGTATCCAAGGTTGCCGACGATTTCGTGGTTATCGAAGTGTCTGACACTGTCGAGCTGAAATTCCAGAAGCAGGCCATCGCTGCCACTCTGCCCAAGGGCACGCTGAAAGCCATCTGATTCGGTTCTTAGTTTCCATTCGACGGGGCGCTTTAGGGCACTTCTAAAAACGTAGGCGAGGCAGCCAGCGCAAGGCAAAAACAGGCGAAAAAGCGGAATTTACGTGTTGTAAATGAGCATTTTGAGCCTGTTTTTAACGCAGCGATGGCAACGCAGGTAGTTTTTAGAGGTGCACTTTAGCGCCCTGCGTCATAAAGCGGGCGGCTCGTTCATGCTCAATAAATACCCTCTGTGGAAATACCTGCTGATTTTGTCCGTTCTGGCAATCGGCCTGGTGTACTCCATTCCCAACCTTTATCCAGATGATCCTGCTGTGCAGATCAGTGGCGCCAGTTCGGCGCTGAGCATCGAGCAGACCGATGTCGACCGTGCCAGCAAAGCGCTGCAGGACGCCGGTATTGCCGTCAAGGCTGCC
Source organism: Pseudomonas sediminis (assembly GCF_039555755.1). Classification (NCBI taxonomy): domain Bacteria; kingdom Pseudomonadati; phylum Pseudomonadota; class Gammaproteobacteria; order Pseudomonadales; family Pseudomonadaceae; genus Pseudomonas; species Pseudomonas sediminis. Next base: position 2,921,723 of record NZ_CP154631.1, read on the forward strand.
AGCATCGACGAGCGTGGCCGTGGCGGTCTGATTCGTCTGACCAAGCAGGATGACCAGTTGCCGGCCAAGGACATCGTCCGCCGCGCGCTGGGTGATGATTACGTCGTGGCGCTGAACCTGGCGCAAACCACCCCCGACTGGCTGCGTAGCCTGGGTGCGAGCCCGATGAAGCTCGGCCTGGACCTGTCCGGCGGTGTGCACTTCCTGCTGGAAGTCGACATGGACAAGGCGCTGGATGTGCGCCGCAAGGTCTATGAAGGAGAGATCAAGAGCCTGTTGCGCAAGGAGCGTATTCGCTACCGCAGCATGCCGGAGAGCAATAGCCGGATTCAACTCGGCTTCGCCGACAGCGATACGCTGGACCAGGCGCAGCGCCTGATTCGCAAGGATTACAGCGATTTCGAACTGACCACTGTCGAGCGTGGTGGCCAGCAGATTCTGCAGTTGGGGCTGACTCAAGCGAAAATCGCCGAGATTCGTGAATATTCCATTCGCCAGAACCTCACCACTGTACGTAACCGCGTCAATGAGCTGGGCGTAGCCGAGCCGCTGGTGCAGCGTCAGGGCGCCAACCGCATCGTGGTCGAGCTGCCGGGTGTGCAGGACACCGCAGAAGCCAAGCGTATTCTCGGCAAGACCGCCAACCTCGAGTTCCGCCTGCAGGCAGATGTCGATGCGCCGCGCGGCGCGACCGAGTCCTTCGGCTTCCGCGAGGAAGGTCGTCCGCCGGTGCAGCTCGAGCGTGAACTGATCATCACCGGTGATCAGGTCACCGACGCCCAGGCCAGTTTCGACGAGAATGGCCGTCCGCAGGTGAACATTCGCCTCGACGGTCATGGCGGCGATCTGATGAACCGCGCCACGCGTAACAACGTCGGTCGTAGCATGGCGGTGATCTTCATCGAGCAGAGGCCGGTCACTCGCTACGTGCGTCAGAACGTCGACGGCGTCGAGCAGGAAGTGGCTATCTCCTCGTTCGTCGAAGAGAAGAAGATCATCAGCCTGGCGACTATCCAGTCGGCGCTGGGCAGCCAGTTCCGCATCACCGGCCTGAACGGTCAGGGCGAGTCTTCCGAGCTTGCGCTGCTGCTGCGTGCTGGTGGTCTGGCAGCGCCGATGTACTTCGCTGAAGAGCGCACCATTGGCCCGAGCCTGGGTGCCGAAAACATTGCCAAGGGTATCGCCTCCACCGAGTGGGCGATGATCTTCGTGGCTATCTTCATCATCGCCATCTATCGCTTCTTCGGTGTGCTGGCGACCGTTGCCCTGGCGTTCAACCTGGTGCTGCTGGTCGGTCTGATGTCGGCCATTGGTGCGACCCTGACCCTGCCCGGTATCGCCGGTATCGTCTTGACTCTGGGTATGGCGGTTGACGCCAACGTGCTGATTTTCTCGCGGATACGCGAGGAATTGGCCAATGGACTACCGGTGCAGCGTGCTCTGCACGAGGGCTTCGATCGTGCCTATTCGGCGATTCTCGACAGTAACCTGACCACCTTGCTGGTGGGCGGCATCCTGTTCGCGATGGGGACCGGTCCGGTGAAAGGCTTCGCGGTGACACTGTCGCTGGGCATCATTACGTCGATGTTCACCGCCATCATGTTCACTCGTGGCCTGGTCAACCTGATCTTCGGTGGCCGTAACTTCAAGAAGCTGTGGATCTGAGGTGCAGCCATGATCAAGTCAACCATTCGTTTCATGGCGATCCGCAACATCGCCTTCTCCATTACGGTCGTGCTGACGCTGATCGGTCTCGGCGCGCTGTTTGCCAAGGGGCTGAATTTCGGCCTGGATTTCACCGGCGGTACGTTGATCGAACTGCAGTATGAGCAGCCGGCCAATCTCGATCTGATCAAGACCGAGTTGGGCCAGGCTGGCTATGCCGATGCCGTGGTGCAGAGCTTCGGTGCCAGTACCGATGTGCTGGTGCGTCTGGCTGGCGATTCTCCTGACTTGGGTAATGAGGTCGCAGCTGCGCTGCGCAAGGTCGATGAGGCGGCACGCTTCGAGGTCAAGCGCGTCGAGTTCGTCGGCCCGCAGGTGGGCGAGGAGCTGCGCGACCAGGGCGGCATTGCCATGCTCCTGGCACTGGGCGGGATCATGCTCTACCTGGCTTTCCGCTTTCAGTGGAAGTTTGGTGTCGGTGCGATCGCGTCGCTGGTGCACGACGTGGTGATCACCCTGGGTGTGCTGGCGTTCTTCCAGATTCCATTCGACTTGACGGTGCTGGCGGCGGTACTGGCGATGATCGGTTACTCGCTCAACGACACCATCATCATCTACGACCGAATTCGTGAGAACTTCCGTGTACTGCGCAAGACCTCGTTGATCGAGAACATCGACGTTTCGATCACCCAGACCCTTTTGCGTACGATCGCGACTTCGTTGTCTACTGCGCTGGCCTTGTTGGCGCTGCTGTTCTTCGGCGGTGACGTATTGGCGGCCTTTGCTCTGACCCTGCTGGTCGGTGTAGTGGTAGGCACCTACTCGTCGGTCTACATCGGCGCCACGGTGCTGGTGTGGCTGAAGCTCAGCGTGGAGGATTTGATTCCTCCTGTGGCCGAGGCTGAGGCTGACGACGGTCGTCCATGATGTTGTGATGGGCTTCATGAAAGTCAGCGAAAGCCGCGACAAGTCGAACTTGTCGCGGCTTTTTGCTGTCCTAGGCAGGGAGAAGGGCGCGAGTCGCCGAGCCTAGGAGACACAAAAAATGAATAAATCACTGTTGGTAGGTGCCGTACTGGGTGCTGTGGGTGTGACCGCTGGTGGTGCTGTTGCCACGTACAGTCTGGTTGATCGTGGTCCGGACTACGCCGAGGTGCTGGCCGTAACCCCGATCAATGAAACCGTGAAAACGCCGCGCGAAGTGTGCAAGGACGTGGCGGTTACCCGTCAGCGTCCGGTACAGGATCAGCACCAGATTGCCGGTACTGCCATCGGCGCCATCGCGGGTGGTCTGCTGGGTAACCAGATCGGCGGCGGCACTGGCAAGAAGATCGCTACAGTAGCCGGTGCAGTTGGCGGCGGTTATGCCGGCAACAAGGTTCAGGAGGGCATGCAGCAGCGTGACACCTACACCACCACTGAAACCCGCTGCAACACTGTGACCGATACCAGCGAGAAACTGGTGGGCTACGACGTGAAGTACCAGCTGGGTGAAAAGGTCGGCAACGTGCGCATGGATCGTGATCCGGGCAGCCGTATCCCGGTCAACAAACAGGGTGAGCTGGTACTGGTGCAGCAGGCCCAGTAAGAATCTGGAGCAATAAAAAACGCCCCTCGGGGCGTTTTTTATTGCTCGACGGAAGCTCAGCGCTTCATCGAGGGCGCCAGGTGTGGCTGGATCGCAGTCAGTACGGCCTTGAAGCATTTGGTGTTGCCGGCAACGATCTGGCCTTTCTCGAGGAATTCATGACCACCGGTGAAATCGCTGACCAGGCCGCCTGCTTCCTGAATCAGCAGGGCGCCAGCTGCCATGTCCCACTCGGACAGGCCGAACTCCCAGAAGGCGTCGTAGCGGCCGGCTGCGACATAAGCCAGATCCAGGCTGGCGGCACCGGCACGGCGTAAGCCGGCGGTCTGGCCGACCAGGCTACGGAACATGCCCAGGTAGTTCTCGAGGTTATCCAGCTGCTCGTTGCGGAACGGGAAGCCAGTGCCCAGCAGTGCGCCGTCCAGGCTCTTGCGGTTGCTCACGCGCAGGCGGCGGCCATTGAGGGCGGCGCCACGGCCACGGCTGGCGGTGAATTCTTCCTGGCGCACCGGGTCGAGGACGATGGCGTGCTCGAGGCGGCCGCGGTATTTGCAGGCGATGCTGATGGCGAAGTGCGGAACACCGCGGATGAAGTTGGTGGTGCCGTCCAGCGGATCGATGATCCACTGATAGTCGGCGCCATCGCCGCTACCCTCAAGCACGCCACCTTCTTCGCCCAGGAAACTGTGGGTCGGGTAGGCCTTGCGAATGGCTTGGACGATCATCAGCTCGGCGGCCTTGTCGACCTCGGTGACGTAATCCTTGGCATCCTTCTCGTCTACCGAGATGACATCCAGGCGCTCGATGGAGCGAAAGATCATTTCACCGGCGCTGCGAGCGGCGCGCAGGGCGATATTCAGCATGGGCTGCATGGGAGGTTCACCTGGGGCGTTAAAGAAAGCCGGCCATGTTAGCAGAAAACCGTTGCCGATGAAGCGCCGTCTGTACCCCGCATGGCAATCACACAAGGGCTTGGGTAAGATCGTTGCCCTAATCGTTTCTGAGAGTGTCTGCGTTGCTGGACAATATTCGCGTCGTTTTGGTGGGCACCAGTCATCCGGGCAATATCGGCGGTGCTGCGCGGGCGATGAAAAACATGGGCTTGTCGCGTCTGGTGCTGGTCGCGCCGGAGGATTTTCCCAGTGCTGACGCCGTGGCGCGCGCGTCCGGTGCGACCGATGTGCTGGATGCTGCGCAGGTCGTTGGTAGTCTTGAAGAGGCGCTGGTCGGTTGCACTCTGGTGATTGGTACCAGTGCACGTGATCGGCGTATTCCCTGGCCGCTGCTGGATCCGCGCGAGTGCGGCGTGGCCAGTTGTGAGCAGGCCGCTGCTGGTAGCGAAGTGGCGTTGGTCTTCGGTCGTGAATACGCCGGTTTGACCAACGAGGAACTGCAGCGATGTCAATACCACGTGCATATCCCGTCCAACCCTGAGTTCAGTTCGCTGAACCTGGCGGCGGCGGTGCAGGTGCTGGCCTATGAGGTGCGCATGGCCTGGTTGGCGGCTTCGAGTCTGCCGACCAAGGCGGAGAAGCTTGAGGCGACCACGATGCGCAATTCGCAGGCGGCGACGGCAGATGAGCTGGAGTCCTTCTACGGACATTTGCGTCGAGTTCTGGTGATGATCGGTTTTCTCGATCCACAGAGGCCGCGGCACCTGATGACTCGCTTGCGTCGGCTATATGGGCGCAGTGCGGTGAGCAAGTTGGAGATGAATATCCTGCGCGGCATCCTTACCGAGACAGAGAAGGCCGTGCGTGGAGAGCCTCATAAACAGGGGAAGTCTGATGTTTGAACGCATTCGAGAGGATATACAGAGCGTTTTTCACCGTGACCCGGCGGCGCGCAATGCCTTCGAGGTGGTGACCTGCTATCCGGGACTGCATGCGGTATGGCTGCATCGTGTGGCGCATGCATTGTGGCGTTCGGGCTGGAAGTGGCTGGCGCGCGTGGTGTCCAACTTCGGGCGCTGGATGACCGGTATCGAAATTCACCCGGGGGCGAAGATCGGGCGACGCTTCTTCATCGACCATGGCATGGGCATTGTCATCGGCGAGACTGCCGAGATCGGTAATGACGTCACGCTCTATCAGGGCGTGACTCTGGGTGGCACCAGTTGGAACAAGGGCAAGCGCCATCCCACTCTGGAGGATGGTGTTGTGGTTGGCGCTGGCGCCAAGGTGCTGGGGCCGTTCACGGTCGGTGCCGGGGCCAAGATCGGTTCCAATGCGGTGGTGACCAAGGCTGTGCCGGCGGGGGCGACTGCGGTCGGCATTCCCGGCAAGATCATCGTCAAGTCCGATGACGAGCAGGAAGCCAAGCGTCAGGCCATGGCCGAGAAGATCGGTTTCGATGCTTATGGTGTCGGTCAGGACATGCCCGACCCGGTAGCGCGCGCCATCGGCCAGTTGCTCGATCATCTGCATGCTGTCGACGGGCGGCTCGAGGATGTCAACAAGGCGCTGGACTCGATGGATTGCGACTACCGCGCCAAGGCGCTGCCTGCACTGCGTGACGAAGACTTCGCCGAGGTGTGCAAGGGGCAGGGCGACAAGCCTGCTGCCTGATGCGCGCAGGGGCGGCATTTGCTATGATGCCGCCTCTTTTTGCGGTCAATCCTGAGTAAATCAATCGGTCTTATAGTTGACTTAAATACTCGGGAATCGCATACTTCGTCGCAATTCAGTGATTCCGTGGTAGAGCCATGCGACTGACCACCAAAGGCCGTTACGCCGTTACCGCCATGCTAGATCTGGCGTTGCACGCACAGCACGGTCCCGTTTCCCTGGCCGATATATCCGAGCGGCAGGGCATCTCCCTGTCTTATCTCGAGCAACTGTTCGCCAAGCTGCGCCGTGGCAGTCTGGTTTCCAGTGTTCGCGGGCCGGGTGGCGGCTATCAGCTTTCGCGTGACATGCGCGGCATTCAGGTGGCTCAGGTGATCGATGCGGTCAACGAGTCGGTAGATGCCACGCGTTGCCAGGGGCAAGGTGATTGCCACTCTGGTGACACCTGTCTGACCCATCACCTGTGGTGCGATCTCAGTCAGCAGATTCATGAGTTCCTCAGTGGCATCAGCCTGGCTGATCTGGTTGCGCGCCATGAGGTTCAAGAGGTCGCGTTGCGCCAGGACCAGCGCCGCTGCAATGGCAGGACGCCGCGCCTGGATAAGATTGAAGCGTCTGCCATCGACTGAGCAGGGCGTTTGCCTGATAGGAGAAACCCAATGAAATTGCCCATTTATCTCGATTATTCCGCCACCACGCCGGTAGATCCGCGTGTTGCGCAGAAGATGAGTGAATGCCTGCTGGTCGACGGTAACTTTGGCAACCCGGCTTCGCGCTCCCACGTGTTCGGCTGGAAGGCCGAAGAGGCGGTGGAAAATTCCCGTCGCCAGGTCGCCGAACTGGTCAATGCTGATCCGCGTGAGATCGTCTGGACCAGCGGTGCTACCGAGTCCGACAACCTGGCGATCAAGGGCGTAGCGCATTTCTATGCCAGCAAGGGCAAGCACATCATTACCTCGAAGATCGAGCACAAGGCGGTACTGGATACCACTCGCCAGCTCGAGCGTGAAGGTTTCGAAGTGACCTATCTGGAGCCGGGCGAAGACGGCCTGATTACACCAGCTATGGTCGAGGCGGTGCTGCGCGATGACACCACCCTGGTGTCGCTCATGCACGTCAACAACGAAATTGGCACCATCAACGACATCGCTGCCATCGGCGAGCTGACCCGATCGCGCGGTGTGCTGCTGCACGTCGATGCCGCGCAGTCCACCGGCAAGGTCGAAATCGATCTGGAAAAGATGAAGGTCGATCTGATGTCCTTCTCCGCGCACAAGACCTACGGCCCCAAGGGCGTCGGTGCCCTTTACGTGCGCCGCAAGCCGCGTGTGCGTCTGGAAGCGCAGACTCACGGCGGCGGTCACGAGCGCGGTATGCGCTCGGGCACCCTGGCCACTCACCAGTGCGTAGGTATGGGTGAAGCATTCCGTATCGCCAAGGAAGAGATGGCGGCAGAGAACCAGCGTATCGCGGCTCTGCGTGATCGTTTCTACCGCCAGTTGGAAGATATGGAAGAGCTGTACGTAAATGGCAGTCTGACTGCTCGCGTGCCGCACAACCTTAACCTGAGTTTCAACTACGTCGAGGGTGAGTCGCTGATCATGGCGCTCAAGGATCTCGCTGTATCGTCCGGTTCGGCTTGCACCTCGGCTTCCCTGGAGCCGTCCTACGTGCTGCGCGCCCTGGGCCGCAATGATGAACTGGCACACAGCTCGATCCGCTTCACCTTCGGTCGTTTCACCACCGAAGAAGAGGTCGACTACGCCGCTGCCAAGGTCCGTGAGGCCGTGGACAAGCTGCGCGAGCTGTCGCCCCTGTGGGATATGTTCAAAGAAGGTGTCGACATTTCTTCCGTGGAATGGGCAGCACACTAAAAGCTGCCGAGGCGAATCGCTTGGTTTCAAGCGGTTCGCCGGAGAGCGGCACCTGATGAGAGAGGAAGTACAACATGGCTTACAGTGACAAGGTCATCGACCACTACGAAAATCCGCGTAACGTCGGCAAGCTTAACGCCGAAGATCCTGACGTTGGTACCGGCATGGTCGGTGCGCCGGCCTGTGGCGACGTGATGCGCCTGCAGATCAAGGTCAGCGAAAGTGGCGTTATCGAAGACGCCAAGTTCAAGACCTACGGCTGCGGCTCGGCTATCGCCTCCAGCTCCCTCGCGACCGAGTGGATGAAGGGCAAGACCCTCGATGAGGCCGAAAGCATCAAGAACACCCAGCTCGCCGAAGAACTGGCCCTGCCGCCCGTGAAAATCCACTGCTCTGTACTCGCTGAAGATGCCATCAAGGCTGCTGTGCGCGACTACAAGCAGAAGAAAGGCTTGCTCTGATACGAGGTTTGTAATGGCCATCACCATGTCTGAAGCAGCTGCCCGCCACGTGCAACGCTCTCTTGAAGGGCGCGGCAAGGGCGAGGGCATTCGCCTCGGGGTGCGCACTACCGGTTGCTCCGGCCTGGCCTACGTGCTCGAGTTCGTCGATGAGCTGGCGGCAGAGGATCAGGTATTCGAGAGCCATGGCGTCAAGGTGATCATCGATCCCAAGAGCCTGGTCTATCTCGATGGCACCGAGTTGGACTTCGTCAAGGAAGGCCTCAACGAGGGCTTCAAGTTCATCAACCCTAACGTGCGCGGCGAATGCGGTTGCGGCGAAAGCTTCAACGTTTGAGGCGCTCGCGTGGGTAATCCTTGTCATTTCGCCCTATTCGACCTGCAGCCGAGCTTTCGTCTGGATCTGGATCAACTGGCTGCTCGCTACCGCGAGCTGGCGCGCCAGGTTCATCCGGATCGTTTCGCCGATGCCGGTGAGCGTGAGCAGCGCCTGGCGCTTGAGCGCTCGGCCTGCCTCAACGAGGCGTATCAGGTTCTGAAAACGCCGTCTCAGCGTGCCCGCTACCTGCTGGCCATGCGTGGCCCCGAGTTGCCGCTGGAAGTGACGGTGCAGGATCCGGATTTTCTCCTGCAGCAGATGCAGCTGCGCGAAGAGCTGGAAGAGCTGCAGGACGACGCCGACCTGGCTGGTGTCGCGGTCTTCAAGCGTCGTCTGAAGACCGCTCAGGAGGCGCTCAATGAGTGCTTCGCGGCATGCTGGGACGACGATGCTCGTCGCGAAGAGGCTGAGCGTCTGATGCGCCGCATGCAGTTCCTCGACAAGCTCTCCCATGAAGTGCGCCAACTAGAAGAGCGCCTCGACGATTAACCTGTGGGTTGCCTCGGCAGCCTGCCTGATGATTTCAAGAAGACCATGGCCTTATTGCAGATCGCCGAGCCAGGACAGAGCCCGCAACCGCACCAGCGTCGGCTGGCAGTGGGCATTGACCTTGGCACCACCAATTCACTGGTCGCTGCTGTGCGCAGTGGTCTGGCCGAGCCTCTGGCCGATGCTGCCGGCGAGGTCATCCTGCCTTCGGCGGTGCGTTATCACGCCACCAGCATCGAGGTCGGCGAGTCGGCCAAACTGGCGGCCGCCAGCGATCCGCTCAATACCGTGCTGTCGGTCAAGCGCCTGATGGGGCGGGGTATCGCCGACGTGCATCAGCTCGGCGAACAAATGCCTTATCGCTTCGCTGCAGGCGAGTCGCACATGCCCTTCATCGAGACGGTGCAGGGGGCGAAAAGCCCGGTCGAAGTCTCGGCGGAAATTCTCAAGACCCTGCGCTTGCGCGCTGAACAGACCTTGGGCGGTGAGTTGGTCGGTGCGGTGATTACCGTTCCGGCTTATTTCGATGACGCTCAGCGTCAGGCCACCAAGGATGCTGCGCGTCTGGCTGGCCTGACCGTTCTGCGTCTGCTCAATGAGCCTACTGCCGCTGCAGTCGCCTATGGTCTGGATCAGAAAGCCGAGGGCGTGGTTGCTATTTATGACCTCGGCGGTGGCACTTTCGACATTTCCATCCTGCGCCTGACCGGAGGTGTATTCGAGGTGCTGGCTACCGGCGGCGACAGTGCGCTGGGCGGTGACGACTTCGATCATGCCGTAGCCGACTGGATCATCCAGCAGGCCGGTATTTCCAGTGATCTCGATCCGTCGACCCAGCGTAGCCTGCTGCAGACTGCCTGTGCGGCCAAAGAGGGACTGACGGACGCTGATAGCGTCGAGCTGAGCCATGGTGAGTGGCGAGGTTCGTTGTCGCGCACGCAGTTCGAGGCGCTGATCGAGCCGATGCTGGCGCGCAGTCTCAAGGCTTGTCGTCGTGCTGTGCGTGATTCCGGCGTCGAGCTGGAAGAGGTGGGTGCAGTCGTCATGGTCGGTGGCTCCACCCGTGTCCCGGGTGTGCGTGAGGCCGTCGGCGAGCTGTTCGGTCGGGCGCCGCTGACCAATATCGATCCGGATCAGGTGGTGGCTATTGGTGCTGCGATCCAGGCCGACGCCCTGGCGGGCAATCAGCGTGATGACGGCGAGGAGTTGCTCCTGCTGGACGTGATCCCCCTGTCGCTCGGCCTGGAAACCATGGGCGGGCTGATGGAGAAGGTGATCCCGCGTAATACCACCATCCCGGTGGCGCGTGCGCAGGAGTTCACCACCTACAAGGATGGCCAGACGGCCATGATGATTCACGTGCTGCAGGGTGAGCGCGAACTGATCGCTGATTGCCGCTCCCTGGCACGTTTCGAGTTGCGCGGTATTCCGCCGATGGTGGCGGGGGCTGCGAAGATCCGCGTGACCTTCCAGGTCGATGCCGACGGCCTGCTTAGTGTCGCAGCGCGTGAGCTGAGCTCTGGGATTGAGGCGAGTATTCAGGTCAAGCCGTCTTATGGCCTGACCGATGGCGAAATTGCACGCATGCTGCAGGACTCCTTCCAGAATGCTGGAGGCGACAAGGCTGCCCGCGTGCTGCGTGAGCAGCTGGTCGATGGTCAGCGCCTGGTCGAGGCCGTCGAGGCGGCGCTGCAGGCCGATGGCGAGCGTTTGCTGGATGCCGAGGAGCGCGAGGTCATCGAGCTGCAGGTGCAGGAATTACGCGATTTGCTGGCGGGCAATGATGGCCTGGCGATCGAGCGGCAGACCAAGCGGCTGTCGCAGGTCACTGATGCTTTCGCGGCTCGCCGCCTGGATTCGACGGTAAAAGCCGCGCTGGCAGGGCGCAATCTGAATGAGATCGAGGAATAATTGATGCCGCAGGTAATTTTTCTGCCTCACGAGCGATTCTGCCCGGATGGTCTGGTGGTAGAGGCTGAGCCTGGTGTTTCCATCCTCGAGCTGGCGCACGAGCACCATATCGAGATGGAAAGCGCTTGTGGCGGTGTGTGTGCCTGCACCACCTGTCACTGCATCGTGCGCGAAGGTTTCGATTCGCTGAACGAGGCGGATGAGTTGGAAGAGGATTATCTGGACAAGGCTTGGGGGCTCGAGGCTCAGTCGCGCCTGGCCTGTCAGGCTATCGTTGGTGAGGAAGATATCACCGTCGAGATTCCCAAATATTCGCTTAACCACGCAGCCGAAGCGCCGCACTGACAGGCAGCTCCCTCATCCGGCGCTTCGCGCCACCTTCTCCCAAAGGGAGAAGGGCCCAGATAAAGTTGTCGCTACGCGACTTTCACGTTAAGCAGGAAGCATGATCATGAGTCTGAAATGGGCCGATGTACTGGACATTGCCATCGAGCTGAGCGAGCAGAAGCCGGATGTCGATCCGCGCTACGTGAACTTCGTCGATCTGCACCGTTGGGTCGTGTCCTTGCCGCAGTTTTCCGATGACCCGCAACGCGGGGGGGAGAAAGTGCTGGAGGCAATACAGGCCGCCTGGATCGAAGAGCTCGATTGAAACAGGCGCTTACGGCGCCCGCCCTACGCTTTTAACTGGAACCCGCGTATAATTCGCGGGTTTAATTTTTCGCTTTAACCCTAAAGTTTCTGGAGCTTCACATGGCTGTTCAACGTACTTTCTCCATCATCAAGCCTGACGCCGTTGCCAAGAACGTCATCGGTGAGATCACCACCCGTTTCGAAAAAGCCGGCCTGCGCGTTGTCGCTTCGAAGATGGTGCAACTGTCCGAGCGCGAAGCCGCTGGTTTCTACGCTGAGCACAGCGAGCGTGGCTTCTTCAAGGATCTGGTTGCCTTCATGACTTCCGGCCCGGTCATCGTTCAGGTTCTGGAAGGCGAAAACGCCGTTGCCAAGAACCGTGAACTGATGGGTGCCACCAACCCGAAAGAAGCCGCTGCCGGCACCATCCGTGCTGACTTCGCCGTTTCCATCGACGAAAACGCTGTTCACGGTTCGGATTCCGAAGCCTCCGCAGCTCGCGAGATCGCTTACTTCTTCTCCGCTACCGAGCAGTGCGCGCGCATTCGCTGATTGGCGATTGAAGCGAGGGTGAAGCCATGACCAATACCACCGGCAAGATCAACCTGCTGGGCCTGACCCAGCCGGAAATGGAACAGTTCTTCGAGTCCATCGGCGAGAAGCGCTTCCGTGCCGGCCAGGTAATGAAGTGGATTCACCACTTTGGCGTCGATGATTTCGCCGCCATGACCAATGTCGGCAAGGCCTTGCGCGAAAAGCTCGAGGCCTCTGCCGAGATTCGCGGCCCGGAAGTGGTCAGCGAAAATATTTCTGCCGATGGCACGCGCAAGTGGGTGGTGCGTGTGGCGTCGGGTAGCTGTGTGGAAACCGTTTATATTCCGCAGAACGGTCGCGGCACGCTTTGTGTTTCGTCCCAGGCCGGTTGTGCCCTGGATTGCAGCTTCTGCTCCACCGGCAAACAAGGCTTCAATAGCGACCTGACCAGTGCCGAGATCATCGGCCAGGTGTGGATCGCCAACAAATCCTTCGGCAGCGTGCCGGCGAAGATCGATCGCGCCATCACCAACGTGGTGATGATGGGCATGGGCGAACCGCTGCTGAACTTCGACAACGTCGTTTCCGCCATGCAGATCATGATGGACGACCTCGGTTATGGCATTTCCAAGCGCAAGGTGACCCTGTCCACCTCCGGCGTGGTACCGATGATCGACAAGCTGGCCGAAGTCATCGACGTGTCCCTGGCGCTGTCGCTGCACGCGCCCAATGACGAGTTGCGCAATCAGTTGGTGCCGATCAACAAGAAGTACCCGCTGGACATGCTGCTGGCGGCCTGCAAGCGCTACGTCTCCAAGCTGGGCGAGAAACGCGTGCTGACCATCGAGTACACCCTGCTCAAAGGCGTCAACGATCAGCCTGAGCACGCTGAGCAGATGATCGCACTTCTGGCCGATGTACCTTGCAAGATCAACCTGATTCCGTTTAATCCCTTCCCCTTCTCGGGGTACGAGCGGCCGAGCAATAACGCCATTCGCCGCTTCCAGGACCTGTTGCACAAGGCTGGTCATAACGTCACGGTGCGCACGACGCGTGGTGACGATATCGATGCGGCCTGCGGCCAATTGGTTGGCCAGGTCATGGACCGTACTCGGCGCAGTGAGCGTTACATCGCAGTGCGTCAGCTGGGCAACGAGGCGCAAGAGCCTCGCACTGCCGCCAATCGAAATTGAAGAGAGGATGCCTATGACCTTGCGCCCTGCGCTGTTATTGCTCGTTGTCAGCCTGCTTGCTGGTTGTGTGACCACCGGCGATGTTGACCCTATGCGTACGGCTGAAGGACGTGAGAAGGCACGTGATGCCTACGTACAACTGGGGATTGCCTATATCCAGCAAGGTGATACCCAGCGCGCCAAGGTGCCGCTGAAGAACGCACTCGATCTGGACTCCTCCAATGCGGATGCGCATGCCGCGCTGGCCATGGCGTTCCAGCTGGAAATGGAGCCGAAGCTGGCCGATGAGCATTTTCGCAAAGCGTTGTCCCAGCGCCCGAAGGACGCCCGTCTGCTCAATAACTACGGTGGCTTTCTGTTCGAGCAGAAACGCTACGACGAGGCGATGAGCACGTATCTCAAGGCCGCTGAAGATAACCTCTACCCAGAGCGTTCGCGGGTGTTCGAGAACCTCGGGATGACTGCTTTGCAACTCGGTCAGCGCGAGCAGACCAAGGAATACCTCCAGCGTGCCTTGCGCCTGAGCAGCCGCCAGCCGCGCGCTTTGTTGGAAATGGCGGCGCTGTCCTATGAAGACAAAGAATATGTGCCAGCGCGCCGTTACTACGACAGCTACAGCGAAATAGCGCCACAGAATGCGCGTAGCCTGTTGCTTGGCGCGCGTCTAGCCGAAGTGTTTGAGGATCGTGACCGTGCTGCCAGCCTTGGCTTGCAGTTGCGTCGTCTGTATCCGGCCTCTCAGGAATATCAGCAATTTGTTTCGGGGCAACAATGAACGCGGCACATAGCGAAGTGGCTCAGCCGATGCCGACAAATCCAGGTGAAACCCTGCGCCAGGCCAGAGAAATCAAGGGCTGGAGTGTTGCCGAAGTGGCAACTCAGCTTAACCTGACGCCACAACGTCTGGCCCAGATCGAAGCCGGTGCTTTCGACAAGCTGCCGGGCACCACCTTTGCGCGTGGCTATATCCGGGCCTACGCCAAGCTGCTCGAAATGGACCAGAACCGGCTGGTAATGGAGTTCGACCAGTTCACCGGCACCGACGCCACTGGCAGCAGTGTGCATGCCCTTGGTCGTATCGAAGAGCCTGTGCGTTATTCGCAGAGCATCCTGCGCCTGGTGAGTTTCCTGTTGTTGCTGGCGTTGATCGGCGGCGGTTTTGTCTGGTGGCAGGATCAGGGGCGCCCAGGTGCCAGCCTGGCTGACCTGGGCCTGGAACATGTAGAAGTCGAGGGGGCCGACGGTACCACCCAGGTTCATTCGCTTGCCGAGCCGGAAGACCAGGCGGTAGTCGATGCTCAGGGCGGCGAGCAGGGCAGCCCTCTGCTGTTGCCAGTCGAGCCGGGTGAGGCACCGGAAGAGTCCTCGGTCGCAGAACAGCCTGCAGCTTCAGATGCTGCGCCGGAAAGCGCGCCAGAAACTCCGGCAGCCGCCGTGGCGAATGAGCCAGCAGCTGCTGCCAGTACAACAGCGCCTGCCACGGAGCCTGCCGCCCCTGTTGCCGTTCCAGCCGGGCAGGCTGCGCTGAACGTACAGTTCACTGCTGATTGCTGGACACAAGTGACCGATGCCGATGGAAAGGTCCTGGTCAGCGCGCTCAAGCGCAGTGGCGAAAGCATCGAACTGACCGGCAAAGCACCGATGGAGCTGCGCCTGGGCTTTGCCCGTGGCGCCCAGGTGACCTACAACGGCCAAAGCGTGGACGTTGCGCCGCATATGACCGGCGAAACCGCGCGCCTGAAACTGGGGTTGTAAAGCATGCATTGCGAATCGCCGATCAAGCGCCGACTGTCGCGCAAGATCTGGGTTGGCTCGGTACCGGTGGGCGGCGATGCGCCGATCACCGTGCAGAGCATGACCAATACCGACACCAACGATGTGGCCGCTACCGTGGCACAGATCCGTCGCCTGGAAGATGCCGGCGCCGATATCGTGCGCGTTTCCGTGCCGGACATGGATGCGGCCGAAGCCTTCGGCCGGATCAAGCAGCAGGTACGTGTACCGCTGGTAGCCGACATCCACTTCGATTACCAGATCGCCCTGCGCGTGGCCGAGCTGGGCGTCGATTGCCTGCGGATCAACCCGGGCAACATCGGTCGCGAGGATCGCGTCAGGGCGGTGGTTGAGGCTGCCCGTGACAAAGGCATTCCGATTCGTATCGGCGTCAATGCCGGTTCGCTGGAAAAGGATCTGCAGAAGAAATATGGCGAGCCGACCCCGGAAGCTCTGGTGGAGTCGGCGCTGCGTCATGTCGAACACCTTGACCGCCTGAACTTCCCCGACTTCAAGGTCAGTGTGAAGGCCTCCGACGTCTTCATGGCTGTAGAAGCCTACCGCCTGCTGGCCAAGCAGATCGAGCAGCCGCTGCACCTGGGTATCACCGAAGCGGGTGGCCTGCGCTCCGGCACGGTCAAGTCGGCAGTCGGTCTGGGCATGCTGCTGGCCGACGGCATTGGCGATACCATCCGTATCTCTCTGGCTGCCGATCCGGTGGAGGAGATCAAGGTTGGTTTCGATATCCTCAAATCCCTGCGTCTGCGTTCTCGCGGTATCAACTTCATCGCCTGCCCGAGCTGTTCGCGGCAGAACTTCGATGTGGTCAAGACCATGAACGAGCTGGAAACGCGTGTCGAGGACCTGCTGGTGCCGCTGGACGTGGCCGTGATCGGCTGCGTGGTCAACGGGCCCGGCGAAGCCAAGGAGGCGCATATCGGCCTCACCGGCGGTAGCCCGAACAACTTGGTCTATATCGACGGCAAGCCCGCCTCGAAGCTGACCAACGAAAACCTGGTGGACGAGCTGGAAAAGCTCATCCGCGACAAGGCGGCCGAAAAGCTCGCCGCCGATGCGGCCGTGATCGTGCGCGGCTGATCCGTGCGTAAGGAATACACTTGAGCAAGTCCCTGCAAGCCATTCGTGGCATGAACGATATCCTGCCGGAGCAGACGCCTGCCTGGCGCTACCTGGAAAGTACCCTGGTCAGCCTGCTCGATGGCTACGGCTACAAGGAAATCCGCCTGCCCATCGTCGAGTACACCGAGCTGTTCGCTCGCGGTATCGGTGAAGGCACCGACGTGGTCGACAAGGAGATGTACACCTTCCTTGATCGCAACGAAGAATCCCTGACTCTGCGTCCCGAAGGCACTGCCGGTTGCGTGCGTGCCGTGCTCGAACATGGTCTTTCCGGCGGCGGCCAGGTGCAGAAACTGTGGTACGCCGGCCCCATGTTCCGCTACGAGAAGCCGCAGAAAGGTCGCTATCGCCAGTTCCATCAGGTCGGCGTGGAAGCCTTCAACCTGCCGGGGCCGGACGTCGATGCCGAGCTGATCGTGCTCACCTGGCGTTTGTGGAAAAAGCTCGGTTTGTCTGATGCCGTGACCCTGCAGCTCAACAGCCTGGGTTCCAGCGAGGCGCGTGCGGCTTATCGCGACGCACTGGTAGCCTACTTGCAGGAGCGTTTCGATCAGCTCGATGAAGACAGCCAGCGTCGCCTGACCACCAATCCGCTGCGCATCCTCGACAGCAAGAACGAAGCGACCCAGGCCGCGCTGGTAGGCGCACCGACCTTGGGCGATTACCTCGATGAGGAATCGCGCCTGCACTTCGAGGGCGTCAAGGCGCGCCTGGATGCAGCCGGCATTCGCTACCAGATCAATCACAAACTGGTGCGCGGTCTGGATTACTACAATCGCACCGTGTTCGAGTGGGTCACCGACAAGCTCGGCTCCCAGGGCACTGTATGTGCTGGTGGCCGCTACGATGGCCTGGTTTCCATGTTGGGTGGCAAGGCTACGCCAGGCGTCGGTTTCGCCATGGGTGTCGAGCGTCTGGTGCTGCTGCTGGAGACCCTGCAGTTGCTACCGGCTGACCTCAATCGCGCCGCCGATGTTTACATCTGTGCCTTTGGCGAGGCTGCCGAGCTGGCTGCTCTGGCGCTGGTCGAGCGCCTGCGTGACGAATTGCCGGGACTGCGCCTGTTGCTCAACTCCGGTGGTGGCAGTTTCAAGAGCCAGTTCAAGAAGGCCGACAAGAGTGGCGCACGCTATGCGCTGATTCTGGGGGACGACGAATTGGCAGGGCGCGTGGTAGGTTGCAAACCGCTGCGTGACGACAGTGAACAACAAAGTGTTGCCTGGGATGCTCTGGCTGAGCATCTGGCTGCCTGCCAGCAGGCCTGAGCAGGCTCTCGATTAGGAGTACGGGGTTAGACATGCAGACCGAAGACGAACAGATCGCACAAATGAAGGACTGGTGGGATCGTAACGGCAAGCCTTTGCTGGCCGGCGGCGTATTGGCGCTGGTAGCTGTATTCGGCTGGCAGGGCTGGCAGAAGTATCAGGACAATCAGGCGCAAAGCGCCTCCGTGCTTTATCAGCAGTTGCTGGAAACGGCACTGGACCCAGCCGGTAAGCCCGATGCTGCTAAAGTCGCCGAACTGGCCGGCAAGCTCGACAGTGAGTTTGGCGGTAGCCACTACGCCCAGTACGGCAACCTGTTCGTCGCCAAGGTCGCCGTCGAAGCCGACCGTCTCGACGATGCCGCTGCCGCGCTGCAGCGCGTGCTCGACAAGCCGGCCGACGCCACGCTCGGTGAGCTGGCGCGTCAGCGTCTGGCCCGTGTTCTGGCAGCCCAGGACAAGACTGACGATGCGTTGAAACTGCTCGATGCCAAGGTCGAGGACGCTTTCCTCGCCAGCCGCGAAGAACTCAAGGGCGATCTGCTGGTACAACTGGGTCGCAGCGATGACGCGCACGCCGCCTATCAGAAGGCCAAGGATGCGCTGGCCGAAGACGCCGCTGTTGGCGGTCTGCAGATGAAGCTGGACGACCTGGCAAAAGGGGATGCGTGACGTGATGCGTTGGAAGAATGCCGCACTGCTGGCTCTGGCCGTTCTGGCCGTGGGTTGCAGCAGCAATAGCAAGAAGGAACTGCCGCCCGCCGAACTGACCAAGTTCGACGCCGAAGTCGAGCTGCGTACCGAGTGGAGCCGCTCCGTTGGTGATGGTCAGGGCGATACCTTCAACATGCTGGTGCCGGCCATCGACGGTGATGTGATATACGCCGCTGATGTCGAAGGTCTGGTCATGGCCATGGACCGCACCAGCGGCAAGGTCATCTGGCGCAAGAAGCTTGAAATCCCGGTATCCGGCGCCATCGGTGTAGGCTACGGCCAGGTATTGTTGGGTACCCTCAAGGGTGAAGTGATCGCCCTGGACTCCAGTGACGGTGAAGAACAATGGCGTTCGCGCGTGACCAGCGAAGTGCTGGCTGCGCCGGCTAGCAACGGCGATATCGTCGTGGTGCAGACCCAGGACGACCGTCTGATTGCCTTCGATGCCAGCACCGGCAGCCAGCGCTGGATCGTCGAGAACACCCCGGCCGTACTGACCCTGCGCGGCACTGGCGCTCCGCTGGTGACCAACCGCCTGGTGGTCGCCGGTCTGTCCAGCGGCAAGGTGATTGCGGTCGACGCCCAGCGCGGCCTGCCGGTCTGGGAGCAGCGTATCGCCATCCCGCAGGGTCGTTCCGAACTGGAGCGTGTTGTCGACATCGACGGCGGCCTGCTGTTGTCCGGCGGCACCGTCTACGCGGTGAGCTACCAGGGCCGTGTCGCGGCCATGGATCTGGAGTCCGGTCGCGTACTCTGGCAGCGCGAGGCATCCAGCTCGGTTGGCGTCGCTCAAGGTTTCGGTAACGTCTATGTCAGCATGGCCAACGGCACCGTCGAAGGTATCGACGAGCGCAGCGCTTCGGCCCTGTGGAGCAACGATTCGATGGCGCGTCGCCAGCTGTCGGGCCCGGCAGTGTTCTCGAGTTATGTCGCCGTGGGTGACTACGAAGGCTATCTGCACCTGCTGAGCCAGGTCGATGGTCGCTTCGTCGGCCGTACCCGCATCGACAGCGACGGCCTGCGTGCCCAGCCGTTGGTGGTGGGTGACTGGTTGTACGTCTACGGTAATAGCGGCAAGTTGGTGGCACTGACCATCAAGTAACACGCTATGCTGCCGGTAACCCGACAGCATGAAACACCCTGGCCGCTGCCCTTGCAGCGGCCTTTGCATTTTCTGAATTAACCGAGTGGAGAGCCTGATGGTTCCCGTAATTGCCCTGGTGGGCCGGCCGAATGTCGGCAAGTCCACGCTCTTCAACCGCCTGACCCGCAGCCGCGACGCTATCGTCGGCGACCTGTCCGGTCTGACCCGCGACCGCCAGTATGGCGAGGCGAAGTGGCAGGGGCGCACCTATATCGTGATCGACACCGGTGGTATTTCCGGTGACGAGGAAGGCATCGACGCGAAGATGGCCGAGCAGTCGCTGCAGGCCATCGAAGAGGCCGATGCCGTGCTGTTCCTGGTGGACGCGCGCGCTGGCATGACCGCCTCCGACCAGATGATCGGCGAGCACCTGCGCCGTCGTAACAAGCAGAGCTTCCTCGTGGTGAACAAGGTCGACAACCTCGATGTCGACCTGGCTCGCGCCGAATTCAGCCCCATGGGCCTGGGTGAACCACTGGCGATTGCCGGTGCTCACGGCCGCGGTATCACCCAGATGCTGGAAGTGGTTCTCGGCGCGTTCCCCAAGGACGCCGGCGAGCCGGAGGAGGGTGCCGAAGACGAGGAGGTGCTGGAAGGCCAGGAGGCCAAGCGCATTCCCGGCCCGAGCGAGAAGGACGGCATCAAGCTGGCCATCATCGGTCGCCCCAACGTCGGCAAGTCCACCCTGGTCAACCGCATGCTCGGTGAAGAGCGGGTCATCGTCTATGACCAGGCGGGAACCACGCGCGACAGCATCTACATTCCGTTCGAGCGCGACGACGAGAAGTACACGCTGATCGACACTGCCGGCGTGCGCCGTCGCGGCAAGATCTTCGAGGCTGTGGAGAAATTCTCCGTGGTCAAGACGCTGCAGGCCATTCAGGACTCCAACGTCGTGGTGTTCGTCATGGACGCCCGCGAAGGTGTGGTCGACCACGACCTCAACCTGCTCGGCTTCGTGCTGGAAAGCGGCCGCGCTCTGGTCATTGCCCTGAACAAATGGGACGGCATGGACCAGGGGCAGAAGGATTATGTGAAGACCGAGCTGGAGCGCCGGCTGTTCTTCGTCGACTTCGCCGATATCCACTTCATTTCCGCCCTGCACGGCACTGGCGTGGGCCATCTGTACAAGTCGGTGCAGGCCTCGTTCAAGTCGGCGATCACCCGTTGGCCGACCAGCCGCCTGACGCAGATTCTCGAAGATGCCGTCAGCGACCACGCGCCGCCTCTGGTCAACGGTCGCCGCATCAAGCTGCGCTATGCCCACCTGGGCGGTGCCAACCCGCCGCTGATCGTAATCCACGGTAACCAGGTCGACGCCGTGCCGCGCGCCTACACCCGTTACCTGGAAAACACCTTCCGCCGTGTGCTGAAGCTGGTCGGTACGCCGATTCGCATCGAGTACAAGGGCGGTGAAAACCCCTACGAGGGCAACAAGAACAAGCTCACCGACCGTCAGGTGAACAAGAAGCGCCGCCTGATGAGCCACCACAAGAAGGCCGAGAAAAAGCGCAAGGACAAGCGCAAGTAATCGCCTTTGGCCCCTGCACGCCGGGTATCGCCCGGCGTGTACGGCATAAGCTTCCAACGCTTTTTCATAAGCAGCGCAGGTGCCGCCTGCTGCGCCCTTCGGCTATCCTCGCGGCTTGCCTTGTTCTTCGTAGGAAGTCGCGATGCTCGCCAGTAAACTGCCCAACGTCGGCACCACCATCTTCACGCGCATGTCCCAGCTCGCTGCCGATGTTGGCGCGATCAACCTGTCTCAGGGCTTTCCCGACTTCGATGGGCCGCAGGCACTGCGTGAGGCCGTGGCGCGGCACGTCATGGAAGGGCGCAACCAGTATTCGCCAATGACCGGCTTGCCCGCGCTACGTCAGCAGGTGGCGGCCAAGCTCGCCCGCAGCTATGGCGTGCAGCGCGATGCCGATAGCGAGATCACCATCACGCCTGGGGCCACCGAGGCGATCTTCTGCGCGGTGCAGGCGCTGATTCACCCGGGGGATGAAGCCATCGTGCTCGACCCTTGCTACGACAGTTACGAGCCGTCGGTGGAGCTGGCCGGTGGGCGTTGTGTGCATGTGCCGTTGGCATTGCCGGACTTCGCTGTCGATTGGCAGCGTCTGGCCGATGTGATCACTCCGCGCACCCGACTGATCTTCCTCAACTCCCCGCATAATCCCAGCGGTGCGCTGCTGACCCGCGCTGACCTGGATAAGCTGGCCGAGCTGATTCGTGGGCGCAATATCCATGTGATCAGCGACGAGGTCTACGAGCACCTGATCTATGACGGCCAGCGGCATGCCAGCGTGCTGGCCCACGACGAGCTGTATCAGCGCGCCTTCGTGGTCAGCTCCTTCGGCAAGACCTATCACGTCACCGGCTGGAAGACCGGCTACGTGGTGGCGCCACCGGCACTGACCGCCGAGCTGCGCAAGATCCACCAATACGTCAACTTTTGCGGGGTGACGCCGCTGCAGTTCGCGCTGGCTGACTTCATGGCCGCGCACCCCGAGCATGTCGAAGAACTGCCGGCCTTTTACCAGGCCAAGCGCGACCTGTTCTGCGACCTGCTGGCTGGCTCGCGCTTCACCTTCACCCGCGCGCCGGGCACCTATTTCCAACTGGCCGACTATTCGGCGATTCGCCCTGATCTGGATGACGTGGCCATGGCCGAGTGGCTGACCCGCGAGCATGGTGTGGCGGCTATTCCGGTGTCGGTGTTCTATCAGTCGGCACCTCAGGGTATGCGCCTGGTGCGTTTCTGCTTCGCCAAGCGTGAGGAAACCCTGCGCCAGGCGGCAGAGAAGCTCAGCGCGGTATGAGGGGTAGGGCGGGTGTAACCCGCCTCTGAGGTGTTGGCGGGTTTCACCCGCCCTACGGTGAGCGAGGCCTACAAATGAGCAACAAACCCGATCTCGAACTGGCGCTGATCCAGACCACGTTGGCCTGGCACGATCCGGCCGCCAACCGCGAGCACTTCCAGACCTTGCTGGAACAGGCCCGTGGCGCTGACCTGGTGATCCTGCCGGAGATGTTCACCACCGGTTTTTCCATGGAGTCGGCCGAATTGGCTGAGCCTGGGGATGGACCCAGCAGCATCTGGCTAAGCGAGCAGGCGCAGCGTATCGGCGCGGTGATCTGCGGCAGTCTGATCATTCAGGCCGCTGACGGCAGCTACCGTAATCGCCTGCTTTGGGCGCGCCCGGATGGCTCTTTCGCGTATTACGACAAACGCCACCTGTTCCGCATGGCCGGTGAGCACAAGCATTACAGCGCTGGCAATCAGCAGGTGGTGTTCGACCTCAAGGGCTGGCGCGTGCGCCCGTTGATCTGCTACGACCTGCGCTTCCCCGTCTGGAGCCGTGACGCCGGCGGTACCGATCTGCTGCTGTATACCGCCAACTGGCCGGGCGCGCGTCGTCAACACTGGAACCGCCTGCTGCCGGCGCGAGCCATCGAGAACCTGTGCTATGTCGCGGCTGTGAACCGCGTCGGCGAGGACGGCAAGGGTCACGGTTATACTGGCGATTCTCAGGTGCTGGATTTCCAGGGCGAGGCGCTGCTGACGGCAGGCGAGGGCGATGGCGTGTTCCGCACTCGGCTGTCGCATGACGCTCTGAGTACCTATCGCGAGCGCTTCCCGGCGCACCTGGACGCGGACGCTTTCACATTCAACTGAACAAGGAGCTACATGACATGGACGTGCAACAGAGCAATCCCTTCCAGACGCCGCAGGCCGATCTGCAGCCGAGCACCACCACTCAGTTGCCGCTCTACAGCATCGCAGGCGTTGGCCTGGCTACCTTCATTGGTACGCCGCTGGCCGGTGCATGGCTGCTGGCGCATAACCTGCAATTGCTCGGCAAGGCAGATCGAGTAGCGATGGTCTGGGGCATTTCCGTCGTGCTTCTGATCGTCACCTTGGTCTTGGCTTTCGTGTTGCCCGAGGAGGTACCCGCCCTGCCTTTCGCCATCGCGCAACTGATGGCGATGATCATGTTGGCCAAGAACCTGCTCGAGGCCGATCTCAAGCAGCATGCCGAGGCGGGTGGTGCGTACCTCTCCAATTGGCGGGCGGCGGGTATTGGCCTGATGTTCACCATTGGCCTGGCCGCACTGATGTTCGCGGTGCTGATGATTTTCGATATTTGAGTGTCAAGTTCCCGGATTTCATCCGGGTTACGCATACAAAAACGCCGGGCAATGCCCGGCGTTTTTGTGAGTGGCGCTGAAGGCTCAGGCCGCTTGCGACTCGGCCTGGCTCAGGGCGCGGTTCAAGGCGCTGAACAGGGCGCGGAAGCTTGCGGTGGTCAGGTTCTCGTCGATGCCGATGCCGTGCAGGGCACGACCGCCATTGACGCGCAGTTCGATGTAGGCAGCCGCCTTGGCGTTGGTGCCGGCACCGATGGCGTGCTCGCTGTAGTCCATGACTTCAACGGCGACCGGCAGCGCGGCAGCCAGCGCTTCCAGTGGACCTTTACCGATGCCACGCCAATGGTGGTTCTCACTCCCTTCGATGACTTCCACATCCACCGCGCTGGTGCCGTTTTCTTCCTGCAGGCGATGGCCTTTCAGGGCGTAGGGGCTGCGCGCTTGCAGGTACTCGGTCTCGAGCAATTGGTAGATCTGTGTGGCAGTCATTTCCAGGCCGAGGCGGTCGGTTTCACGCTGCACCACCTGGCTGAACTCGATCTGCATGCGACGCGGCAGGCTGATGCCGTATTCCTGCTCGAGCAGGAAGGTGATGCCGCCTTTGCCGGACTGGCTGTTCACACGAATCACCGCCTCGTAGTCACGGCCGATGTCGGCCGGATCGATAGGCAGGTACGGCACTTCCCACAGGGCATCGTCCTTCTGCTGGGCGAAGCCCTTGCGGATGGCGTCCTGGTGCGAGCCGGAGAAGGCGGTGTGCACCAGGTCGCCGACGTACGGGTGGCGCGGGTGCACCGGAATCTGGTTGCAGTCCTCGACCACCTTGCGCACGGCGTCGATGTCGGAGAAGTCCAGCTCCGGGTCGACGCCCTGGGTGTAGAGGTTCAGCGCCAGGGTCACCAGGCAGACGTTGCCGGTGCGCTCGCCATTGCCGAACAGGCAACCTTCGACGCGGTCGGCGCCGGCCATGACGGCCAGCTCGGAAGCGGCGACGCCGGTGCCACGGTCATTGTGGGTGTGTACGCTGATCAGCACGCTGTCACGGCGGTCGACGTGACGACCGAACCACTCGATCTGGTCGGCGTAGTTATTCGGCGTGGCGCACTCGATGGTGGCGGGCAGGTTGAGGATCAGCTTGTTCGCCGGGGTCGGCTGGAACACGCCGATCACTGCGTTGCACACCTCGACGGCGAAGTCGATTTCGGTGCTGCTGAACACTTCCGGCGAATACTCGAAGCCCCACTGGGTTTCCGGCGCGGCATCGGCCAGGCGCTTGATGGTGGTGCCAGCGGCCACGGCGATAGCTTTGACGCCGGCCTTGTCCTGGTTGAAGACGATCTTGCGGAAGCTCGGTGCGCAGGCGTTGTAGTAGTGGACGATGGCCTTCTTGGCGCCTTTGAGCGACTCGAAGGTGCGCTCGATGAGGTCGTCACGGGCCTGGGTCAGCACCTGGATGGTCACATCGTCCGGAATGTGGCCGCCTTCGATCAGCTCACGCACGAAGTCGAAATCGGTCTGCGAGGCGGACGGGAAGCCCACTTCGATTTCCTTCAGACCCACGGCCACCAGGCACTTGAAGAAGCGCATCTTCTTCTCGGCATCCATCGGCTCGATCAGCGACTGGTTGCCATCGCGCAGGTCGGTGGACAGCCAGATCGGCGCCTTGTCGATGATCTTGTCCGGCCAGGTACGGTCCGGAATCTGGATCTGAGTGAACGGGCGGTACTTCTTCGACGGGTCTTTGAGCATGGTCATGAGCGGGTCCTGCGAAATGGGAGTCGAACACGAGGCCGGGCGGCCATGAAACGGGGTTTCAGGCGGGGCTTCGCAGTCGCGGGCTGACCAGTCGCAGGCATGCGAGCTGGCGGACGAGAAAGATGTTTTTCATGTGGGCACCCTATCCATAGCAGGTGGATATGGCAATGCTTGCTTAAAAAACGCCGATTTATTGCCGGATAGCTTTTGTTGGCGGATTTTATTGCTTTGAAAGTGATTTTTTCGGCGAATCGTGTTTCCAGGGGGCGTGCACAGGCTCGCCCCCGTCCCTCGATGATCCGTCTTCAGTCGGCGTAGTCGTAGGCGCCGCCTTTTTCCAGGGCACGGCGATAGGCTGGCCTGGCATGGATGCGTTGCAGGAAATCGCTCAGGCGCGGGTGGTTGTTGAGTACGCCACGGGCGGCAGCTGCTTCAAGTGGGAAACTGAGCTGAATATCGGCAGCGCTGAACGCATCGCCTGCGAACCAGTCGTGCTCGCTCAGTTGGCCCTCCAGGTAGTCGAAATGCAGTTTCAACTGCGGCGAGATGAACGCCTGACTGACCTTGTTCGCGATGCCGCGGGCGATTGGCTTCATGAAGAACGGCATTGGCGCGCTGCGCAGCTTGTCGAACACCAGCTTGAGCAGCAGTGGCGGCATCGCCGATCCTTCGGCGTAATGCAGCCAGTAGCGGCAGCGCAAGCGTTCCGCGCTGCCAGCGGCAGGCAGTAACCAATCGCCATAGCGCTCGGCCAGGTATTCGATGATGGCGCCGGACTCGGCAAGGGTCAGTTCGCCATCGGTGATCAGCGGCGACTTGCCCAGAGGATGCACCTGGCGCAATTCGGCAGGGGCGAGCATGGTCTGCGGGTCGCGCTGGTAATGCTTGACCTGATAGTCGATACCAATCTCTTCGAGCATCCATAGGATGCGTTGCGAGCGCGAGTTGTTCAGGTGATGCAGAGTGATCATGGCAAGCTCCGGCCGATTCTGGGGCAGGGTTCTGTAATACGTCGTTCCGGGACGCACCACTAGCGTTCTATTGCACCGCCCTTGGCTGCTCGGCGATGGTGGGTCGCAATTCGCGCATGTCCGCACCGCTCGGGTGCTGGAACACGCGCAGGCCGAACTCGGGGAGGATGGCCAGCAGGTGGTCGAAGATGTCCGACTGGATGCCTTCGTAGGCATTCCAGGCGATGGTGTTGGTGAAACAGTAGATTTCCAGCGGCAGGCCGTCGGCAGTCGGGCTGAGCTGGCGCACCAGCAGGGTCATGTTCTGGTGGATGTTCGGGTTGTGCCGCAGGTAGTGCTCGACGTAGGCGCGGAAGCTGCCGATGTTGGTGATACGGCGGGTGTTCACCGCCTCCTTGCCGTGTTCGGCCAGCCTGGTGTTCCAGTCCTGCAGCTCCTGATCCTTGCGGTCGAGGTATTCGTCGAGGAGCATGAAGCGGCGTAGCCGTGCGATTTCTTCGTCGCTGAGGAAGTGAACGCTGGTCTGGTCCAGAAACATCGCGCGCTTGATCCGACGTCCGCCGGACTCCTGCATGCCACGCCAGTTCTTGAACGGGTCGGTGATGAAGCGCTTGGTCGGGATGGTGGTGATGGTCTTGTCCCAGTTCTGCACCTTGACCGTGTGCAGGGCGATGTCGATCACATCGCCGTCGGCGTTGAGCTGCGGCATTTCCACCCAGTCGCCGACGCGGATGATATCGCTGGAGGAGATCTGCACGCTGGCCACCAGCGATAGCAGAGTGTCCTGGAAGATCAACATCAGCACCGCAGCCATGGCGCCGAGGCCGGACAGCAGAATCAGCGGAGAGCGGTCGATCAGGGCGGCCACCATCAGGATCGCGGCGATGGCGAAGATGGCAATCTTGATCACCTGCAGATAGCCCTTGATCGGCTTCAGGTGCGCATTCGGGCGGCGCTGGTAGAGGGTGTTGAGAATATCCAGCAGCGCGCCAATGGCCATGGCGATGGTCAGCACCACGAAGGCACCACAGACGTTGCGCGTCACTTCCACCACGGCAGCAGGCATGCCGGGTACCAAGACCACGCCGCTGGACAGCACCAGCGCCGGCACGATGTTGGACAGGCGCTTGATGATACCGCTTTCCTTGATCTGGCCATGGCGGCCCAGGGCGGTCGCGCCGACCAGTCGGTAGATGGCGCGGACCAGAATGCGTTTGACCACCCAGTTCGACAGCCAGGCGGCGACGATCAGGACGAGGGTAGCGGTGAGGGTGAGCAGTTCCGGCTGAGTGTTCAGCCAGTTCATCCAGGTAGTGAGCTCATTCGGCATTTCCGGCTCCGAAGCAGGCAGGAGGAAAGGCCGACGCTACACGGCCGGCCATCTGAGCCGCCGTACCCTAGCAAAAATGTGTCGTTAACCCAAACGGCAGGTGTTGCACGCTGCGTCGGTTCAGGGCTTGAACGCACCAATGAAGATCGCCGGATCAACCCGCGCATCGTTGAGGCTGACGTTCCAATGCAGGTGCGGGCCGGTGGCGCGTCCGGTGGCGCCGACCTTGCCGACATGGCCGCCTCGGGCGATTTCGTCGCCTAGCTTCACATCGATCTCGGACAGGTGGCAGAACATGCTGATCAGCCCCTGGCCGTGATCAAGGAACACCGTCTTGCCATTGAAGAAGTAGTCGCCGATGAGGATCACCTTGCCGGCCGCGGGGGCCTTGATCGGCGTGCCGCGGTTGGCGGCGAAGTCCAGGCCCGAATGCGGGTTGCGCTCCTCGCCGTTGAAGACGCGGCGCAGGCCGAACGGGCTGGACAGCGGGCCGTTGACCGGTTTGTCGAACATCAGGTTGCTCGGCTGGCGCGCGCTGAACTGCTGGTAGGCACGGGTCTGCTCGGCCAGCTCGCGCTCGATGCGTTTCAGGTTGGCGGCGTTGGGGGTGACCTGCTGCTGGTTCTTGATGGTGATGCGCTGCTCGGCGTAGTGCTTGGCGCCGACCTGGAAGGTCAAGTGGCCACCGCCCTCGATCTCGGCCTGTTGAGTCCCTGGCTTGACGCTGAGCGGGATGCCGACAACGGCGATCCAGCGTTGGCCATCTTCGTGAACGGTCAGCACCGGCTTACCCTGATAGCGCACTTTGGGTGCCTGCGCCGGGTTGCCCAGATCGACCACCGCCACACCGCCCGGCACCGGCTTGTTCAGCAGGCGAGTGATAAAACCTTCGGCATGGGCGGGTAGGGTAAGACACAGAGCCAGTACGAACAGACACAACTTGTGTAGGAGCGAGCTCTGCTCGCGAAAAGAGGGACTGAAAAAGCTTCGCGAGCAGAGCTCGCTCCTACGCAGAGATGCTGGCATTGGCTCAATCCAGTAGCGACAAGGTCGCCGGTTGTATGTGGTTGTCTTCGACGCGCACGTCCAGTTCGCCTTCGCTCAGGCGCGCCTTGAGGCGTTGGCCCGGGCGGGTCTGCGCGGCGCTGCGCACGGCCTGACCGCGTTCGTCGAGGAGGATGCTGTAGCCACGACCGAGGGTGGCCAGGGGGCTGACGATCTGCAGTTGCGCGGCCAGTGCGCCCAGTTGCTGGCGCTGGCTACGTAGCTGGCCTTGCATGGCGCGTGGCAGGCGCGTAGCCAGGCCATCCAGACGCTGTCGCAGCAGTGCCAGGTTGCGGCCCGGATGCTGGGAGGCGAGGCGCGCGTCGAGACGGGCCAGGCGTTCGCGCTGATTGGCCAGTTGCTGGTTGAAGGCGCGGCGCAGGCGCATGTCCAGGTCATCCAGGCGCTGGACTTGCTGGCGCAGGCGCTCGCCAGGGTGACGCAGGCGTTTGCTCACGCCTTCCAGACGCAGACGTTCGCGGGCCAGACGGCCCTGCATCTGCAGCACCAAGCGTCGTTGCAGATTGTGCAGGCGCTGCACCAGCTCACTGCTGTCCGGGGCCAGCAGTTCGGCGGCGGCCGACGGGGTTGGCGCGCGCACGTCAGCGACGAAGTCGGCGATGGAAACGTCCGTCTCGTGGCCCACGGCGCTGACTATGGGTGTTACGCATGCGGCTACGGCACGGGCCACGGCCTCCTCGTTGAAGCACCAGAGGTCTTCCAGTGAGCCGCCGCCACGGGCCAGGATCAGCGCATCGAAACCCTGCGTGTCGGCGCGTTGCAGGGCGCGCACGATCTGTGCGGTGGCCTCGCGCCCCTGTACGGCAGTGGGGATCAGGTTCAGCTCCACCTGCGGCGCGCGGCGGCGAAAGACGCTGATGATGTCGCGGATCACCGCGCCGGTGGGTGAGGTGACGATGCCGATGCGCTTGGGATGCGCGGGTAGGGCGATCTTGCGTTCGGTGGCGAACAGGCCTTCGGTGCCGAGCTTTTCCTTCAGCGCCTCGAAAGCCAGGCGCAGCGCGCCGTCACCGGCAGGCTCGACAGCTTCGAGAATCAGCTGATAATCGCCGCGCCCCTCGAACAGCGAGACCTTGCCGCGTACCTTCACCGCCAATCCGTCGCGCAGCGCCTGGCGTACGCGCGCAGCGTTCTGCCGGAACAGCGCGCAGCGCACCTGGGCCTGACTGTCTTTCAGGGTGAAGTAGATGTGGCCGGACGCTGGACGGGCGAGGTTGGAAATTTCCCCCTCGACCCAGATGCCGGCGAACACGTCTTCCAGCAGCAGCCGGGCGCGGTTGTTGAGCTGGCTGACGCTGAGCACCTCGCGGTCGAGGTTCAGGCGTGCAAAGGGATCATTGATCATGGGGCGGCATGATAAGCCGAGAGGCCCGCAGGTGCGACCTTCATCAGGTGTCCTGCAGCAGACGCTCGAGCAACCAGGCTGCGACCGGGCCGAGTTCGCGCTGGCGTGACCAGATGGCGTCCACCGTGACCCGCCGTGGCCAACCACTGCAGGGCAGTTCATGCAGGCTGTCGAAGCCGTAGGCATCGACCAGTTGTCGTGGCAGTTCGGCCCAGCCGAAGCCCAGGCGCGCCATTTCCAGCAGCATCAGGTAGTCCGGCGCGGCCCAGCAACGTCCGCCGCTGCCGGGCAGGTCATCGGTATTGGCATCGTCATGGGCGACGCTGCTCAGGCGCAGCAAGCGCCAGCGCGACAAGTCGTCCTGGCGTACCTGGGCCAGCCTGCTCAGCGGATGATCCTTGGCCACGAACAGGCCGAACTCGCTGCTCATTTCCAGGCGGGCGTGGGCGATATGCGGCGGGTAGGTCGGTTGCGCGCCTAGCAGCCCCAATTGCGCACGGCCCTGGGTGACCAAGTCGAGCACATCGGCTTGTTCGGCGATCAGGCTTTCGAACTGCAAGTCGGGGAAGCGCTGATCCAGCTCCTGCAGGCGAACCTCGTATTGTTTCGGCTGATACGCATCGGACAGAGCCAGGGTCAGGCGCGCTTCCTGGCCTCTGGCCAAACCTGCCGCGTGTCGCGCCAGGCGGTCGCTGGCACATAGCACCTCTTCTGCATGGGCCAGCAGGCTGGCCCCGGCGTCGGTCAGTTGCAATGTGCGTGGGCCGCGCTCGAATAGCGTCACGCCCAGGTCGATTTCCAGGCGCGCGACGGCCTCGCTGATGGTCGACTGACTCTTGCCCAGGCGCCGCGCCGCAGCGCTGAGCGAGCCGCAGTTGGCGGCTTGAGCGAAAGCTTGCAGCGATTCAGGTGAAATATTCATATCGGTTTTGTCGATGGCAGCTGCCTTTGGGTTGGCTGATATTCCGATGATCATAGCGCTCGTCGTCACTTATCACGAGGTTCGCTTCATGACTCAGCCCTTGCCGCGCTCTCTGCGTGAACGCATCGGTCACGCCCTGGCCTTCGAAGGTATTGCCGTGCTTATCTGTGCGCCGGCCATGGCCTGGTTCATGGATAAACCGCTGCTGCATCTGGGTGTGCTGACTCTGATGTTCTCCACCGTGGCGATGTTGTGGAACATGCTGTTCAACTACCTCTTCGACCGCGCACAGAGTCGTCTGGGCTTCGAGCGCGGTTTTCGAGCGCGGGTCAGCCATGCGCTGCTGTTCGAGGTGGGCTTGATCGTCGTGCTGGTACCGCTGGCGGCCTGGTGGTTGTCGATCGGTCTGCTCGAGGCGCTGCTCTTGGATATCGTGCTGATCCTATTTTTCCTGCCGTACACCATGGCGTTCAACTGGATCTACGACGTGCTGCGTGCTCGCTGGGTGGCCCGTCGTGAAGCGCAGCAGGCTGCTGTGATCTGTCGTGGGGCTTGATTTGCCGGCGGTAGCGCCTAAGCTGCCGCCCTTTCCTTGCCAGCCGTTCGAACACCATGACCGCGCAACTGATCCTCGTCCCGCAGATATCCACGCTTCCCGCTCACGAGCAAAAGGCCCAGGCCATGCTGCGCTGGCTGGTCAAACGGGAAATCGTCGAGGCATTGCCGACCACCTGCGGCCAGGGTGGTAACGGTATGGCCTACGCCATCGGACCAGGCGCGCGGCGTATCGCCCAGCGTCCCGATTTGCTGCCTTATGGCCAGGCGCACAATGGTCTGGAGATCATTACCCACCGCTGCATCTATGTACCGACGCGCGGCTTTCTCGAAGAGGCGGGCTGCGCCGAATGCCGAAGGGAAGTGGGTGTGCCGCTGTTCGACAGCCTGGAGGTGTGGTGGCCGGGGGAAACCGACAACTTCACCTGCCCGGAATGCGGGCATGAAGATGACATCAACGGTTTCCTGTTCCTGCAGCCGTGCGGCTTTTCCAACCTGGGCTTCATCTTCAACGGCTGGGCTGAAGCCGGCCTGCGCCCGGCGTTCGTCGAAGAGTTCGGCGAGCGTCTGGGCTTTGCCGTGAGCCAGGTGCGGGTCGACGATCCGGCTTGAGCGCGGCTTGCTCTCGCGCTTGTGGGAGGGGCTTTAGCCGCGATGTTCTCGAATCCCTTCGCGGCTGAAGCCGCTCCTACAAAGGCTTTTTAGAACTCGACACTGGCCGACAGGCGCAGCTCGCCTACGGCAACGCGTAGATTGCCGCCGCTGGAGGGGTAGTAGCGCTCGTTGAACAGGTTACGTACGTTCAATTGCAGGCGCGTCTTTTCTCCAAGCAATTGGCTGTCCCAAGTGACGAAGGCATCGGCCACGGTGTAGCTATCCAGCCAGAATGTGTTGGCGTTGTCGCCAGCACGCTCGCCGACGTAGCGGGCGCCACCACCCAGTTTCCACTGACCCAGCTCCAGGGGTAGATGCAGGTGATGGACGAGGTAGAGACTGCCGACATTGCGTGCGGCGTTGACCAGCTCGTTGCCTTCGTTGCTCGGGTCATCGAGGATTTCCGTATCGGTGTAGGCGTAGCTGCCGAGCAGCTCCCAGCGCTCGCTCAGGCGGCCACTGATATCCAGTTCCACGCCGCGCGAACCGACCTTGCCTGCTGCTTCCGATACGGAGTTGTTGGTGACCACGACGTTTTTCTTCTCGATATCGAACAGCGCCAGGCTGGCGCCGATGCCTTGAGGCAGATCGAGTTTCACCCCAGCTCGTAGCTGCGGCCCTCTTCGGGATCGAATGCCTGGCCAGTATTGGTATCGGAGGCATTGGGCACGAAGGAGCGGCTGTAATTGCCATAGAACGCCACCTGGTCGCTCAGCTGGAATACCAGGCCACCGAAGGGCAGGAAGGTGGTATCGGTACGGTCGGTGGTGCGGGTATAGGTAGCGCCGCGGCCCTGTTCCACGAGTTGCTCGAAGCGCTGGTAGCGGCCGCCCAGTACCAAAATCCATTGATCGCTCAGGTGCCAGTTGTCCTTGGCGTAGATCGAGCGCGAGTGCAGTTCGTCGCTGCGGTCACTGTCTTTGAGGCTCAGCGTCGAGGGCGCGGCGAGATTACCGTACACGGGGTTGTAGATATTGAAGCCGCCGATTGCCGGGCCGCGCCAAGTATCGCCACGGAAGTTGTCGACGCGCTCGTTGTCGGCGCCGATCAGCAGGTCATGACGTTGGTCGAACAACGTGGCGTTGCCGATCCAGTCCCAGGCCAGGTACTGGGTCTGGTTGTCATGCTCGCTACCGTCAGAACGGCGGCTTAGCGCGCCTGTAGTGGCATTCAGCTCGTTGGGGCGAGCTTCGGCATAGTCGTAGCGCTCGTTGTTCCAGCCATAAGTGACGCGGGTTGACCAGTCGTCGCTCAGCTGATATTCGGCGGTGGCGGTGAGCAGTTCGTCGATACCTTCAGCCTTGGACCAGCTTTCACCGAAGCGGTCGTTGTAGGACACCTTGGCCGGCTTGCCGTTGATGATCACCGTGCCGCGATCCACCGGGCTGCTGTATTCCTTGTATTCGTAGGCGATGTTGAGGCGCAGGCGTTCGCCTTCCCAGCTCAGCGAGGGTGCGATCAAACTGTGTTCTTCCTCGCCGAAATTGCGCCAGTAGTCTTCGTGCTGGCGCTCGGCAACAAGACGGAAGGCCAGGCCGCTGTCGGCAATGGGGCCGGTAACGTCGACTGCCAGGCTGCCTCCGCCGAAGCTGGAGCTGTCCGCGCTCAGTTGCGTGCCCCATTGGTACTGCGGCTTCTTGCTGATGACGTTGATCAGGCCGCCTGGCTCCAGCGCGCCATATAACAGCGAGGCCGGCCCTTTGAGCACTTCCACGCGTTCAGTGGTGGCGCTGAAGTTGCGCGACAGGCTGGATCGAATGCCGTCGCGCAGGATGGAGCCATCGGCGTTGCTACCAAAACCGCGTTTGACGAAGCCATCCTGCGTGCCAGCCAGGGTGTTGCTCTGGGTCATGCCACTGACGAACTTCATCGCATCGTCCAGCGATCTGACCTGAAAGTCCTCGATGGTCTGTGGCGTTACCACCTGTACCGACTGGGCTTCATCCTTGAGTGCCACTGAAGATTTGCTCGCCGTACTGGCACGCTTGGCCTGGTAGCCATTCTCGTCAGCCACGGGCGCCGCGACGACTTCCTGGCTGGGCAGCTCCAGCTCCTGGGCCAGCAGGTGGCCTGCTGGAAGCAGGCAAAAAGTGAGAAGGGCGGCGCCTTGGCCACTCAAGGAAAAGCGGTTGATTTTCATTTGGAACTCAAGTGCAAGAGTTTCTGAGAATCATTATTTTATGTGTTTCGAGGTATGACTGCCTAGAGACACACTTTGCATTGAGTGAAATGAGCTCGCTGGGTATAATGCCGCGCTTCTTATTTTCCCGCTCGGGAGCCCTCCATGCTGCGCATCAGCCAAGAAGCACTCACTTTCGACGACGTCCTGCTCATCCCCGGTTATTCCGAGGTGCTGCCCAAGGATGTCAGCCTCAAGACCCGCCTGACGCGCGGTATCGAACTGAATATCCCGCTGCTGTCCGCTGCAATGGACACGGTCACCGAGGCACGCCTGGCCATCGCCATGGCACAGGAAGGCGGCATCGGCATCATCCACAAGAACATGACCGTCGAGCAGCAGGCTGCCGAAGTGCGCAAGGTCAAGCGCTTCGAGTCGGGCGTGGTGAAAGACCCGATCACCATCGAGGCCGATGCCACCGTGGGTGATCTGTTCGACCTGACCCGGCAGAACAATATTTCCGGTGTGCCGGTGCTGCATCATGGTGATCTGGTCGGCATCGTTACCAGTCGAGATGTGCGTTTCGAAAGCAATATGGCTGCCAAGGTGCGCGACGTGATGACGCCCAAAGAGCGTCTGGTCACCGTCAAGGAAGGCGAAGACACCCAGGTGGTGCGCAAGCTGCTGCACAAGCACCGCATCGAGCGCGTGCTGATCGTCGATGACCAGTACCGCCTCAAGGGCATGATGACCGTCAACGACATCGAGAAGGCCAAGGCCTACCCGCTGGCGAGCAAGGATGATCAGGGCCGTCTGCGCGTGGGCGCTGCCGTGGGTACCGGTGCCGATACCGGTGACCGTGTTGCGGCGCTGGTCGCAGCCGGCGTCGATGTGATCATCGTCGATACTGCCCACGGCCACTCCAAGGGCGTGATCGACCGCGTGCGTTGGGTGAAAGAGAACTTCCCGGAAGTCCAAGTGATCGGTGGCAACATCGCCACGGGTGCCGCCGCCAAGGCGCTGGTCGAAGCCGGCGCCGATGGCGTCAAGGTCGGCATCGGCCCAGGCTCGATCTGCACCACGCGTATCGTTGCCGGCGTCGGTGTGCCGCAGATCAGCGCCGTGGCCAATGTGGCCGCCGCTCTGGCTGGCACCGGTGTGCCGCTGATCGCCGATGGTGGTATCCGCTTCTCTGGCGACCTGTCCAAGGCCATCGTCGCTGGCGCTTCCGCCGTGATGATCGGCTCCATGCTGGCCGGTACCGAAGAAGCCCCGGGCGAAGTTGAACTGTTCCAGGGCCGCTCCTACAAGGCATACCGTGGCATGGGTTCGCTGGGTGCCATGGCGCAGGCGCAAGGGTCGAGCGACCGTTACTTCCAGGACTCCTCGGCCGGTGCCGAAAAGCTGGTGCCGGAAGGTATCGAAGGCCGCGTTCCCTACAAGGGCGCGATGAGTGCCATCGTTCACCAACTGATGGGCGGCCTGCGTGCCTCCATGGGCTACACCGGTTGCGCCACCGTCGAGGAAATGCGCACCAAGCCCGAGTTCGTGCGCATCACTGGCGCTGGCATGGCTGAGTCGCACGTCCACGACGTGCAGATCACCAAAGAGGCGCCGAACTACCGCGTCGGCTGAAAAAATCGATTTGACGCTGCTGCGCTTGGGCATGCTGCGTTGGAGAAAAACTTGACACTGGCTAGCCAGTGAACGTCCGAAAGGACGGCCCGGAGGGCGAACGTAGTGAGTAAATGCTTGCTTCAGCAAACTCCGCTTTCTCGTTTCTCTCCGCCTTGCCTGTTCGTCGCTCGCGACGCGGCAAATCGATTTTTGCAATGTATGAATAACGGGGCTGTTCGATCAGCCCCGTGTCATTTGTGAACACCTACGAGAGACGGCCATGGCCCACGACATTCACGCCCACCGCATCCTCATTCTGGACTTCGGTTCCCAGTACACCCAGTTGATCGCCCGCCGCGTTCGCGAGATCGGCGTCTATTGCGAACTGCACCCCTGGGACATGAGCGACGAGGACATCCGTGCCTTCGCTCCGCGCGGCATCATCCTCGCCGGTGGCCCGGAGTCGGTGCACGAAGCCAATAGCCCGCGCGCGCCGCAAGCGGTGTTCGACCTGAATGTGCCGGTACTGGGCATCTGCTACGGCATGCAGACCATGGCCGAGCAGCTCGGTGGCAAGGTGGAAGGTTCCGACCTGCGTGAATTCGGCTACGCCCGTGTCGACGTGGTCGGCAAGAGCCAGCTGCTGGCTGGTATCGAAGATCATGTCGACGCCGACGGCGTGCTGGGCCTCGACGTGTGGATGAGCCACGGCGACAAGGTCACCCGCCTGCCGGAAGGCTTCCACATCCTCGCCAGCACCCCGAGCTGCCCGATCGCCGCCATGTGCGACGACACTCGCCACTACTATGGCGTGCAGTTCCACCCGGAAGTGACCCATACCAAGCAGGGTGGCCGTATCCTCTCGCGCTTCGTGCTGGAAATCAGCGGCTGTGAAGCCCTGTGGACCCCGGCCAATATCGTCGAAGACGCCATTGCCGCCGTGCGTGCCCAGGTTGGCGACGCCAATGTGCTGCTCGGCCTGTCTGGCGGTGTGGACAGCTCGGTGGTCGCGGCGCTGCTGCACAAGGCCATCGGCGACCAACTGACCTGCGTGTTCGTCGACAACGGCCTGCTGCGCCTGCACGAAGGTGACCAGGTCATGGCCATGTTCGCCGAGAACATGGGCGTCAAGGTGATCCGCGCCAACGCCGAAGAGCAGTTCCTCGGCAACCTGGCCGGCGAGTCCGAGCCGGAGAAGAAGCGCAAGATCATCGGCCGTACCTTCATCGACGTGTTCGATGCCGAGGCCAGCAAGCTGGACAACATCCAGTTCCTCGCCCAAGGCACCATCTACCCGGATGTGATCGAGTCGGCTGGCGCCAAGAGCGGCAAGGCTCACGTGATCAAATCGCACCACAACGTTGGCGGCCTGCCGGAGGAAATGAACCTCAAACTGGTCGAGCCGCTGCGCGAACTGTTCAAGGACGAAGTGCGCAAGATCGGTCTGGAACTGGGCCTGCCCTACGACATGGTCTACCGCCACCCATTCCCGGGGCCTGGCCTGGGCGTGCGCATCCTCGGCGAAGTGAAGAAGGAATACGCCGACCTGCTGCGCCGCGCCGACCACATCTTCATCGAAGAGCTGCGCAAGGCCGACTGGTACCACAAGACCAGCCAGGCATTCGTTGTATTCCAGCCGGTGAAGTCGGTTGGCGTCGTTGGTGACGGCCGTCGCTACGCCTGGGTCGTTGCCCTGCGCGCCGTGGAAACCGTCGACTTCATGACTGCTCGCTGGGCGCACCTGCCTTACGAGCTGCTGGAAACCGTCAGCGGCCGCATCATCAACGAAATCGAAGGCATCTCCCGCGTCACCTACGACGTGTCGAGCAAGCCGCCAGCGACGATTGAGTGGGAATGATCGGACGTCTGGAACGAACCGGCACCGATTAGCAATAAATGCCCTGAAGCCCGCGTAATTGCGGGCTTTTTGGTTTCTGCGTCTGGCAATCACTGGCAGCTTTTTGCATCGCCAAGCAACGATTTTGTATGGCATGGTACAGGGCATTGATCGAGCCCAATGCCATGCTCCGGCCGAGTACCATGCTGCGTTTTTCTCGCGCGGCATGGTATCAAAAACTTATATCCTGCTAATTTTAAAGCATTTTATGTATATGGAAGATTGGTTTTTGAGCATGGTATTTTTGCAGGAGGATTCTGGCGACCATGCTGACCGATACCAAGCTGCGACACCTCAAACCGAAGGACAAGCTCTACAAAGTGAATGACCGTGACGGCCTCTATGTAGCCGTTACGCCTGCTGGTTCGATCTCGTTCCGGTACAACTACTCGATTCACGGCAGGCAGGAGACCATCACTTTCGGGCGTTATGGCGTTGGCGGAATAAGCTTGGCTGAAGCCCGTGAACGACTGGGCGAGGCGAAGAAATTGATCGCCGCCGGTAAGTCTCCAGCGAAGGAAAAAGCGCGAGATAAGGCGCGTATCAAGGGCGCAGAAACCTTTGGCACCTGGGCTGATAAGTGGCTGCGCGGTTACCAGATGGCCGATAGCACCCGCGATATGCGTCGTTCGGTCTACGAACGCGAGCTGAAGCCTAGATTCGGCAACCAAAAGTTGGTCGAAATTACGCACGAGGACTTAAGAACCCTCACAGACGCAATTGTTGAGCGTGGGGCACCCGCCACGGCAGTGCACTCACGGGAGATTGTGTTGCAGGTATACCGCTGGGCAATCGAACGTGGCCAGAAGGTAGAGAACCCGGCCGATTTGGTGCGCCCTGCGACGATCGCTAGATTCGAGCCGCGTGATCGAGCGCTGACGCCTGACGAAAGGGTTCTACCCCATTTCCACGGACGGCTTGAAAAGGGCTGAAAACTTCAGATCTTGCCGGGCGACTCTACGACGCATACGTGGGTTATGAAACCGCTCGATGTAATCGAATAAATCCGCCCGGGCCTCATCGCGAGTCCGATACGACTGGTGAGCAACACGCTCCCGTTTGAGCTGACCGAAGAAGCCCTCACAGGCGGCGTTGTCGCCGCAATGACCGACGGCACTCATGCTGCAGATCAGCGTGTTGCGATTCAAAAAGCGCTGATAGTCCGCACTGGTGAATTGGCTACCGCGATCCGAATGCAGGATCACTGACCAGTCACCTTGGCGCTGCCAGATCGCCATCTCCACCGCTCGAATCACCATCAGCCGATCTTGGCGGTGGTGCATCGACCAACCGATCACCAGCTTGCTGTACAAGTCGAGCACCACGCATAGGAAGAGTTTGCCTTCCAGTGTGGCTATTTCCGTGATGTCCGTGACCCACTTGCGCTCCGGCTCCTGCGCAGTGAAATCGCGCTCCAGCAGATTTTTCACACCTGCTGGACGGCCGCTGGCGGCTCTTCCAAACCCACGCCTCTTCCGGCGTGGCCAGCCTTGAATTCGCTCAGCCGCCATCAGGCGAGCAACGCGGTTCAGGCTCACAGTTTCGCCCTCGTCGAGCAGATCCTCGTGCATACGTGGCGCTCCGATCACACCACGACTGTCCTCGTGAATCTCTCGAATGCGCTTCACCAAGCGCGCATTCTCTCGAGCGCGGGGGCTTGGATCACGATCCTGCCAGGCGTAATAGCCACTGGCAGAAACCTTAAGGCAACGGCACATCAGGCGTACCGGGTACTCGTTGCGGCAGCGCTGGATCACCGTGTACCGCTCGATGACTCCCTGGCAAAGTACGCTGCCGCGTCTCTTAAAAAATCACGTTCCTTGGTCACTCGGGCCAGCTCGCGCTTGAGGCGGGCAAGCTCCTCATCCCGCGGACTTCCCGTTCCTGGGAAGGCTTTCTCCATACCCGGTTGTGCTTCCCGAACCCAGCGGTTTAGCAAGCTCGGGGCCACTCCAATCTCTTGGGCAATTTGGCGGCAACTGGTCTCTGAACGACGAGCCAGTTCAACGGCTTCCCGCTTGAATTCGGGACTGTATTTCTTGCGTTTCATGAACACTCCTTCTGCTCAATATGAGCTTACTCGAAAGTGTCCGTGTTAACGGGGTAGAACCCCGATCCAGCAAGCGGACATGGCTGGCGATCAGCGCGTCGTCAGCCACCACCTCGATTCGCGTCGGATACAAACGGCTGCTGACCCACTTACCCGCGTACTCACACGGCACCGAGTAGCGGTTGCGCCCGACGCTGACCAGGCAGGTGCTGGAGACCCGCGCAGGCCGCTCGACGTAACCGTCGAATGGCGCTGGCACAGGCATCAGTTCAGCGCGCTCCAACTCAAGCACTTCGGCCACACTCAGCCCGCTGTATTGAGGGTGCGTCAGCTCGTTCCAAAGCGCGCGGCAGCGCTGGCCCAGCCAGGCATTGAGTTCCTCGAAGGAGTGAAACTGACAGTCCTGGGCGTCTAGCCAGATACGCCTGCGGCTGTCTTGCACGTTCTTTTCAACGATGCCCTTTTCCCAACCAGCGGCGACGTTGCAGAAGTCCGGATCGAACAGGTAATGCGCGCACATCACCGCAAAGCGTGCATTCACCGCCCGGCCTTTGCCCTTATTGACCTTGTCGACGGCGGTCTTCATGTTGTCGTAGATGCCCCGGCGCGGCACGCCGCCCAAGGCGCCGAACGAGCGTGTATGGGCGTCAAATAACATCTCATGGCCCTGGCTCGGATACGCCACAAGCCAGAACGCACGGCTGGCACACAGCTTCAGATGTGCCACCTGCATACGCCGGTAAATGCCGCCGACCAGCAAGCCTTCCTCGCTCCAGTCAAACTGAAACGCCTCGCCAAGAGCAAAGGTCAGCGGCACAAAGGCCTGCGACGCCTTGCCCTGTCCCCCTCGCCAGGCACGGATAAACGCGGTGAGCTGGCTGTAGCCACCGTCATAACCATCGGCTTTGATTTGCGCCAACAGCGCCTTGGCACTGCGCCGCTGTTGCTTGGGGCGCAGCGAATCGGCTTTTAGCGCCTGCTCTAGCGTGGCGTGAAAAGGGCTGAGTTTGTTAAAGATCGCGCGGCGTTGGTACACCGGCTGCTTGGCCTCAGGTGCTCTGACCCACTTGCGAATCGTGTTGCGCGCCAGCCCGGTGCGCTTGGCTATCTCATGCAGCGACAGCTTGTCGCGGAAATACATCCGCCGAATTTTGCCCATCATTTCCATACTGATCACCCTGTGTTCTCCTGCTCAAAAATTGAGCAGAAGCAGTTGAACACCTGGGTCAGTTTTCAGTCGGCAGAACAGCCTCTACTGGGTCAGTTTTCGGTCAGCGGCAACATCTTAGCCAATGCAGCGAAGCCCGATCATCGTTTGCGCACTCCAGGTGAACCTATGAGATGCGAATGATTCTCCTAGGTACCAATTTGGTTTGTTTCCAGCTAGGCAACGAGGTGGGGAATGAGAGATCGCAGTCACGATGAGGCAATGGCAGAGCTTTTCCTGGCTAATCCGGCTTATGCTGCTGAATTGGTTGCCGAAGTCTGTGCCGAAGGGGCGGTTGATGAGCTTGTGGTGTTGATGCGTCAGTTTTCTACTGGCGTCGCTTATAGAGATGTGGCTTCTGGCGACACAAACTCTCAAAAGTGATTTTGATCCTTTATGGTATTTCTCATGGTTTTAGAATTCTGCGTGCCTTATGGGCTAAGGATTTACTGGCCTGTGCGTGACTGTTGATAATAGAGTGGGAGTGATCCCGAAGCGCTGCATGAAAAGACCGGCTTAGGCCGGTTTTTTCATGCCCGCAGGTTGGAGCTGCGGCAACCCGACTCTGCTAGTGGGGTCGTTTTCCATTCGTTGAAAATGAGAAGATACCGCAATTGAGTATGCGCGCAGATTGCCGAGGATGAAGATGTCGTTTACCCGCAGACAAGTGCTTGCCGGCCTGGCTGGCCTGGGTGTGGCCGGCCTGGGCGCAGGTGGTGTGCGTTATTGGCTGGGGCGCCCGGCGAACGTGGCGAGCCATGACTATGAGCTGATCGCCGCGCCGCTTGATCTTGAGTTGGTGCCGGGGCACAAGACGCCGGCCTGGGGCTATGGAGGTCAGGCCCCAGGGTTGGAGTTGCGTTGCCGCCAGGGCGAGCGTTTGCGGGTGCGCTTCATCAACAAGCTCGATGTGCAAAGCACTATTCACTGGCATGGCATTCGTCTGCCGCTGGAGATGGACGGCGTGCCCTACGTTTCCCAGGCACCGGTGCTGCCGGGTGAATACTTCGACTATGACTTCATCTGTCACGACGCTGGCAGCTTCTGGTACCACCCGCACACCGCCAGT
Source organism: Pseudomonas sediminis (assembly GCF_039555755.1). Classification (NCBI taxonomy): domain Bacteria; kingdom Pseudomonadati; phylum Pseudomonadota; class Gammaproteobacteria; order Pseudomonadales; family Pseudomonadaceae; genus Pseudomonas; species Pseudomonas sediminis. The sequence goes on from NZ_CP154631.1 coordinate 2,963,760, forward strand.
GCCGAGCAATTGGGGCGCGGCCTTGTCGGCCCGCTGATCGTCGAGGAGCGCGAGCCGACGGGGTTCCGTCATGAGCGTACGCTGAGCCTGAAAACCTGGCACATCGACGAGCAGGGCGCGTTCACCGAGTTTCTGGTGCCGCGCCAGGCCGCGCGCGAGGGCACGCGTGGGCGCCTGACCACCATCAACGGCGAGCCTAACCCGACACTGGAGTTGCCGGCCGGGCAGGTGGTGCGCCTGCGACTGATCAACGTCGACAACACCATCACCTACCGTCTCAACCTGCCGGGCGGCGACGCGCGTATCTATGCGCTGGACGGCAACCCCGTGCAGCCGCGCCCTTTGGGCAAGGAATACTGGCTCGGCCCCGGCATGCGCCTTGACCTGGCGCTCAAGGTTCCGGCTGCTGGAGAGGAGTTATCCCTGCGCAACGGGCCGCTGCGCCTGGCGACCGTGAAGGGCATCTCCAGCGCCGAAGCTGCCGGAGATTGGCCGCCGCCACTGCCGGCCAATCCGATTGCCGAGCCGGATCTGGCGCGCGCCGAGACGCTACGCTTCAACTTCGAGTGGGCGGCCATGCTGTCGGGGAATGTCGAGCGTGGCGGCAGCTACAAGTACTGGCAGATCAACGGTCAGGCCTGGGACATCAACGACAAGACCTGTGCGGACCGTCCGATCGCCACGCTGAAGAAGGACGGCCACTACGTTTTCGTGCTGCGCAACATGGCGCAGTACCAGCACCCGATCCACCTGCACGGCATGACTTTCAAGGTGCTGGGCTCGGACCGGCGCAAGATCATTCCGTATTTCACCGACACCTATCTGCTGGGCAAGAACGAGACGGCGCGCATCGCCTTTGTCGCCGATAATCCCGGTGTGTGGATGTTCCACTGCCACGTCATCGACCATATGGAAACGGGGCTGATGGCGGCGATCGAAGTGGTGTAGGGTGGGCGCCGTTTTTCGCCGGCGCCCTACGGATTGATGCAATGAAAAGACCGCAGATCATCGACCGCTCGCGTGACGAGCACTTCATGCGCCTGGCGCTGGCGCAGGCGCGCCTGGGCGCGGAGCAGGGCGAGGTGCCGGTCGGCGCTGTGCTGGTGCAAGACGGCGAAGTGGTCGGGCAGGGCTTCAATTGCCCGATTCTACGTCACGACCCCAGTGCCCATGCCGAGATGGTGGCGATCCGCGCGGCAGCGGAAAGCGTGCAGAACTACCGACTGCCCGGCAGCACCCTGTATGTCACGCTGGAGCCCTGCAGCATGTGCGCCGGCCTGATCGTGCATGCGCGCATCGCTCGGGTGGTGTTCGCCGCCAGCGAGCCGCGTGCCGGGGTAGCGATCAGCCAGGGGCAGTTCTTCGACCAGGGCTTTCTCAATCACCGCGTGTTGGTGGAGGGCGGGTTGCTGGCCGAGGACAGCGGGGCGCTGCTGAAAGATTTCTTCAAGGCTCGGCGAGGCTGAGCGTTCTTACAGGGAATAGGCATGAACAAACGGATCTTGAGTCTGCTGACGCTCCTGGCTGCGCCAGCGTTCGCGGAGCAGCCCGAGGTGTACCTGGTCGCTAGCGTGCAGTTGGGTGGCTCCAACCTGGCGCAAAGTATTTTCCTGCACGAGCCGCAGATCACCACGCTTGAAGAGTGTCAGGAGGCCGTGCGCGTCGGCCAGCGCGATCGCGACTGGCAGCGCTATCACCACATCTTCATGCGTGATCGCTTTCAGGGCTTTACCGGCCACCTGGACTACCGCTGCGTGTTCAGTGCTCAGCGGTTCAGCGCCTGGAACGATCGCGCGCGTTATAACCATCCCTACCTAATCAGCATCGATGCGCAGGCCAATCTGCAGGTTGAGCGGATATCGAGTCAGGCGCAGTGCGCCACGCGCCTCAAAGGCTTGCCACCGGCCAGGCAGGCAATCAGTCGCTGTGCGGTGGGCAATCAGGAGTTGCTCTGAGTGTTCAGAGCGGCGGGGTTTCTTCTTCAGGCTTGCGTTTGTCGATACCCGGAACATGGATACCGCTCTCGGCCACTTGCGTGCCTTCAAGCTGTGGTTGCGTCACCCAGGTGAGAATGTCGTAGTAGCGACGAATGTTGCGCACGAAATGCACTGGCTCGCCACCGCGGGCATAGCCGTAGCGGGTTTTGCTGTACCACTGCTTCTGCGCCAGGCGCGGCAGGATCTTCTGCACGTCGGCCCATTTGTTCGGGTCCAGGCCCTCGGTCTCGGTCAGCTTGCGTGCATCCTCCAGGTGACCGCCGCCAACATTGTAGGCGGCCAGAGCGAACCAGGTGCGGTCCGGCTCGGCGATGCTGTCCGGCAATTGCTGGTGCACCTGGATGAAGTAGCGGGCGCCGCCGTCGATGCTTTGCTTGGGGTCCAGGCGGTTGGACACGCCGACCGACTGGGCGGTGCGCTGGGTCAGCATCATCAGGCCGCGTACGCCGGTCTTGGACGTGGCGTTGGGCTGCCATAGCGACTCCTGATAGCCCATGGCTGCCAGCAGGCGCCAGTCGATCTGATGGCTGTGGGCGGCCTGGCGGAAGATTTTCTCGTAGCGTGGCAGGCGTTTCTGCAGGTGCTGGGCGAAGGTGTAGGCCCCGACATAGCCGAGCACGTCGACATGGCCGTAGTAACGCTCCTTCAGGCGCTGCAGGGTACCGTTGGCTTCGGCGCGCTTGAGGAAGGCGTCGATCTCCAGCAGCAGGCTGTCATCGTCGCCGGCAGCTACTGCCCAGCGCATGGTGTTGGTGTCGCCGAGGTCGAAGGCGACGCGCACGTTGGGGAAGTACACCTGGTTCATCGCCAGTTCGTTGGAGTCCACCAGGGTTAGATCGATCTGGCCCTCATCGACCATGCGTAGCAGGTCGACCACTTCCACTGCGTCGGATACCTCGAACTCCAGCTCCGGTTGTTCCAGCTTGAGCGCCGCCAGCTGTTCGGCGTGACTGCTGCCGGCCAGCACCAGAATGCGTTTGCCGACCAGGTCTTCGGGCTTGGTCGGGCGACTCTCGCCCTGGCGATAGATGACCTGCGGCGTGACTTCCAGATAAGGGATGGAGAAGCGTGCCTGACGCTGGCGCTGCGGTGTGTCCACCAGGCCGGCGGCAGCCATGACCGGGCCGTTGGCGCGGTCCAGGCTGGCGAACAGGTTGTCGAGGTTATCGGCGGTTTCGATCTTCAGTTCGAGGCCGAGGTCGGTGGCGAAGCGCTTGGCCAGTTCATATTCGAAACCGGTGGCGCCGTTGCGATCCTGGAAGTAGGTAGCGGGGCTGTTACGAGTGACCACGCGCAGCTCACCCTCCGCCTTTGCCTGCTCAAGTACGCTGGGCTTGGGTTCTTCGCCGCAGCCAGCAAGCATCAGGAGGGTTCCAATCGCCAACAGCCCTTTGGCGCAACGCATGCGTATCGCAGGTCGTGCAAACATCGGCGCAGTATACGCAAAGCGCAGGCGGCGCCATATATCGACAGCGCTTCGCTTCTCTGCTAGTGCGCGTTCGTCCTTTAAGCGCCTGGCTACAGGTGCCGCAGGCCAACGCTTTAGGGTAGAATGCCCGGCCTCCAGCACACCCCTTCCCAGAGGCTGTTCCGACGATGTTGATTCTGCGCGGCGCTCCCGCCCTTTCCGCTTTCCGCCATGGCAAATTGCTTGAGCAACTGACCAGCAAGGTGCCGGCCGTGACCGGGCTGTACGCCGAGTTCGCGCATTTCGCCGACGTCACCGGCGTGCTCAACGCCGATGAGGAACAAGTGCTGGCCCGGCTGCTCAAGTACGGCCCGAGCGTGCCGGTGCAGGAGCCCAGCGGCAAACTGTTCCTGACCATTCCGCGTTTCGGCACCATTTCGCCCTGGTCGAGCAAGGCCAGCGATATCGCCCGTAACTGCGGCCTGGCCAAGGTCCAGCGTCTGGAGCGTGGTATCGCCTATTACGTCAGCGGCGAGCTGAGCGAGGCCGACAGTGCGGCTGTCGCCGCGCTGTTGCACGACCGCATGACCCAGCTGGTGCTGGGTGCGCTGGAAGATGCCAGCGCGCTGTTCAGTCACGCCGAGCCCAAGCCGCTGACCGCCGTGGACGTGCTCGGCGGTGGCCGCGCCGCGCTGGAGCAGGCCAACCAGGATCTGGGCCTGGCCCTGGCCGAGGACGAAATTGACTACCTGGTAAAGAGCTTCAATGACCTGGGGCGCAACCCGCACGACATCGAACTGATGATGTTCGCTCAGGCCAACTCCGAGCACTGCCGCCACAAGATCTTCAATGCCAGCTGGGACATCGACGGCGAGAGCCAGGACAAGTCGCTGTTCGGCATGATCAAGAACACCTACCAGATGCACAACGAAGGCGTACTGTCCGCCTACAAGGACAACGCCTCGGTCATCGTCGGCCACACCGCCGGGCGTTTCTTCCCCAATCCTGAGACCCGCCAGTACGGTGCGGTGCAGGAGCCGGTGCACATTCTGATGAAGGTGGAGACGCACAACCACCCGACCGCCATTGCGCCGTTCCCCGGCGCCTCTACCGGCTCCGGTGGCGAGATTCGTGACGAAGGCGCGACCGGCCGTGGCGCCAAGCCCAAGGCCGGCCTGACCGGTTTCTCGGTCTCCAACCTGAACATCCCCGATTTCCTCCAGCCCTGGGAAAAGCCCTACGGCAAGCCCGAGCGCATCGTCAGCGCGCTGGACATCATGATCGAAGGCCCGCTGGGCGGCGCCGCGTTCAACAACGAGTTCGGTCGCCCGGCGCTCAACGGCTACTTCCGTACCTTCGAACAGGCGGTTAGCAGCCCGCGCGGTGAGGAAGTGCGTGGCTACCACAAGCCGATCATGCTCGCTGGCGGTCTCGGCAATATCCGCGAGAACCACGTACAGAAGGGCGAGATCTCGGTCGGCGCCAAGCTGATCGTGCTCGGCGGCCCGGCCATGCTCATCGGCCTCGGCGGCGGTGCTGCCTCGTCGATGGCCACCGGTGCCAGCTCGGCTGACCTGGACTTCGCCTCGGTGCAGCGCGAGAACCCGGAAATGGAACGCCGCTGCCAGGAGGTCATCGACCGCTGCTGGCAGCTGGGCGAGGCCAACCCGATCAAGTTCATCCACGACGTCGGTGCCGGCGGTATCTCCAACGCCCTGCCGGAGCTGATCAACGACGGTGGTCGTGGCGGCCGCTTCGAGCTGCGCAACGTGCCTAACGACGAGCCGGGCATGGCCCCGCACGAAATCTGGTGCAACGAGTCGCAGGAGCGCTACGTGCTGAGCGTGGACGCTGCCGACTTCGAGCGTTTCAAGGCTATCTGCGAGCGCGAGCGTTGCCCGTTCGCCGTGGTCGGCGAGGCCACTGCAGAGCCGCACCTGACCGTGACCGACAGCCACTTCAGCAACACCCCGGTGGACATGCCGCTGGAGGTGCTGCTGGGCAAGCCGCCGCGCATGCACCGTAGCGTCAGCCGCGAAGCCGAGCAGGGCGATGACTTCAGCGCTGCCAGCGTGAATATCGAAGAAGCGCTGGGTCGCGTGCTGCATCACCCGGCCGTGGCCAGCAAGAGCTTTTTGATCACCATCGGCGACCGCACCATTACCGGTCTGGTTGCTCGCGACCAGATGGTCGGCCCGTGGCAGGTACCGGTGGCCGATTGCGCCGTGACCGCCACCAGCTTCGACGTCTACACCGGTGAAGCCATGGCCATGGGTGAGCGCACGCCGCTGGCACTGCTCGACGCCCCGGCTTCCGGGCGCATGGCGGTGGGTGAGACCGTTACCAACCTGGCGGCGGCACGCATCGAGAAGATGTCCGACATCAAACTGTCGGCCAACTGGATGGCCGCTGCCGGCCACCCCGGCGAAGATGCTCGTCTGTACGACACCGTCAAGGCAGTCGGCATGGAGCTGTGCCCGGCACTGGGCATCACCATTCCGGTGGGCAAAGACTCCATGTCCATGAAAACCCGCTGGCAGGACGACGGCGTCGACAAGAGCGTGACTTCGCCGCTGTCGCTGGTGATCACCGGTTTTGCTCCGGTACAAGACATCCGCCAGACCCTGACTCCGCAACTGCGTATGGACAAGGGCGAGACCGATCTGATTCTGATCGACCTCGGTCGTGGCCAGAACCGCATGGGCGCCTCGATCCTGGCACAGGTCTATTCGCAGATCGGCCAGCAAGTGCCGGACCTCGACGACGCCGAAGACCTCAAGGCCTTCTTCGCCGTGATCCAGGGCCTGAACGCCGATGGTCACCTGCTGGCGTACCACGACCGCTCCGACGGCGGTCTGCTGACCACCGTGCTGGAAATGGCCTTCGCCGGTCATTGCGGTCTGTCGCTGAACCTTGATGCGCTGGCTGATGACAGCTCCGAGCTGCCGGCCGTGCTGTTCAACGAGGAGCTGGGGGCGGTGATCCAGGTGCGCCAGGACGCCACGCCAGAGGTGCTGGCGCAGTTCAGCGCTGCCGGTCTGGACGACTGCGTGGCCGTGATCGGTCAGGCCGTGAACAACAGCGACGTCAGCATCAGTTTCAATGGCGAGCCGGTGTTCGCTGGTGATCGTCGTCTGCTGCAGCGTCAGTGGGCTGAGACTAGCTATCGCATCCAGCGTCTGCGCGACAACGCCCAGGGCGCCGATCAGGAGTTCGACCTGCTACTGGAAGAAGACAACCCCGGCCTGTCGGTCAAGCTCGGCTTCGACGTCAACCAGGATATCGCAGCGCCCTACATCAAGAAGGGGGTGCGTCCGCAAGTGGCGATCCTGCGCGAGCAGGGCGTCAACGGCCAGGTGGAAATGGCCGCCGCGTTCGACCGCGCCGGCTTCTCCGCCATCGACGTGCATATGAGCGATATCCTCGCCGGCCGCGTCAGCCTTGAAGAGTTCAAAGGTCTGGTGGCCTGCGGCGGTTTCTCCTACGGCGACGTACTCGGCGCTGGTGAGGGCTGGGCCAAGTCGGTGCTGTTCAATGCGCGTGCCCGCGATGCTTTCCAGGGCTTCTTCGAGCGTCGCGACAGCTTCACCCTTGGTGTGTGCAACGGCTGCCAGATGATGAGCAATCTGCACGAGCTGATCCCGGGTACCGAGTTCTGGCCGCACTTCGTGCGCAACCGCTCCGAGCAGTTCGAAGCGCGCGTGGCCATGGTGCAGATTCAGGAGTCGGCGTCGATCTTCCTGCAGGGCATGGCTGGTTCGCGCATGCCGATCGCCATCGCCCACGGCGAGGGTCATGCCGAGTTCGAAAGCGAGGAGGCGCTGCTGGAAGCTGATCTGTCCGGCACCGTGGCTCTGCGCTTCGTCGACAACCACGGCAAGGTCACCGAGACCTACCCGGCCAACCCCAACGGTTCGCCGCGTGGCATCACCGGCCTGACCAGCCGCGACGGCCGCGTGACCATCATGATGCCGCACCCGGAGCGCGTATTCCGCGCCGTGCAGAACTCCTGGCGCCCGGACGAGTGGCAGGAAGATGGCGGCTGGATGCGCATGTTCCGTAACGCCCGAGTGTGGGTGGATTAATAACGGCCGCGTAGCGGCCTTCTGCTGACCCTCTCCCGCTCACGGGAGAGGGGGCAGGGCCGGTAGCCCGGGTGCAATCCGGGAAGCCGTTGCCAAACCCTCTGCTCGGATTCCATCCGAACCACACAGGCCCAACCATGGCCGATGATCCTCTGCCCATCCTTCCCGAAGTCCGCCTGGTCAAAGCCGGCGAAACTCATCATCTATGCCGCTGCGGGCATTCGCCCGAGATGCCTGACTGCCCACCCGACTGCGCACAATCCCTGATTCTGCAACCCGAGCGCGAGCAGCGTCTGCTGTTGTGCCGCTGTAGCCGATCCGCAGACCTGCCCTACTGCGATGGTAGCCACAGCCCGCCGACCAGCGGTCTGGCCGACAGATGGCGGCGCTTTTTCGGCGCTCGTTGAGAACGCCATGCCCGTCGCCTGAGTCGAAAGCAGCGAATCGTTTTAATGCTGCGTGTGGATTTGTGTGGGCGATCTCAAGACAACTCCATGGCGAAATGACATCATGTTGGCGTCATGGCTTGTCTGTTGTTCGGTTGCCCATCTGCGGAGAACTTGATGTACAAACTGTGTTTCTACGTGCCGGAAACCCATCTGGAACCGGTAAAAAAGGCGGTGTTCGCAGCCGGCGGCGGGCGCATAGGTCTTTACGACAGCTGCTGCTGGCAGGTGCTGGGCCAAGGTCAGTTCCGCGCTTTGGACGGCAGCCAGCCGTTCATCGGTCAGGTCGGCAGCGTCGAGCAGGTTGCCGAGTGGAAAGTGGAAATGGTCGTTGCCGACGAGTTGATCCACGACGCCGTCAAGGCGCTGAAGAAGACCCATCCCTACGAAACGCCGGCCTTCGACGTCTGGCGCTTGTCCGACCTGCAGTTTTGAGTCGATATGAAAAAGGCGCCGATGGCGCCTTTTCAATGCAGTGGCTCAAGGCCTGATTTCGATCAGCGTACCGTCCTTGACCAGGCTCCAGACCTCGCGCATGTCGTCGTTCTTCATGGCGATGCAGCCCTCGGTCCAGTCGAGGGTGTGGAAGAACCACTCCGGGTATTCCTCATCCAGCGGCGTGCCGTGGATCATGATCATGCTACCCGGCGGCACCCCGGCGTCATTGGCCTTGGCCAGGTCGCGCGCGTTGGGGTAGGAAATGTGCAGCGACAATTGGTACTTGTCGCTCGGCTTGCGCCAGTCGATCCAGTAGAAGCCTTCCGGCGTGCGCAGGTCGCCTTCGCGTTGCTTGGCGCCATTGGGCTGTTTGCCCAGGGAAATACGGTACGACTTGATGGTCTCGCCGCGCTGCTGCAGGTGCAGTTTGCGCTCGGATTTGAGTACCAGCACCTTGTCCACGGTGCGGCTGCTGGTCGCTGGCGTGGTGCTGGCCAGGACGTTGAAGCTGAGGGTCAGGCAAAGCAGGGGCAACAACCAGCGCATCGGGAACGTCCGCAAGGGTCAACGGGGTGTGTAGTGGGCACGCAGCGCTTCGAGTGGCTCATTGCGTACCGGAAAGAGATTCTGCCGACGGTCGGCGAAGAAGCATTCTAAGGTACGGCCTATGGTCGGGAAAGCCAGCTCTGACCAAGGGATTTCGCTCTCTGCAAACAACCGCACCTCCAGGCTTTCCTCGCCGACGGCAAAATCCAGGTCGACCAGTTCGGCGCGAAACAGCATGTACACCTGGCTGATGTGCGGCAGATCGAAGAGGGTATAGAGGCTCAGGTCGCGTACGCGGGCGCAGGCTTCTTCGAGGGTCTCACGGGCGGCGGCCTGTTCGGTTGTTTCGCCGTTCTCCATGAAGCCGGCCGGTAACGTCCAGTAGCCGCGGCGCGGCTCGATGGCGCGGCGGCACAGCAGCACCTGGTCGTCCCACACAGGCAGGCAGCCGGCAACGATACGCGGGTTTTCGTAATGCACGGTGGCGCAGTTGCCGCAGACATGGCGCATGCGATTGTCGCCCGCGGGGATCATGCGGGTGACCGGGTTGCCGCACTGGCTGCAGAACTTCATGCCCGTTCCTCTATTTCTGGCGCTATCTTGGCCGGCTGAGAGGTGGCCGGCAAGCCCGCTATTGCGGCCGGCCTGTCCTGTCGTCGGGGTTGGGCGGCCGCGTGCTTTCATGCCATGATGCCTGGCAAAACAAGACTCCGAGTATGCCCATGCTGGACGAGTTGCTCCATCGTGTGCGCGGTTACAGTCCGCGCTCTCTGGAGACCGAGCGCAGCTTCCCCGAGGCGGCGGTGCTGGTCCCGATTACCCGCAGTGACGAACCTGAGCTGGTGCTGACCCTGCGCGCCAGTGGTTTGTCGACCCACAGTGGCGAGGTCGCCTTTCCCGGTGGCCGGCGCGACCCGGAAGATCGCGATCTGGTGGACACCGCGCTGCGCGAGGCCGAGGAGGAAATTGGCCTGCCACCTGGTTTGGTCGAGATGGTTGGGCCGCTCAGCAGCCTGGTGTCGCGTCACGGCATTCAGGTCACGCCCTATGTCGGGCTGGTGCCGGATTACGTCGAGTACAAGCCCAACGACGCCGAGATCGCCTCGGTATTCTCGGTGCCGCTGGAGTTCTTCCGCAGCGACCCGCGCGAAGTCACCCACCGTATCGACTACCTAGGACGGAGCTGGTACGTGCCGTCCTACACCTATGGCGAGTACCGCATCTGGGGCCTGACCGCGATCATGGTGGTGGAGTTGGTCAACCTGATCTTCGACGATGCGCAGATCGCTCTGCACCAGCCCCCCGAACACTTCATACACCTGCGCTGATAGCGCCGAGGACTGACAAGCATGAAATACCGCCTGGGAAGCTCCCGTGTCGACGCCCATCCCGAGAGCTGGGTCGCACCAAGCGCCGACCTGATCGGCAAGGTTCGCCTGGAGGCCGGTGCCAGTGTCTGGTTCGGCGCCGTGTTGCGCGGCGACAACGAACTGATCCATATCGGCGAGAACAGCAACGTGCAGGACGGTAGCGTCATGCACACCGACATGGGCTTTCCGCTGACGCTGGGCAAGGGCGTCACCGTCGGCCACAACGTGATGATGCACGGCTGCAGCGTGGATGATTACAGCCTGATCGGCATCAACTCTGTGATCCTCAACGGCGCCAAGATCGGCAAGTACTGCATCATCGGCGCCAACAGCCTGATTCCCGAGGGCAAGGTGATTCCCGACGGCAGCCTGGTCATGGGCAGCCCGGGCAAGGTGGTGCGCGAGCTCACCGAGCCGCAGAAGAAGATGCTGGAGGCCAGCGCTGCGCATTACGTTCATAATGCGCAGCGTTATTCCCGTGAGCTGGTGCCTGATGACGACGAGTGATATAGAAAAACCGGTGCGTTCACCCTGTGTGCATGTCTGCGCGCTGGATGAGCAGGATATCTGCATCGGCTGTCAGCGTACCGCCGCCGAAATCACCCGCTGGGGCCGCATGGACAATGCCGAGCGCCGCGAGGTACTGCAACGCTGCCTGGAGCGCGCCCGCGCTTCCGGTCTTTTACTGACTCCGTCCTGATTCACTGTTCGAGGAACACTCATGCCCCGTATTGGAACCCCTCTGTCGTCTTCTGCGACCCGTGTACTGCTGTGTGGCTGCGGCGAACTCGGCAAGGAAGTGGTGATCGAACTGCAGCGCCTGGGCTGTGAAGTCATCGGTGTTGATCGTTATGCCAATGCGCCGGCCATGCAGGTGGCGCACCGCAGCCACGTCATCGACATGCTCAATGGTGCAGCCCTGCGTGCAGTGATCGAAAAGGAACAGCCGCACTACATCGTGCCCGAGATCGAGGCGATCGCCACTGCCACGCTGGTCGAGCTGGAAACCGAAGGCTTCAACGTGGTGCCGACCGCGCGTGCCGCACAGCTGACCATGAACCGCGAGGGCATTCGTCGTCTGGCGGCCGAGGAGCTGGGCCTGCCGACCTCGCCGTATCATTTCTCCGACACCTTCGAGGACTACGCCGCAGCAGTGAAGTCCGTCGGCTACCCCTGCGTGGTCAAGCCGATCATGAGCTCTTCCGGCAAAGGCCAGAGCGTCCTGAAAAGCGACGCCGACCTGCAGCGCGCCTGGGACTACGCCCAGGAAGGCGGCCGTGCCGGCAAGGGGCGGGTGATCGTCGAGGGGTTCATCGACTTCGACTACGAAATCACCCTGCTTACCGTGCGTCATGTCGGTGGCACCAGCTTCTGCGCACCGATTGGCCATCGCCAGGAGAACGGTGACTACCAGGAATCCTGGCAGCCGCAACCGATGAGCCCGAAAGCGCTGGCCGAGTCCGAGCGTGTTGCCCTGGCGGTGACCGAAGCGCTGGGCGGGCGTGGTCTGTTCGGTGTCGAGCTGTTCGTCAAAGGCGATCAGGTGTGGTTCAGCGAAGTTTCGCCGCGCCCGCACGACACCGGCCTGGTGACGCTGATCTCCCAGGAGCTGTCCGAGTTCGCCCTGCATGCCCGCGCCATTCTTGGTCTGCCGATTCCGACGATCCGTCAGATGGGGCCGTCTGCTTCTGCGGTGATTCTGGTGGAGGGCAATTCGCAGCAGGCCAGTTTCGCCAACCTTGGCGCTGCGCTGAGCGAGGAAGACACGGCGCTGCGCCTGTTCGGCAAGCCTGAAGTCAAAGGCCAGCGCCGCATGGGCGTGGCGCTGGCACGTGACGAATCCATCGAGGCTGCACGTGCCAAGGCACTGCGCAGCGCGCAAGCGGTTCGCGTCCAGCTGTGAGTCGGCATGCGCTGTGGTGGCTGGCAACTGTGCCATTGCTGCCACTGGCGCTGCCTCTGGCCCTGAACACCCGGCGTACCGCCTTGCGTCTGCCGGTTGCGCAGGGCGAGCCGATCGGCGTCGCCGCTGCGCATCTTCCTGGTGAGCCGCTGCACCTGCTGTTGATCGGTGAGTCGACCGTGGCAGGCGTTGGGGTCACCCGCTTCGATCAGTCCCTGGCAAGTTGCCTGGCCGCCGCCCTGGCTGAACGTCTGGGGCGACCGGTGCGCTGGCGCGCCTGTGGCGAGAATGGCATCACCGCGCCTGAGGCCCGTGAGCGCCTGTTGCCGCAGGCATTGACGGAGCCCGCGGACCTGGCGCTGCTGGTGTTCGGCGTCAATGACACCACTCACCTCACACCGAGCAAGCGTTGGCTGCAGTCACTGGCCGGGATGGCCACTGCGCTGGGCGAGCAGGGCTGTCACGTGGCATTCAGCGGCGTACCGCCGTTGCAGCATTTCAGCGCCTTGCCCTGGTTGCTGCGGCAGTTGATGGGCTGGCGGGCCCGCTTGCTGGATGCTGAGTTGCAGGGCCTGGCGCAACGCCTTGGCGCATTGCATTGCCGGCTGGACCTGCCGTTCGAGGCGCATTACCTGGCCGAGGATGGCTATCACCCGTCGGCACTGGGCTACCGGCGCTGGGCCGATGGCCTGGCCGAGCGCCTCACTCCGTCGCTGCAGCGTCCGGTTTGACCTTTTTCACCTGCCACACGCGGACGCTCTTCACCCGGTTGTCCGCCGCCTGCAGGATCTCCAGGCGATAGGGGCCGATCTTCAGGCAGACGCTGCTGTCAGGGATGGTCTCCAGGGCTTCGGTGATCAGGCCATTGAGGGTCTTGGGACCATCGCTGGGCAGATGCCAGCCGAGGGTCTTGTTCACTTCGCGAATGTAGGCGGCGCCGTCGATGACCAGCGTGCCGTCTTCCTGAGGGTGGATGTCGGGGCTGCGCAGGCTGTCCTGGTTGCTGAAGTCGCCGACTATCTCTTCGAGGATATCTTCCAGGGTGACGATGCCGATCACCTCGCCATACTCGTCGACGACGATGCCGATGCGCCGCTTCTGCTTCTGGAAATTGATCAGCTGGGTCGCCAGCGGCGTGTTTTCCGGGATGAAATAGGGCTCGTTGCAGGCTGCCAGCAAGCTGTCCTTGGTCAGCTGGTTGTGGCTGAGCAGACGGGCTATCTGGCGCATGTGTACCACGCCTTCGACCTGGTTGATGTCGCCACGAAACACCGGCAGGCGCGTATGCGAGGTACTGCGCAACTGGCCGATGATGACTTCCAGGTCGTCGTCGAGATCGATGCCGGTCACTTCGTTGCGCGGGATCATGATGTCATCCACCGTGACCCGTTCCAGGTCGAGGATGCCCAACAGCATGCTCTGGCGATTCATCGGCAGTTCCGAGCCGGACTCACGCACCACGCTGCGCAGCTCCTCGGTAGACAGGCTGTCGCTGGCGCGCTGTGACGGATCGACGCCGAACAGACGCAGTAGGCCACTGCTGATCGCGCTGGTCAGCCACACCACCGGGTAGAGCACGCGCAGCAGCAGGCTGAGCACGCGACTGGCGGGGAAGGCCACCAATTCCGGGCGTAGGGCGGCCAGGGTCTTGGGCGTGATCTCGCCGAAGATCAGTACGATGATGGTCAGGCCTGCGGTGGCGATGGCGATACCTGCCTCACCCCACATGTCCACCGCCAGCACTGTGGCGATGGAGGCGGCGAGGATGTTGACCACGTTGTTGCCGACCAGAATGGTGCCGAGCAGGCGATCCGGACGGTCAAGCAGGCGGGTGACGCGCTTGGCGCCGCTGTGTCCTTCTTTGGCCAGGTGCTTGAGCCGATAGCGATTGAGGCTGAGCATGCCGGTCTCGGAGCTGGAGAAGAACGCCGAGCAGAGGATGAGGAAAATCAGCAGGCCGAGCAGGTAGCTCGAATGTATGTCGTCCACGACGTCTGCCTCAGATGTGCAGGATGAATTCGCGTACCAGCTTGCTGCCGAAGTAGGCCAGCATCAGCAGGCAGAACCCGGCGAGGGTCCAGCGAATGGCCTTGTGGCCGCGCCAGCCAAGCTGGTGGCGACCCCACAGCAGAACGGCGAAAACCACCCAAGCGAAGCAGGAAAGAATGGTCTTGTGCGCCAGGTGCTGGGCGAACAGATCATCGATGTATAGCGCGCCGGACAGCAGCGACAGCGACAGCAGCAGCCAGCCCGCGAAGAGAAAGCCGAACAGCAGGCTCTCCATGGTTTGCAGGGGTGGAAAGTTGCGGATCAGCCCGGACGGGTGTTTGTGCTTGAGCTGATGGTCCTGCAACAGCAGCAGGATCGACTGGAACACGGCGATGGTGAGCATGCCGTAAGCCATGATCGAGAACAGGATGTGGGCAAGGATGCCGGGGTGCTCGTCGATCGGGTTGATGGTGCCGCTGGGCATGAATTCGGCCGCCAGCACGGTCAGCGTGCCGAGCGGGAACAGCAATAGCAGCAGGTTTTCCACCGGAATGCGCAGGCAGGCCAGCAGAATCAGGCCGATGACCGCCCAGGCGATCAGGCTGGCTGCGTTGAAGAAGTCCAGATTGAGGCCGTGTACGTCATACAGCTGGTAGAACAGGCCGATGCCGTGCAGGCACAGGGCGAGCACACCTAGCGACGCCAGCAGGCGTTTGTCGGGGATGCTGCGCTGCGTCAGACGCAGGCCTTGGTAAGCGGCGGCGCCGGCGTAGAGGAGGGCGGCGGCGAGACTGGGCAACAGAGGGTGCATAAATCCGTGTAAGGCGAGCCCGAAAGGCGCTGAGTGTGGCACAGATGGGCGTCGGCACGAAAGACTGCCGGCGGTGTCGGCAGCTCGGCGACTTCGCTATAATCCGCCGCCTGTCGCACACCCGGCGCGCCGGGTCGCACCTATCAAAGGAACGCGCATGTTCGAAAATCTTACCGATCGCCTGTCCCAGACGCTGCGTAACGTCACGGGCAAGGCCAAGCTGACCGAAGACAACATCAAGGATACGCTGCGCGAAGTGCGCATGGCCCTGCTCGAGGCCGACGTGGCTCTGCCGGTGGTCAAGGACTTCGTCGGCAAGGTCAAGGATCGCGCCGTTGGTACCGAAGTCTCCAAGAGCCTGACCCCAGGACAGGCTTTCGTGAAGATCGTCCGCGCCGAGCTGGAAGAGCTGATGGGCGCGGCCAACGAAGATCTGGCGCTCAACGCAGCCCCGCCCGCCGTGGTGCTGATGGCAGGTCTGCAGGGGGCGGGTAAGACCACCACCGCCGGCAAGCTGGCCAAGTTCCTCAAGGAGCGCAAGAAGAAGTCTGTGCTGCTGGTGTCGGCTGACGTCTACCGTCCGGCGGCAATCAAGCAGTTGGAAACCCTGGCGGGCGACCTCGGGGTGACTTTCTTCCCCTCCGATGCCAGCCAGAAGCCGGTGGATATCGCCAACGCAGCGATCCGCGAAGCCAAGCTGAAGTTCATCGACGTGGTCATCCTTGATACCGCCGGTCGCCTGGCCGTGGATAGCGAAATGATGGCCGAGATCCAGGCGCTACATGCGGCGGTCAAACCGGTCGAAACGCTGTTCGTGGTCGATGCCATGACCGGCCAGGACGCCGCCAACACCGCCAAGGCCTTTGGTGAGGCGCTGCCGCTGACTGGTGTGGTGCTGACCAAGGTCGACGGTGACGCCCGTGGTGGCGCTGCCTTGTCCGTCCGTCATATCACCGGCAAGCCGATCAAGTTCATCGGTATGGGCGAGAAGAGCGACGCGCTCGAGCCCTTCCATCCGGATCGTATCGCCTCGCGCATCCTCGGCATGGGTGATGTGCTCAGCCTGATCGAACAGGCCGAGCAGACCCTTGATCGCGAGAAGGCCGAGAAACTCACCAAGAAGCTGAAGAAGGGCAAGGGCTTCGATCTCGAAGACTTCCGTGATCAGCTGCAGCAGATGAAAAACATGGGCGGCCTCGGCGGTCTGATGGACAAGCTGCCGTCCATCGGTGGCGTTAATCTGTCGCAGATGGGCAATGCTCAAGGTGCGGCGGAGAAGCAGTTCAAGCAGATGGAGGCGATCATCAACTCGATGACGCCTGCTGAGCGCCGCGACCCGGACATCATCAGTGGCTCGCGCAAGCGCCGTATCGCTCGGGGCTCCGGTACCCAGGTGCAGGACATCGGCCGCTTGATCAAGCAGCACAAGCAGATGCAGAAGATGATGAAGAAATTCACCGCCAAGGGCGGTATGGCCAAGATGATGCGCGGCATGGGTGGCATGCTTCCGGGTGGCGGCGGAATGCCGAAATTCTGAGGCCTGTACGCCGGCCGATGGTCGTCCGGAAAAAGAGATTTGCAAACCGCCGCATAATCCTTAAAATATGCGGCCTTTCGGGCCTAGGCCCATTTTTGATGTGTGCCTCAAGTTAGCACCGACTACAGGAACGATGTTCTCATGGTAACTATTCGTCTCGCTCGTGGCGGCTCCAAAAAGCGCCCCTTCTACCACCTGACCGTGACCAACAGCCGCAATGCGCGCGACGGTCGCTTCGTAGAGCGTATCGGTTTCTTCAACCCGATCGCCGCGGGTGCTGAAGTCAAGCTGTCCGTCAATCAAGAGCGTGCTGCCTACTGGCTGAGCCAGGGCGCGCAGCCGTCTGAGCGCGTTGCTCAGCTGCTCAAGGAAGCTGCCAAGGCTGCTGCCTAAGCATCTTTATGAGTACGACGCCGGCCGTCGCCGAGGATTTGATCGTTCTCGGCAAGATTGTTTCGGTGCACGGCGTCAAGGGTGAAGTGAAGGTGTACTCCTTTACCGATCCCATCGATAACGTGCTCGATTACCGCAACTGGACGCTCAGGCGTGACGGTGAGGTAAAGAAAGTGGAACTGGCCAGCGGCCGCCTTCAGGGCAAGGTGCTGGTAGCCAGGTTGAAGGGTCTGGATGATCGCGAAATTGCGCGTACCTACGCCGGTTTCGAGATCTGCGTGCCGCGTAGCGAGCTGCCAGAGCTGGAAGATGGTGAGTTCTACTGGTACCAGTTACAGGGCTTGAAGGTCATTGATCAGGCAGAGCAGATGCTCGGTGTGGTCGACCACTTGTTCGAGACCGGTGCCAACGATGTGATGGTGGTCAAGCCCTGCGCGGGCAGTCTGGATGATCGCGAGCGTCTGTTGCCCTACACCGGGCAGTGCGTGCTTTCGATTGACCTGGCAGCTGGCGAGATGCGGGTCGACTGGGATGCGGATTTCTAAGGCTCATGCGTGTAGAAGTCATCACCCTGTTCCCGGAAATGTTTGCCGCCATCGGCGAGTACGGCATCACCAGTCGAGCGGTCAAGCAGGAGCTGCTAAAGCTCAATTGCTGGAACCCGCGAGACTACACGACTGATCGTCACCATACGGTGGATGACCGCCCTTTCGGCGGTGGTCCGGGAATGGTGATGAAAATCAAGCCTCTCGAGGATGCCTTGGCCAGTGCCAAGCAAGCCGCGGGAGAGACGGCGAAGGTGATCTACCTGTCGCCGCAGGGCCGTAGCCTGAATCAGGCGGCGGTCCGCGAGCTGGCGCAGGAGGATGCACTGATCCTGATCGCCGGTCGTTATGAAGGCATCGACGAGCGTTTCATTGAGGCGCATGTCGATGAGGAATGGTCGATTGGCGACTACGTCCTGTCTGGCGGTGAGCTGCCGGCCATGGTGCTGATCGACGCGGTGACGCGCCTTTTGCCTGGTGCATTGGGTCATGCCGATTCGGCCGAGGAGGACTCCTTTACGGATGGCCTGCTCGACTGCCCGCACTACACCCGCCCGGAGGTGTATGCGGATAAACGTGTTCCCGAAGTGTTGCTTAGTGGCAACCACGAACACATCCGGCGCTGGCGTTTGCAGCAGTCCCTTGGTCGGACCTGGGAACGCCGCGCTGATCTTCTGGATAGCCGCTCGCTTTCTGGAGAAGAGAAGAAGCTGCTGGAGGAATACATCCGCCAGCGGGACGATAGTTAACGTATCGATGATGGGCCGGGAGGCTTGTCTTAGGAGCGCAGCATGACCAACAAGATTATCCAGATGCTCGAAGCTGAGCAGATGAACAAAGAAATCCCGACTTTCGCACCGGGCGACACCGTAGTCGTACAAGTGAAAGTAAAGGAAGGCGACCGTCAGCGTCTGCAGGCCTTCGAAGGCGTCGTTATCGCCAAGCGTAACCGTGGCCTGAACAGCGCCTTCACCGTGCGCAAGATCTCCAGCGGTGTTGGCGTTGAGCGTACCTTCCAGACCTACAGCCCGCTGGTTGACAGTCTGGCAGTCAAGCGTCGCGGTGACGTACGCAAAGCCAAGCTGTACTACCTCCGCGATCTGTCCGGCAAAGCCGCGCGCATCAAGGAAAAGCTGTCCTAAGTTCGGACGCTTCTCTGACAAAGGCAGCCTAAGGGCTGCTTTTGTCGTTTCTGGCTTGCAGTAATCATGAGTGGCATTGAGATGACCCCGAGAGAGCAAGAGATCCAGCGACGCATCGCGCTGTCGGAAACCCGTGTGACCAAGGCGGTGTTTCCACCGACCACCAATCATCACAACACCCTCTTCGGCGGCACCGCGCTGGCCTGGATGGACGAAGTGTCGTTCATCGCTGCTACGCGGTTCTGCCGTCTGCCGTTGGTCACCGTTTCCAGCGATCGCATCGATTTCAAGCACGCGATACCGGCGGGCTCCATCGTCGAGTTGGTTGGGCGGGTAATCAAGGTTGGCAATACCAGCCTCAAGGTGGAGGTCGAAGTATTCGTCGAGGGGCTGTATCAGGAAGGGCGCGAGCGGGCGATCAGCGGCAGCTTCAGCTTCGTCGCCGTCGATGATCAGCAGAAGCCGGTGCCGGTACTGCCGGGATTCTCTAGCTAGCCATTTGCTGGCCTTGGGCGAGGGCCGCTGATCGTCAGCCTGGTCTGCTGGTGCGTCGGGTGTTGGCTGTGGAACACTTGCCTACCCTGTAATTGAAGGTCAATCGATGCCTGCGCTGACTCACCCTCTGATCGAGCGCTTTCTCGAAGCCCTATGGTTGGAAAAGGGGCTTTCCGCCCATACTCAGGCCGCCTATCGCAGTGATCTGGAGCACTTCAATGGCTGGCTCGATGGGCGTGGCCTGGCGCTGCAGCATATCGGTCGCGACGCCATTCTCGACCACCTGGCCTGGCGTCTCGAGCAGGGCTATCAGGCGCGCTCCACGGCGCGCTTTCTCTCCGGTGTGCGCGGCTTCTACCGTTTTTTGCTGCGTGAAACGCTGATCAGTGAAGATCCGACGCTGCAGATCGAGTTGCCGCAGATAGGTCGACCGCTGCCCAAGTCATTGTCCGAAGCGGATGTCGAGGCGCTGTTGCAGGCGCCGAACCTGGATGACCCCATCGGCCTGCGTGATCGCGCCATGCTCGAAGTGCTCTACGCCTGCGGTTTGCGTGTCAGCGAGCTGGTCGGTCTGACGCTGGAGCAGGTCAATCTGCGGCAGGGCGTGTTGCGGGTGTTCGGTAAAGGCAGCAAGGAGCGTCTTGTACCGTTGGGTGAAGAGGCTATTGCCTGGATCGAGCGCTACATGCGCGAAGCACGCCCGCTGTTGTTGGGTGGTAAACCCAGCGATGTGCTGTTTCCCAGTCTGCGCGGCGAGCAGATGACTCGGCAGACCTTCTGGCATCGCATCAAGCATCAGGCTCAGGTCGCAGGCATCAGCAAGGCGTTGTCGCCTCACACATTGCGCCACGCCTTCGCCACGCATCTGCTCAATCACGGCGCCGATCTGCGGGTGGTGCAGATGTTGCTGGGTCACAGTGACCTGTCCACCACGCAGATCTACACCCATATCGCACGTGCCCGTTTGCAGGAGCTGCATGCGCAACACCACCCGCGTGGCTGATGCTCTTGCGGAATGGGCGTCCGTTGGCTGCGCCATCTGTTAGCTGGCCGGCTGTACGGTGCTGCATCTGTGGTAGGCTGTTGCGATTTTCACCGGCCCGCCTTTCGACAGGAGTGTTCATGTCACTGACCCGTATTTCCATTGCCCTGGCACTCGCGCTGGGCAGTAGCGTCACCCTGGCTGCCGACCCTGATCAGGCCATTCGCCAGTCGCTCAAGTCGCTCGACGCCAATTTGCCGATCGAGGCGATTGCCGAAAGCCCGTTGCCGGGTATCTATCAGGTGCAGCTGGAGGGCGGCCGTCAGCTGTATACCAGTGCCGATGGTCAGTTCCTGATCCAGGGCTATCTGTTCCAGGTCAAGGACGGTAAGGCCGTCAACCTGACCGAGATCGAAGAAAGCCGTGCGGTGGCACAGCAGATCAACGCCATTCCGGCCAAGGAAATGGTGGTGTTTGCGCCCAAGGCGCCGAAGACCCATATCACCGTCTTCACCGATACCGACTGCGGTTACTGCCAGAAGCTGCACAGCGAGGTGCCGGAGCTCAACCGCCTGGGCGTCGAAGTGCGTTATGTGGCTTTCCCGCGCCAGGGCCTGAACAGTCCGGCGGCCAAGGAGCTGGTCAGCGTCTGGTGCGCCAAGGATCAGCAGGATGCGATGAATCGCGCCAAGACTCGCCAGAGCGTTGCTGACGCTACTTGCGATAACCCAGTGGCCAAGCAATATCAGCTTGGTCAGATGATTGGGGTCAACGGCACGCCGGCCATCGTTCTGGCTAACGGCAAGATGATTCCGGGTTATCAGCCGGCGCCACAGTTGGCCAAAATTGCGCTGGAGTCGAACTAAGAACCTGTCCACGAGCTGCTGTGCGTCGGCTCTGCTGCGTTAAAAACAGGCTCGGAATGCTCATTTACACCTCGTAAACTGCGCTTCCTCGCCTGTTTTTGCCTTGCATAGCTCTAGCTCGTGAGCTCGTGATCAGGTTCTGTGAGCGGTGGATTGACTAACAAACAGCCGCTTCGTAAGGTGCGGCTCTTTATCTGCGGCCGGGGCATGCTCCGGCCGTTTCGTGCAGTGCTGATGGGGAATTGAGTGTGAAGCCGGTCAAAGTAGGCATCTGTGGGTTGGGCACCGTCGGTGGCGGTACGTTGAATGTACTCAAGCGCAATGCCGAGGAGATTACCCGGCGCGCCGGTCGCGGCATCGAGATTGCCCAGATCGCCATTCGCTCGCCCAAGCCGCAGTACGACACCACCGGCATTGCCATGACCAGCGACGTGTTCGAGCTGGTCAACAACCCCGAGATCGATATCGTCATCGAGCTGATCGGCGGCTACACCCTGGCCAAGGAACTGGTGCTCAAGGCCATCGACAACGGCAAGCATGTGGTCACCGCCAACAAGGCGCTGATCGCCGTGCACGGCAACGAGATCTTCGCCAAGGCGCGCGAGAAGGGCGTGATCGTCGCTTTCGAAGCCGCCGTGGCTGGCGGCATCCCGGTGATCAAGGCGATTCGCGAAGGCCTCTCGGCCAACCGCATCAACTGGCTGGCCGGCATCATCAACGGCACCGGCAACTTCATCCTCACCGAGATGCGCGAGAAGGGCCGTGCCTTCGAGGACGTGCTCAAGGAGGCGCAGGCGCTGGGTTACGCCGAGGCCGATCCGACCTTCGACGTCGAGGGCATCGATGCCGCGCACAAGCTGACCATCCTCGCGTCCATCGCCTTCGGCATTCCGCTGCAGTTCGACAAGGCCTACACCGAAGGCATCACCAAGCTGACCACGGCTGACGTGAACTACGCCGAGGCGCTGGGCTATCGCATCAAGCACCTGGGCGTGGCTCGTCGCACCGATGCCGGTATCGAGCTGCGTGTACACCCGACGCTGATTCCGGCTGACCGCCTCATCGCCAACGTCAATGGCGTAATGAACGCAGTGATGGTCAACGGCGATGCGGTTGGCAGCACCCTGTATTACGGCGCCGGTGCCGGTATGGAGCCGACCGCCTCGGCCGTGGTGGCCGATCTGGTGGACGTGGTGCGTGCGCTGACCACCGACCCGACCAATCGCGTGCCGCACCTGGCCTTCCAGCCGGACTCGCTGTCCGATCACCCGATCCTGCCGATCGAGCAATGCGAGAGCGCCTATTACCTGCGCATCCAGGCCAAGGATCATCCGGGTGTGCTGGCTCAGGTGGCGAGCATCCTGTCCGAGCGCGGCATCAACATCGAGTCGATCATGCAGAAGGAAGTCGAGGAGCAGGACGGCCTGGTGCCGATGATCCTCGTCACCCATCGTGTGGTCGAGGCGCGTATCATCGAGGCCATTGCCGCCATGGAAGCGCTGGATGGCGTGACCTCGCCGGTCATGCGTCTGCGCGTCGAACAGCTCAACTAACTCGGGCTGCAGGCTGCAGGCTACAGGCCGCAGGCGAATTTGCCTGAAGCCTGAGGCCTGAGGCCTGAGGCCAAAACCGAAGGTTTTGAACAATGCGCTATATCAGTACCCGCGGCCAGGCGCCGGCCCTGAATTTCGAAGACGTGCTGCTGGCTGGCCTGGCCAGTGACGGCGGCCTCTACGTGCCGGAGAATCTGCCGCGTTTCACCGTCGAGGAAATCGCTTCCTGGGCCGGTTTGCCGTATCACGAGCTGGCCTTCCGGGTGATGCGCCCGTTCGTTGCCGGCTCCATCGCCGACGCCGATTTCAAGAAGATTCTCGAGGAAACCTACGGCGTGTTCGCTCATAACGCCGTGGCGCCGCTGCGCCAGCTGAACGGTAACGAGTGGGTGCTGGAGCTGTTCCACGGCCCGACCCTGGCGTTCAAGGACTTCGCTCTGCAGCTGCTCGGTCGCTTGCTCGACCATGTGCTGGCCAAGCGCGGCGAGCGCGTGGTGATCATGGGCGCCACCAGTGGCGACACCGGCTCGGCGGCCATCGAAGGCTGCAAGGCCTGCGATAATGTCGATATCTTCATCATGCACCCGCACAACCGCGTGTCCGAGGTGCAGCGCCGGCAGATGACCACCATCCTCGGTGAGAACATCCACAACATCGCCATCGAAGGCAACTTCGACGACTGCCAGGAGATGGTCAAGGCCAGCTTCGCCGACCAGGGCTTCCTCAAGGGCACTCGTCTGGTGGCGGTCAACTCGATCAACTGGGCGCGGATCATGGCCCAGATCGTCTACTACTTCCACGCGGCACTGCAGCTCGGTGCGCCGGCGCGTTCCATCGCCTTCTCGGTGCCGACCGGCAACTTCGGCGACATCTTCGCCGGCTACCTGGCGCGCAACATGGGCCTGCCGGTCAGCCAGCTGATCGTCGCGACCAACCGCAACGACATCCTGCACCGCTTCATGAGCGGCAATCAGTACGTCAAGGAAACCCTGCACCCGACCCTGTCGCCGTCGATGGACATCATGGTCTCGTCCAACTTCGAGCGCCTGCTGTTCGACCTGCACGGCCGCAATGGCGCCGCCATCGCTAGCCTGATGGACAGCTTCAAGCAGGGCGGCGGCTTCAGCGTCGAGGAAGATCGCTGGACCGAGGCGCGCAAGCTGTTCGATTCGCTGGCGGTGAACGACGAGCAGACCTGCGAGACCATCACCGAGGTGTACAAGGAGTGCGGCGAGCTGCTGGATCCGCACACCGCCATCGGCGTGCGCGCCGCGCGTGAGTGCCGTCGCAGCCTGGCGACGCCCATGGTGGTGCTGGGTACTGCGCATCCGGTCAAATTCCCTGAGGCAGTGGAAAAGGCCGGCATCGATGCGGTCCCTGCACTGCCGGCGCACCTGACCGATCTGTTCCAGCGCGAGGAGCGCTGCACGGTGCTGGCTAACGACCTGAAGGCCGTGCAGCAGTTCGTCGCGGCTCACGGTAATCGCGGCAAACCGCTCTGAGGTGTTCTGCTTCGATGAAACCGGCGCCCTTGTGGCGCCGGTTTCGTTTGTGGCTGGCTCAGAGGGCGAAGATCAGTGCCAGCAGCGCCATCAGAATGATCAGGATCAGCCAGATCAGTGCGTTCAGGCGACTGGCTCGCACGACGCCGGCGCCGCGCAGATGCACGGGTGGATCGTCTTCCAGGTATTGATCGATGCGACGTTCGGCTTCCTGCTGATCGTTGGCCAGGTATTCGCTCAGTAGGTCGATGGCGGCCTGACGTTGGCCTGCATGCACGAGCTGGCGTACTGCGGGTGGGAGTTCATTCATGGCACTGTCTGTCTCTCGGGTTGGCGGTCATAACTGAGACCCGGTTAGCGCTTTTTTGCGTGCGCAACGAAGGTACCTGGGGTTTAATTCGACACTTCGCGAATGGATGCGTTTTAGCCGAATCATGGATGAGCCCAGGTGCCTGCCTCTCTTCTTCCCATTCCAGTCCGCTTTTCGGTTGTCTTGCGCCGAGGATGACGCCTGCGCGCTCGTCTGACGAACGGCATCACATTTATCACATGTGAGTTCTTTACATGTTCACATGTAAGGGTCTAGTCTGCGACTCATGGACAACAAATCATCAGCCCATTACCAGCGTCTTTATCGCCAGCGTCTGCGTGAGCAGGGGTTGGTCAAGAAGGAAGTCTGGATCTTGCCCGAGCATGCGCCGTTGTTGGTCGCGTTCGAGCGCAAACTGCGCCAGCCACAGTCACTGCTGGCTTCGATGGAGAAGGAGGAGGGTATGAGCATGCCTCAAGTTTGGACCGCCCAGGCGCTGCATGAAGCGCTGGCGGCAACGGAACTGTTCCAAAGCGCTCAGGCCAGTATCGAGCTGATTCAAGGTGCCGATGCCAGCCTGCACATCACCATGCGTGAGTACGGCGACCTGCCGTTGTTCATCGCTGTATTCGGTGAGCAGATCATCGTCGAGGCGTTGCTCTGGCCGGCGGCGGACGTGAAGGATGCGGCGACATTCAACGAAGAAGTACTGCGTACCCACAAGCTGTTCCCGCTGTCGTCCATAGGCCTGGAAAAAATGGGCGACGGGCGCGATTGCTACACCATGTTCGGCGCGTTGAGCTCGTCCTCGACCTTGTCCGATGTGGTGTTCGAAATCGAGTTGCTGGCGGACAACGTGATCAAGGCCACCGAAGCCTATGAAGGCTTCCTCAAGTCCGGCGCCTGAGAGGAGAGAAGACGATGAATGTCTGGAGCAAAATGCTGACGGCACTGCGTGGCGGTGCCAATGAAGTGGGTGAGGCGGTGGTCGACAGCCAGGCCCTGCGCATCCTCGATCAGGAAATTCGCGACGCCGATGTCGAGCTGCGCAAGTCCAAGGAAGCACTGGCCGAGATCATGGCCAAGCACAAGCTGGCAAGCGACAAGGTGAACAAGAGTGCGGCGAGCATCGCCGAGTACGAACAGTACGCGCTCAAGGCGCTCGAGGCCGGCAACGAGACCCTGGCCAAGGAAGTCGCCGAGAAGATCGCCAATCTGGAAATCGAACAGGCCAGCGAGCGCGAACAGGCCGATGGCTTCGCCGCCAGCGTGGCGCAACTGCGCAAGGCCGTGACCCAGGCCGAGGGCAACATCAAGCGCCTCAAGCAGCAGGTGGATACGGTCAAGGCTACCGAGAGCGTGCAGAAGGCGCAGATGGCCGTGGCCCAGCGTTACGGCGGCTCGCAGGCCAAGCTGCAGACTGCGGTCGAGTCGCTTGAGCGTATCAAGCAGAAGCAAGCCGAGCGCGCGGCGAAGATGGAGGCCTCGGCCGAGCTGGCTGCTACCAGCGCGCCGGACGATTCGCTGGAAGCCAAGCTGCGTGCGGCCGGCATCAAGGCCGACAATGCCAGCGCCGACAGCGTGCTGGCCAGGTTGAAGGACAAGGCCAAGTCCTGAACGATGCGTAGATAACGGGGCGCTGGCGCCCCGTTTCCCTAACCCAGGGAAAGGAAAAAATGGAACTCTTCCTGCAGACAGCGCTGTCATTCCCCACCGCCATCTACAGCTTCCTGCTGTGCGTGGCGGTGATCTATTGGCTGGTGGTCGCCGCCGGCCTGCTCGAAGTCGATCTGCTCGACGTCGAGGCCGACTCGATGATGGATGGCGCCGGTCAGACCGAAGGTCTTGCCGGCCTGCTCTACAAGCTCAAGCTCGATGGCGTGCCGGTCACCCTGGTGCTGACGCTGCTGTTCTTCTTCGGCTGGTTCATCTGTTACTTCATCGAACTATGGCTGCTGCGCCACCTGCCGCTGGGCATCCTGCGTTACCCGCTGGGATTGGTGGTGATCGCTGGAGCCTTCGTGGTGGCAGCGCCTCTGTGCGCGGCGATCTGCCGGCCGCTAAGACCGCTGTTTCACAAGGTCGAGGCGATCAGCAGCAAATCCGTGCTGGGGCAGGTAGCGGTGGTGCGCAGCGGCCGAGTCACCGCCAGCCATGGCGAGGCGGTGCTGGAAGATGGCGGCGCCGGTTTGATCCTGCGCGTGCGCGCCGACGAGACGCTGGGCTTCAAGCGCGGTGACCGTGTGGTGCTGCTGGAGTATCTGGCGGCCGAACACGCCTACCGCATCATTACCGAAGAAGAATTTCGAGGCGTCTAGCCTCTGCCGACAATCCGTACGTAACAGAGGGTAGGCAGCCTAGGCGTGGCCGAACCTGCCTGCACAACTAGCAAAGGAGTACAGCTGTAATGGAAAACGTCATTCCCTTCATCGTCGGGGCAGGGCTGGTCGTCCTCTTCATCATTGCCCTGATTGCCCTGTTCAAGGCCTTCTACATCAAGGTTCCGCAGGGCACGGCGCTGATCGTCAACGACATGTCGTCCACGCCCAAGGTGCATTTCACCGGCTCGCTGGTGTACCCGGTGATCCACCTCAAGGAGTTCATGAAGATCTCCCTGATCACCCTGGAAGTGGATCGTCGCGGCAAGGACGGCCTGATCTGCCGCGATAACATGCGTGCCGACATCACCGTGGCGTTCTACCTGCGCGTCAACGAGACCCAGGAAGACGTGCTCAAGGTGGCCAAGGCCATCGGCGTCGAGCGCGCCTCCGACCGCGCGGCGGTCAACGAGCTGTTCAACGCCAAGTTCTCCGAGGCGCTGAAGACCGTCGGCAAGCAGTTCGATTTCGTCCAGCTATTCGAGAATCGCCAGGACTTCCGTGATCGTATCGTCGAGGTCATCGGCAACGACCTCAACGGCTACGTGCTGGAAGACGTGGCCATCGACTACCTGGAGCAGACGGCCAAGCATTCGCTGGACCCGAGCAACATCCTCGACGCCGAAGGTATCCGCAAGATCACCGAGCTGACCGCTGCGCAGAACGTCATCACCAACGAGCTGGAGCGCAACGAAGAGCTGGCGATCAAGAAGAAGAACGTCGAAACCCGCGAGGCGACCCTGGCTCTGGAGCGTCAGCAGGCCGATGCCGAGGCGCGGCAGAAGCGTGAGATCGAAACCATCCAGGCGCGTGAGCAGGCCGAGACCCTCAAGGTCAAGGAAGAAGAGCGCCTGAAGGCCGAGCAGGCACGCATCCAGACTCAGGAGCAGATCGACATCCGTGAGGAGAATGCCTCGCGCGAAGTCGAAGTGGCGGAGCAGAACCGCGAGCGTGCGGTCACGATCGAGAAGGAAAAGGTCGTGCGTGCCCAGCAACTGGAAATCGTTGCCCGCGAGCGTGAAGTCGAGCTGCAGCGCATCGAGAAGGAAAAGGCGCTGGAAGAAGAGCGCAAGAACATCGCGGCGGTGATTCGCGAGCGCGTGGCGGTCGAGAAGACCGTGGCGCAGGAAGAAGAGCGCATCAAGGAAGTGCGTGAAGTCTCCGAGGCAGAGCGCCTCAAGCAGGTCACCGTGCTCAATGCCCAGGCCGAAGCCGAGCAGGAGCTGGTGCGCCAGGTCAAACAGGCCGAAGCCGACGAGACCCGTTCCAAGCACAAGGCGGTGGAGATCAACACCCTGGCCCAGGCCGAGCTGGAAGCAGCGGCCAAGAGTGCCGAGGCCAAGAAGAAGCTGGCCGAAGGGATCGAAGCCGAGCGCGCTGCGCCCGGTCTGGCCGACGCCAAGGTGCGTGAAGTCACTGCTGCGGCCAAGGAGAAGGAAGGCCTGGCCGAGGCTCGCGTGCAGGCCGAGCGTCTGATCGCCGAAGCCAAGGGCGAGCAGGAGAAAGGTCTGGCGCAGGCGCGTGTCATCGAGGCGCAAGCCGCTGCCAAGGAAAAAGACGGCCTGGCCGACGCCAAGGTGCTGGAAGAGAAGCTCGGCGCCCAGGCGCGCGGCGAAGAACAGCTCGGCGCGGCCAAGGCCAAGGCCACCCAGGACCTGGGTCTGGCCGAGGCGCAGGTGCTGCTGGAGCGTCTGAACGCCGAGGCCGAAGGCCTGGGCAAGAAGTTCGGCGCGCTGGATTCGCTCAGCGACAACGCGCGTGCTCACGAAGAGTTCCGCATGCAGCTGGAGAAGAGCTTCGAGGAAGCCATGGCCGCCATCGCCGCCAACAAGGACATCGCCAAGGATCAGGCCGAAGTGCTGGCCACCGCGCTGGCCAAGGCGAAGATCGAGATCGTCGGCGGCGAGGGCGACTTCTTCAACTCCTTCGCCAAGTCGCTGTCGGTGGGCAAGGCCATCGAAGGCGTGGTGGGCAAGAGCCCGGTGGTGCAGGACGTGCTGTCGCGTCTGCTGGCTGGCAAGGCCGCAGCTGCCGCGCCGGTGGCTGCGCCGAGCGCAGGCCCCGAGCAGGCCTGAGCACCCAGCCTGTAGGGTGGGCTTCAGCCCACCAAGCAGGTAGTCGGTAGGGTGGACGACGCGCAGCTTGTCCACGTCGCCAATGCTGGACAAAAACAGCGTTGTCCACCCTGCCGATCATGCCGAGCCTTGTGGGAGGGGCTTTAGCCGCGAGCCTCCCGCGTTTTTTCAGAGCCCTCGCCCTGCTGAGCGGGCGAGGGTGCTCGATGCCGCCTATCCAGGAATAACACGATGTCGGACGCACAGACACAGGACGTATTGGACAAGGCCGTCGCCGAAGGCGGCGCCTACGAGGTGCTGCAGCGGCGCCTGCAGGAGCAGGGTCAGCGCCTGCGCAGTTTGACCGAAACGCTCAACGGCCAGCGTCTGGCCGAGTTCGGCAGCAGTGCGATGGAGGCCATCGGTCGGGTACGCATCCGCACCGAGAACAACTGCATCGCCCGCGATATCGTCCAGGTCGGCGAGTGCCTGCTGTTCGGCTACAACGTGTTCATCGGCCTGAAGAAGGAAACCAGCGTCGCCGACGTGTTCTCCCTCTACCGCCTGGTCGAGGGGCCTGAAGGCTATGACGCCGAGCCGGTGCCGCTGGAGGGCAGTTTCCTCGCTCAGGCCAGTTTCGTCGCCGACTTCAACGAGCTGTACACCTACTACAAGAACACCCGCCTGCTGCAACTGGCCATTCGTGACGGCAAGCTGCTGGCGAGTTTCCAGATCGGCGAGCGTGTCACTGACATCCGTGTATTCCGCTGGTCGATCTCGGTCGACGGGCGCGAAGTGCGTTACATCGACAACCGCGGCGAGCGCGATATCGCGCTGCCGGCGCCGTTCGACTTCGAATGGCAGAAGACCTCGCGCGAGATGGTGGTCAGTGGCCGCCATCCGCACATGAACATTCTCGACACCGTATTCGTCGAAACCGTTGGCGGCGACCTGACCATCAAGGTCGAGAACAACACTCAGGACGGCCTGGGTATCTACCGCGAACCGGTGGTGGACAAGACCCAGTCGCTGGACGACGCGCAGATCGAATACGCCCGCCTGGGCAGCCTGATCCTGCTGAAGATCCTGCCGTACCGCGAGGAGCAGTGGCGCTACCTGGTGTTCAACAGCCTGACCAACCAGGTCGAGCGCATCGACGCCATCGGCCTGGCCTGCGTGCAGCTGCCCGAAGACCACGGCATCATCTTCCCCGGCGGCTACTACCTGCAGAGCGGGCAGTACAAAACCTTCGAGCAGCCCATGGGCGGCATGCGCTTCAAGCGCTCGGTGCGTTCGCCCAACGGCGAGGACGTGCAGTACGTCTTCTACCACCCGGAAGAAGGCCGTTCGGCGCTGTTCACCTACAACATGATCAACCGCCAGCTGCACAACCCGATCTTCGGCCACGGCTACGCGCGCCTGGAAGACGGGCGCATGGTGATATTCGCCGCCGAGGGCAGCGAGCCGACGCGCATCCACCCCATGCAGATCTGGCAGACACCCTTCGAGAGCGAGGATTACGCTGCCCGTCAGCCGGCGCGCAGCGGCTTCTTCGGGCGTATCGGCAATGCCGAACTGGTGCGCGGTGTGTCCGACCTGCTCAACCTCAGCCGTGAGATCGACAGCCGCGAAGTGTCGGTGGCGCGTTACACCCAGCTGTGCCAGAACACCCGCCGACTGTTCGACGTCTACCATTGGCTGGATGACGCCCAGTGTGCCGAGCTGGCGCCGCTGTTGCGCGAGATCGCCGCCACTGGTGAGCTGGTGCTCGACGAGTTCGAGAAGGTCGAGAGCATCCGGCAGCAGTCTGCCCGTGCCATGGCCGAGGCCGAAACGCGGCAGAAGAGCCTGCTCTCCGGCCTGCTGGTGGACAGCTGGGACGAGGTGCAGCACTTCGTCGAGGCGCTCAATGCCATTACCGCGCAGCGTGGCCAGCTGCTGACCATCCGCGACTACCGCTACATCGACGTGGCGCGCATCGATGCCATGGAGGCCGAGCTGCTCGCAGCACAGGAGCGTGTGGCCACGGCCACCTCCGCCTTCCTCGCCAGCGACGCCGCGCTGCAGCCTTACGTGCAGCGCCTGGGCGAGCTGGACGCGCTGGCGCAGAAGGCCGAGAGCGTCACCCAGCTCAACGAGCCGCTGGCCGAGATGCAGGCCATGGCCGGCAATCTGGACATGCTGTCGAGCCTGATGGCCTCGCTGAAGATCGACGACGCCACCCAGCGCACTGCCATCGTCGAGTCGATTTCGGAAGTCTACGCCCACCTCAACCAGGCCAAGGCGCGCGCCGAGCAGCGGCGCAAGGGCCTGGGCTCGGCCGAGACCGTGGCGCAGTTCGGCGCCCAGTTCAAACTGTTCGGTCAGGGCATCACCAACGCCCTGGCGCTGGCCCAAGACCCGGAGAAGTGCGACGAGCAGCTGTCGCGTCTGCTGGTGCAGCTCGAAGAGCTGGAAAGTCAGTTCGGCGACCACGAGGAGTTCCTCAGCGACATCCTCGGCAAGCGCGAGGAACTGCTGGAGACCTTCGAGTCGCACAAGCAGAGCCTGCTCGACGATCGCCAGCGTCGTGCCCAGGGCGTGCTCGACGCTGCCCAGCGCATCCTCGACAGCCTTGGCCGGCGCACCGCGCGCCTGACCCAGATGGAAGAGCTCAATGCCTTCTTCGCCGCCGACCCGCTGATTCTCAAGCTGCGCGAGATGGCCGAGCGCCTGCGCGAGCTGAAGGACAGCGTCAAGGCCGATGATGTCGAGGCGCGCCTCAAGGCCGCCCGCGACCAGGCCGTGCGTGCCCTGCGCGACAAGAGCGAGCTGTTCGAAGAGGGCGGCAACGTCATCAAGCTCGGCCCGCGTCACCGCTTCAGCGTCAACACTCAGGAACTCGACCTGACCCTGATGCCGCGCGGTGATCAGCTCTATCTGCACCTGACCGGCACCGATTTCCTCGAGCCACTGCATGACGAGACCCTGGACGGCCTGCGCGACTACTGGCAGGTGTCGCTGGAATCCGAGTCGCCCTCGCTGTACCGCGCCGAATACCTCGCCGGTCTGGTGCTCGACGCCGCTGTGACGGGCCGTGAAGGTCTCACCCTCGATCTGCTCAAGACCCACCTGGCGCAGCCGGAAACCCTGACCCGCCTGATTCGCGACTTCGCCGCACCGCGCTACAAGGATGCCTATGAGAAGGGTATCCATGACCACGACGCGGCGTTGATCCTCGCCCAGTTGCTGCCGCTGCGCGAAAGCGCCGGGCTGCTGCGTTACGCGCCGGCCGCGCGCGGTTTCGCCGCGCTGTTCTGGAACCGTTGGGGGCAGGACATCGAGGCCGAGCTGTGGCCGGAGCGGGCGCGCAGCAGCCTGCACCTGCGCCAGTTGTTCGGCAGCGAGGATGGCGTGCAACGCCTGCGCGAAGAGATCGATGCAGCCATGCAGCGCTTTTTGGGCCAGCACCCGCTGCCGGTGGACGCAGCGCAGCGCCAGGCGGCAGCAGCTTATCTGGTGGAGGAACTGGCAGCCAAGCCGGTCGAGTTCAGCTTCAGCAAGTACGCCCGGCAACTGCTCGATACCCTGCAGCAACGCATGCAGGCTAGCCATGTCTGGGACGACTACCGCGCTGCGCTGGACAACCTGCGTGGCCGTCCGGTGCAGCGCTGGTCGCTGGCGCAGACCTGGTTCGACGGCCTGTGCGCGCAGGACGCCGCCATGAATGAACTGGCCGACTACGTGCCCGAGGCAATCGCCGTCAGCCTGCTGGATGAAGAATTCCCGCGGCGTTTCACCGAGGTCGATCTGCGTTTCTCCGTCAGCGGCCTGCTTGGCGATCATCCGCGTGTGCAGAACGGTACGCTGCTGCTGGCCATCGACGACTACTTCGCCCGTCTGCGCCAGCATCTGGATCATTTCGTACCGCAGCTTTCGCGCTACCAGGCGCTGCGCCAGGAGGTCATCAACCGCGAGCGCGATGCACTGCGTCTGAGCGAATTCAAGCCACGGCCGCTGTCGTCCTTCGTGCGCAACAAGCTGATCAACGACGTGTACCTGGGCTTCATCGGCGACAACCTGGCCAAGCAGATGGGCACCGCCGGCGAGAACAAGCGCACCGACCTGATGGGCCTGCTGATGCTGATTTCGCCGCCCGGCTACGGCAAGACCACATTGATGGAGTACGTGGCGCACCGTCTCGGCCTGATCTTCATGAAGATCAACGGTCCGGCCCTCGGTCACGAGGTGCGCTCGGTGGACCCGGCGCAGGCCCCGGACGCCACCTCGCGTCAGGAGCTGGAAAAGCTCAACCTGGCGCTGGAAATGGGCAACAACGTGATGCTCTATGTCGACGACATCCAGCACACCCATCCCGAATTCCTGCAGAAGTTCATCTCGCTGTGCGACGGCACGCGGCGTATCGAAGGCGTGTGGAAGGGCAAGACCAAGACCTACGACATGCGCGGCAAGAAGTTCTGCGTGGTGATGAGCGGCAACCCGTACACCGAGTCCGGCGACGTGTTCAAGATTCCCGACATGCTCGCCAACCGCGCCGACATCTACAACCTCGGCGACACCCTGGGCGGCATGCAGGAGGCTTTCGCGCTGAGCTACATCGAGAACAGCCTGACCTCCAACCCGGTGCTGGCGCCGCTGGCCACCCGCGACATGGCGGACGTCTACCGTTTCGTCGCCAAGGCCGAGGGCAAGCCGTTCTCCGCCAACGAGCTGAGCCATACCTACAGCGCCGCCGAGATCAACGAGATCACCGCCACCCTGCAGCGCCTGATGCAGGTGCGTGACGTGGTCGGTCGGGTCAACCAGCAGTACATCGTCAGCGCCGCGCAGGCCGACAGCTACCGCACCGAGCCGCCGTTCAAGCTGCAGGGCAGCTACCGCAACATGAACAAGATGGCGGAGAAGATCAGCTCGGTGATGAACGATGCCGAGCTGCTGCAACTGATCGCCGACCACTACCAGGGTGAGTCGCAGCTGCTCACCACTGGCGCCGAGGAGAACCTGCTCAAGCTCGCCGAATTGCGCGGCAACATGACGCCCGAGCAGGCCGAGCGCTGGGCGCAGATCAAGCGCGACTTCATGCGCAACAAGGCCATGGGCGGCAGCGATACGGATGTTGGCGGGCGTGTGGTGGCGCAGCTCAATGATCTGGTGGAAAGCGTGCGCGGCCTGGGCGCTACCGGCAAGCCGGCCGGCGCGGCGCCGAGCATTCCCTGGGAACAGTTGCTGGCCGGGCTGGATAACCTGGGCAAGCTGCGCCCGCAGGTGGAGGTGGTTGCGCCGCCACAGCCGGGCACGCAAAAATTGCTCGAAAGCCTGGCCGATAGCCTGGAAAACAGCTTCCTGCCGCTGATCAGGGCGATGGACAAGAAGATCGACATCGATTTGCGCACCCACAACCGCATGCTGGAAATCTCCACGCAACTACGTGATCTCGGCACGCTGCTCGGGCATGAGCAGCGCAGCGACGCCGCGGACGACGAGGCGCCGTGAGGCGAGGCTGGCTTGTCGAGTTGCGCCCGCTGATCGTGATCAGCGGCGCGATGTTGCTGGTGCAACTGGTCAATGGCGCCCTCGGCGGCGCCTTGAACCTATGGGGCCTGGTGCCCCGGCATATCGAGGCGCTGCCCGGCATTTTCCTTGCGCCCTGGCTGCATGGCAGTTGGGCGCATCTGCTCAGCAACCTCAGCGGCCTGCTGGTGCTCGGTAGCCTGGTGCTGCTGCGCTCGCGCCGCGATTTCTTCTTCGCCAGTGCCTTCATCATCATCGGCAGCGGCATGCTGGTCTGGCTGTTCGGCCGCACCGGCCTGCACGTCGGTGCCAGCGGCTGGCTGTTCGGCTTCTGGGGGCTTTTGCTGGCACGGGCCTGGTTCGAGCGCAGCCTGCTCGACCTGTTGCTGGCGGTGCTGGTGTTCTTCCTCTACGGCGGCTGGTTCTTCGGCCTGCTGCCGCGTGCCGGCGTTTCCTTCGAATACCACCTGGCGGGAGCTTTCTGCGGTGTGCTGTACGCCGCGCTGACTCGTCGCCGCATTCAACGATAAAAAGGGACTTTTAATGGATTTCAATCGCCTCGATCAGCAACTGCGTGACAGTTTGGCCGACCTGCGTCTGAGCAACGAGGAACGCGACGAGCTGCGCCAGCTGGGCAGCGAGCTCAGTAGTGATCAGGTGCGCTTCATGCGCAACCGCGCTTTCGCCCTGGCTCGCGAGTTGATGCGCGAGCCGGCCAACATCGAACCGGTGCTGAAGTGGCTGGAGCAGGTGATCAAGACCCTCGACAGCGTCGGTAGCGCGCCCCGCGTGGAGCATGCCAGCGCTCACTTCAGCCCGGGGGAGAGCTGCCGGCGCAAGATTCGCGAGCTGTGCCGCCAGGCACGCAGCAGCGTGGATATCTGCGTCTACACCATCTCCGACGATCAGCTCAGCGAGGAGGTGCTTGCCTGCCATCAACGCGGCATTGCCGTGCGGGTGATCACCGACAACGAAAAGCAGTTCGACGAGGGCAGCGATATCCAGTGGCTCCGCGACAAGGGCGTGCCGCTGCGCATCGATGCTGGGCCCTTCCACATGCATCACAAGTTCGCCCTGTTCGACGGGCGCCTGCTGCTCAACGGCAGCTTCAACTGGACGCGCAGCGCCACCACCAGCAACGAGGAAAACCTCCTGGTGATCGATCATCCGCAGCTGGTCGCGGCCTATGGCCGTGAGTTCGAAGCACTCTGGGCGCGCTACGCAGGCAACTGATGGATCACCCTCACGCCCGCCAACTGCTCGGCTTCTATCGCAGCTGCTACCTGGCCGATAGCCGCGACCTGGATCTGGACAACCTGAGCAAGCTGCCCGCCAATCGCTGGGCCTGGCTCGATGGGCGCGAGGAGCTGGCCAGCGGAGGCTTGCCGCTGCTGCCATTGGCGGCCGAGCTGGGCCGCAGCCTGGCCGAGGCGCAGGCGCTGTATCAACGCGAGCTGCAACTGGTCTACGGCGTGTTGCCGATCTGTGGCCGGCTGCAGCTGGATAGCGGTGGTTCACAGGCAATCTGCGGCCCGCTGTTCTATTACGAGGCGAGCCTGCAGCCGACGACGGATGGGCAGAGCCACTTGCTCGCCATCGACCCGCAGCAGGTGCATGGAAACTGGCGTCTGCTGCGCCGTCTGTTCGATGAAAGTGGCAACGCTAGCCTCGATGGACTGCCACTGCCGACAGGCGCACTGGATGCGGCCTCGCTGGGCCAGTTGCTCGCCTGGGTGGCGCGCAATACACAGGTGCGCGAGGTCAGCGAGGCCGCTGGTTTCCCGCAGTTGGTAAGCGATGAAGTGTTGGCCAAGGCCCTGCGGCGTCGCAGTTTGTCGCTGCAGGCCGGTGCCTTCGTCGCGCTGGTGCCGCGCGGCAGCGGTAGCCGTGGCATCGCCCATGAGTTGCAACTGCTGCAGGACGCCGAGCGACTGTCGCCGGCCTTGTTGCAACTGCTCGGCGAAACACCTCCTGTGCAGACGGCAGGCTCGACCAGCAGGCCGCAGCGCCTGCCGGCGCAGCTCAGCGCTGCCCAGTGCCAGGCGCTGGCCAATGTCGCGCGCCACCCGCTGAGCCAGATTTCCGGTCCGCCCGGTACCGGCAAGAGCTACAGCCTGGCGGCGCTGGCGCTGGATCGTTATCTGCAGGGTGAGAGCGTGCTGCTGGTCAGCCGTAGCGCCCAGGCTGTGCGCGTCATCGCGCACAAGTTGCGGGAGGATTTCGGCTTGCGCGACGGCGTGCTCGAAGGCGATGGGCAGAGCCTGCGCCAGGCCTTGCGCGAGCGCCTGGAGCGGTTACTGCAGGGTGAGTTCGAGTGGGTGTCGGAGCAGGTCGAAGAGCGTCAGCGCAGCGAGCTGGAAGTGCTGACCGAGGCCGAGCGGCGCCTGTCGGCAGATTTCCGTAAGCGTTGCGAGCAGGCCGTGCGCTGGAGCCGCCTGTTGCTGCGTGCCGAACGCGGCAGCCTGGCTTTCTGGCAGCGCTGGTTGCAGGTGCCCTGGGTGCGCAAACGTATCGGCAGCAGTGTGCGCCCCTGGGCATTGCTGGATGAGTTGCGCGATTGCCAGCAGCGCCGCCAGCTGCTCAGTCGTGAGCACCTCAATAGTCATCGCGCCCTGAATGTCAAGCGTCTGCTGGTCAGCGACCGCGCGCTGTTCGTGCGCTACAACCAGGCCATCCGTGCGCGCAATTCGCAACGTCAGCTGGCGCTGTTCGAAGGTATCGATCCGGCGCGTCTACTGGCCGCTTTTCCGATCTGGGTGGTGACCCTGGACGAGCTGCACCGCCTGTTGCCGCTGCGTCCGGAGCTGTTCGACGTGATGGTGATGGACGAGGCGACCCAATGCGACATCGCTTCGGCGCTACCGGCTTTCCAGCGCTGCAAGCGCGCCGTGGTCACCGGCGATGCGCGTCAGTTGCGGCATATTTCCTTTCTTTCCTGTGTGCGTGAAACGCAGCTGCTGCAGCGCGCCGGCCTGCAAGCCGAAGAGCGCGAGGCCTGGAGCTACCGCGACAACAGCGTGCTGGATCTGGTCGGCTTGCAGCTGGGCAGCCAGGAGGCGGTGGTGTTTCTCGACGAACACTTTCGTAGCCGTCCGGCGCTGATCCGCTTCAGCAACGAGCTGTTCTACGACCAGCGCTTGCGCGTGATGAAAGAACGGCCCGGCCTTGATGCCTGCGACAGCCTGCAGCTGCTGCGTATTGACGGCCAGCGCGGGCGCAACGGTGTCAATGAGGCTGAGGTCGAGCGGGTGCTGGAGCTGATCACCGCGCACCTGGCCGAGTACCAGAGCAGCCCGCTCAAACCCAGCATCGGCGTACTGTCGCCGTTTCGCGATCAGGTCGAGCGCATCCGCTTGCGCATCGGCGAAACGCTGCCGCTGGAGCAACTGCGCGAGTTCCGTCTGCTGGTGGATACGCCATATGGCTTCCAGGGCGAGGAGCGCGACCTGATGATCCTCAGCTTCGCCATCGACCGCGAATCGAGCCAGGCGGCCAACTACCTGAACCGTGCCGACCTGTTCAACGTCGCCATCACCCGCGCCCGCGAGCGCCAGGTGCTGCTGTTCAGTGGTGACGAGCGGCAGCTGTCCGCCACGCATCTGCTGCGCCGCTACCTGGAATTCCTGCAGAAACCTGGTGTCAGTTGGCAGGCGGGAGCCGTGGAGGACACCCGCCAGAACTTGTGTCAGGCGCTCGAAGGGCAGGGCGTCAGCGTGTGGAGCCACTACCCGCTGGCAGGACAGGTGCTGGACCTGTTCTGTCGACGCGGCGACAAGTGCCTGGCCATTGACCTGATCGGCTTTCCGGGGGAGGGCGAAGGCTTTCTTGAACTGGAGCGCTACCTGGTGCTGGCGCGCGCTGGTCTGGAGACCTTGCCACTG
Organism: Pseudomonas sediminis; assembly: GCF_039555755.1. NCBI lineage: Bacteria > Pseudomonadati > Pseudomonadota > Gammaproteobacteria > Pseudomonadales > Pseudomonadaceae > Pseudomonas > Pseudomonas sediminis. The sequence goes on from NZ_CP154631.1 coordinate 3,001,902, forward strand.
AGCTATGGTCTATGGCACGAGGCGCCGGAGCAGGCAGTGCAGGCGGTACTGGCACGGCTTTGACGCTTCATTCGCCGGGCGCGGCGATCGTGGCCTAGGCCTTAGAGCCTGTTTACGATCTCGCGAGCTAGAGCGATACAAGGCAAAAACAAGCGAGGAAGCGCAGTTTACGAGTGGTAAATGAGCATTCCGACCGGGCTGGCGCTCCAGCTTGTTTTTAACGCAGTAGCGCCGACGCGCAGCAGATCGTAAACAGGTTCTTAGCAGACCATCAAATGTACCGGGGGGCTCATGGCGCTGCGCAACGCTATTCAACTGATCACCTATCCCGACCGCCTGGGGCGCAACCTGGGGGAACTCTACCAATTTCTGGATCGGCATCTGGGCGATGCGCTGGGCGGCGTACATATCCTGCCGCTGTATCCGTCCAATGCCGATGGTGGGTTCTCGCCGCTCACGCACATGGAGGTGGACCCGCGCTATGGCGACTGGGCGGATGTCGAGCGCATCTCTGCCCGCTTCGACCTGTGCGTCGACCTGGTGATCAGCCACATCGCGGACGAGTCGCCGGAATTTCTCGATTTCGTTGCACATGGCCAGGACTCGCCCTACGCGGATCTCTTCGTTCAGGTAGACAGCTTCGGCGAAATCACTCATGACGACCTGGCCAAGATCCATATTCGCCGGGAGAAGGAGCCGTTCCGCGAGGTGCGGCTGGCCAACGGCGAGACCTGTCGGGTCTGGTGCACCTTCACCGAACGGCAGATCGACCTCAATTACGACTCGCCGAAAACCTACCAGTTGATGGAGCAGTACATGGCCTTCCTCGCTGCGCGCGGGGTCAAGCTGTTTCGCCTGGATGCCTTCGGCTACACCACCAAGCGTATCGGCACCACCTGCTTTCTGGTGGAGCCGAACGTGTATCGCATCCTTGAGTGGTTCCGCGAGACCGGGGCCAAGTACGAGGCCGAGATGCTGCCGGAGGTGCATGACCACATCAGCTACCAGTACGCCATCTCCCGGCGGCAGATGCGTCCCTACGGCTTCGCTCTGCCGCCGTTGGTCTTGCACGCGTTGCTCAGTGGCAGCAGCCGCTATCTGAAGAACTGGTTGCGCATGTGCCCGCGTAATCAGATCACCGTGCTCGATACCCATGACGGCATCTGCATCCCGGATGTCGAAGGCATGCTGCCCGAGGCGCAGATCCAGTACCTGATCGATGAGGTTTCGATGCGCAGTGCCGACCCGATCATGCGTCGCTCGGCGGTGAACGTGCACAGCGTCGGGGCCATCTATCAGCTCACCTGCACCTTCTACGAAGCATTGATGCGTAACGACGAGGCCTATATCGCCGCGCGTGCCATACAGTTCTTCGTGCCTGGTATCCCGCAGGTTTACTACGTTGGTCTGTTGGCAGGCTGCAACGACTTCGACCTGCTCGAACAGACCGGCGAGGCGCGCGACGTCAATCGTCACTACTACAGCCTTGAAGAGGCCGAGCAGGCCTTGCAGCAACCTCTGGTGCAGCGTCTGCTGGCGCTGATGCGCTTCCGTTGTCAGCATCCGGCTTTCGAGGGGCGTTTCGAGCAAAACTATTCGGCTGACGACCAACTGCTGCTGGCCTGGCGGCATGGCGAGCATTACTGCCGTTTGCACCTCGACCTCAGCAGTCTGCAGGCGACTATCGAATACACCGACGCACAGCAGGGTATCTGCCGTATGACCTGTTGAAGGTCGGCGTGGGCCATGCATTCGCGTTAGACTTGCGCTCTTTCGACCAGCCAAGAAGCCCGCCATGGCCCTGCCATCGACCACCTACAAGATCGAACTGAACCTCACCGATATGGATCGCAGCGTTTATGAAAACCTGCGTTTCACCGTCGCTCGCCACCCGTCCGAGACCGAAGAGCGCCTGGCCGCGCGGCTGATCGCCTATGCGCTGTTCTACCACGAGCAACTGGCGTTCGGTCGCGGCCTGTCGGACGTCGACGAACCTGCGTTGTGGGAGAAGAGCCTGGACGACCGCGTGCTGCATTGGATCGAAGTCGGCCAGCCGGACAGCGAGCGCATCACCTGGTGCTCGCGGCGCACCGAGAAGTTCAGCCTGGTGGCCTACGGCAACCTGCGTGTGTGGCAGGGCAAATGCCTCGACCCGGTGCGCAGCCTGAAGAACATCAACGTGGTCGCTCTCGGCCAGGAGGCGCTGGCCGACCTGGCGCTGGACATGCCGCGTTCGCTGAACTGGAGCGTGATGATCAGCGATGGTGAGTTGTTCGTCACCGACGAGCGCGGTCAGCACGAGATTCCCATTGAGTGGCTCGCTGGCGAGCGTTGAATCCACGAAATCTGATGCTGTAGGGCGGGTGTAACCCGCCAGATCACCTGTGGCGGGTTGCACCCGCCCTACAAGAAAAGACCCAAGATGCGTATCGAAGCCCGTCCCTTACCCGCACAACTGCCTGACCTGGGCAATCTGCCGCCTTTGCTGACCCGTCTCTACGCCGCCCGCGGTGTGCAGTCTGCCGAGGAGCTGGACAAGGGGCTGGCGCGGCTGATCCCGTACCGGCAGCTCAAGGGCATCGACGCCGCGGTCGAACTGCTGGTGCAGGCGCTTGAGCAGCGTCAGCGCATTCTTATCGTCGGTGACTTCGATGCCGATGGTGCCACTGCCAGCTCGGTCGGTGTACTCGGCCTGCGCCTGCTCGGCGCGGCGCATGTGGATTACCTGGTGCCGAATCGTTTCGAGTATGGCTACGGCCTGACCCCGGAGATCGTCGCCGTGGCGCTTGAGCGCCAGCCCGACTTGTTGCTCACCGTCGACAACGGCATCTCCAGCGTCGACGGTGTGGCGGCCGCCAAGGCCGCAGGGCTCAAGGTGCTGGTCACCGACCACCACCTGCCTGGGCCGGAGCTGCCGGCGGCCGATGCCATCGTCAACCCCAATCAGCCGGGTTGCGAGTTTCCGAGCAAGGCCATGGCTGGTGTCGGCGTGATGTTCTATGTGCTGTTGGCGCTGCGCGCGCGGCTGCGCGAGATCGGCTGGTTTGCCAGCCGGCAGGAGCCGAATCTGGGCGAGCTGCTCGACTTGGTGGCGCTGGGCAGTGTCGCCGACGTGGTACCGCTGGATGCCAACAACCGCATCCTGGTGCACCAGGGCCTGGCGCGCATTCGTGCCGGCCGGGCAAGGCCGGGCCTGCGGGCGATTCTCGAAGTAGCCGGGCGCGATCATCGGCGTATCACCTCCACTGATCTCGGTTTCATCCTTGGCCCTCGGCTGAATGCGGCCGGGCGCCTGGATGACATGAGCCTCGGTATCGAATGCCTGCTCTGCGACGATGAGGCGCTGGCCCGCGATATGGCGGTGCAGCTCGACCAGCTCAACCAGGATCGCAAGGCCATCGAGCAGGGCATGCAGCGCGAGGCGCTGGCCCAGCTCAAGGACCTGTCACTGGACGACATGCCATTCGGCTTGTGCCTGTTCGAGCCGGACTGGCACCAGGGCGTGATCGGCATCCTCGCTTCGCGCCTGAAAGAGCGCTATCACCGTCCGGCCATCGCCTTCGCCGATGCTGGCGAGGGCATGCTCAAGGGCTCGGCACGTTCGGTGCCGGGGCTGCATATCCGCGATGCGCTGGACGCCGTGGCGGCGCGTCATCCGGGGCTGATCAGCAAGTTCGGCGGGCATGCCATGGCTGCCGGGATGTCGCTGCCGCAGGAGAATTTCGGCGCGTTCGCCGTCGCCTTCGACGCCGAGGTACGGCGCCAGTTGTGCGAGGACGACCTGACTGGCCGCCTGCTCTCCGACGGCCAGCTAGATGCCACCGAATTCCATCTGGAGCTGGCCCGCGCTCTGCGCAACGCCGGGCCCTGGGGGCAGCACTTTCCCGAACCGCTGTTCCATGGCGTGTTTCAGATCGTCAATCAGCGCATCGTCGGTGAGCGTCACCTGAAGCTGGTACTCAAGACCGAGTGCGGCAGCGTGCAGCTCGACGGCATCGCCTTCAACATCGATCGCGAGGTCTGGCCCAATCCGACGCTGCGCTGGGCCGAAGTGGCGTACAAACTCGACCTCAACGAGTTTCGTGGCAATGAAACCGTGCAACTGATGGTGGCGCATATCGCCCCGCGCTGAGCGCGGCGGTTATGAAATTCGGCGTTACCAATATGCCCGGCTGGTTGGGGCGAACTCTGCTAGAAATTCACGTCCGTTCAACCGCTGTCGGTTGAAGAACATACGGGATTTCCCGGCGCTTTCCGGGGTCGGATGTTCCGGTGTCTACTTTTCAGGAGAGTTCGTGATGAACACCAGCAATCTGCTCGACCAACTGCTCAAGGCCGGCCAGCAGGCCATGCAAAAACCTGCGGCGAAGAGCCCTCAGGGGCAGCAGGCAGGCGGTCTAGGCGGTCTGCTCTCTGGCGGAGGCCTGGGCAGTCTGCTCTCGGGCGCCGGTGGCGGCGCGTTGGCGGCCGGTGCGGTCGGCCTGCTGTTGGGCAGCAAGAAGGCGCGCAAGATGGGCGGTAAGGCGCTGACCTATGGTGGCCTGGCTGCGCTCGGCGTGATGGCGTACAAGGCCTACGGCAACTGGCAGGCGCAGCAGGCTCAGCAGGGTGGGGCGCAGCCGGTCGAGCCGCAAACCCTGGATCGTTTGCCGGCGCCGCAAGTCGAGCAGCACAGCCGCGCCATTCTCAAGGCGCTGGTGGCGGCGGCCAAGGCTGATGGTCATGTCGACGAGCGTGAGCGTCAGTTGATCGAAGAGGAGTTGGGCAAGCTCGCGCAGGACGGCGAACTGCAGACCTGGCTGCACACCGAACTGAACAAGCCGCTGGACCCTGCCGATGTGGCGCGCGCCGCAGCGACCCCGGAAATGGCCGCCGAAATGTACCTGGCCAGCGTGCTGATGGTCGACGAAGAGCACTTCATGGAGCGCGCTTACCTTGAAGAGCTGGCGCGTCAACTACAGCTGGCACCTGCACTGAAGAGCGAGCTGGAAGCTCAGGTGCGTATCGAGGCGCAGCGCGTCTGACGCGCCGCCTCAGACCAAAAGATCATTCATTCTCGCACCCGGCTTGTTTTAGGCTGTTGGCCAATGACAAGAACGACACGCGAGGATGCTTATGTCGCAAGCGCCACTGGATGCCTATGACTATCTGATCGTCGGCGCCGGCCCGGCCGGCTGCCTGCTGGCCAATCGGCTTTCCGCCGACCCTGGCGTCAGCGTGTTGCTGATCGAGGCGGGTGGGCGCGACAACTATCCCTGGATTCATATCCCGGTCGGCTACCTCTACTGCATCGGTAATCCACGCACTGACTGGTGCTACAACACCGAGGCCGATCCCGGCCTGCATGGCCGCTCGCTGAAATACCCGCGTGGTCGTGTGCTCGGCGGCAGCTCCTCGATCAACGGCATGATCTACATGCGCGGCCAGGCTGCCGACTACGATGGCTGGGCCGCCGCGGGCAATCCGGGTTGGGCCTGGCGTGATGTGTTGCCGTTGTTCAAACGCTCGGAGAATCATTTTTCCGGCACCGGCGAACTGCACGGTGGCGACGGCGAGTGGCGGGTCGAGCGTCAGCGCCTGTCCTGGGAAATTCTCGAAGCCTTCCGTGGCGCCGCGGCGCAAAGTGGCATTGCCAGCGTCGAAGATTTCAACGCTGGAGACAACGAAGGCTGCAGTTACTTTCAGGTCAACCAGAAACGTGGCGTGCGCTGGAATGCCTCCAAGGCGTTTCTGCGAGATATCCGCCAGCGCCCTAATCTGCAGGTACTGACTGGCGCCGAGGCCGAGCGTCTGGAACTGGAGGACGGGCGCGCCAGTGCGCTGCACCTGCGTTGTCAGGGCCGTGCGCTGCGCGTTACGGCGCGCCGCGAGATCATCCTGTGTGCCGGTGCCATTGGCTCGCCGGCCTTGCTGCAGCGCTCCGGTATCGGCCCACGGCCGCTGCTGGAAAAGCTGGGCATCGGCGTCAGGCACGAGCTGCCAGGTGTTGGCAGCAACCTGCAGGATCACCTGCAGTTGCGCTTGATCTATCAGGTAGAGGGCGTGAAGACGCTCAATCGTATCGCGGCCACGCCCTGGGGCAAGCTGGGCATGGGCCTGGAATACCTGCTCAAGCGCAGCGGGCCGCTGTCGATGGCGCCCAGCCAGCTTGGCGCCTTCGCCAAGTCCGACCCCGGGCAGGCGCGCGCCAACCTGCAGTATCACGTTCAACCCTTGTCACTGGAGCGCTTTGGCGAGCCCTTGCACGACTTCCCGGCGTTCACCGCCTCGGTGTGCAACCTGCGCCCGCACAGCCGTGGTAGCGTCGAAATCGCCTCGGTCGATGCCAGCGTCGCCCCGCTGATTCGCCCCAACTACCTCAGTGACGAGCGGGATTTGCGTGTGGCCGCCGACGCCATTCGCCTGACCCGGCGTATCGTCGCTGCACCGGCATTGGCCGGTTACCGACCTCAGGAGTACAAGCCCGGCCCGGACTATCGCAGCGAGGAGGATCTGCAGCGTGCGGCAGGCGAGATCGGCACCACCATCTTCCACCCGGTGGGTACCTGTGCGATGGGGCAGGGGCGTGAGGCCGTGGTCGATGCCCGCTTGCGCGTGCATGGCATCGCCGGTTTGCGCGTGGTCGATGCGTCGATCATGCCGAGCATCACCTCGGGCAACACCTGCTCGCCGGTATTGATGATCGCCGAGAAGGCAGCGCTGATGATCACTGAGGACGCGCAGCCGCAACGACAGGCGACCCGGGTAACCGAGCCCGCGCTCAGCTGAGGCTGGTTTCCTGGCTGCTGTGGAATATCGCGCGGTTACGCCCACCGTGTTTGGCTTTGTACAGCGCCTCGTCAGCCAGTTGCAGGACGACGCTGAGCTCGATGTGGTCCTCAGGCCAGAGTGCTCCGCCGACGCTGCAGCCGATGCGCACCTCGCCGACTTCCAGCAGTACCGGCTGGCCGAGTGCGGTGATCACGCGCTCGGCCACCTGGTGGGCGTGATGCTGTGCATCCTGTCCCGGCACTTGCAGCACCATGAGAAACTCGTCGCCGCCCAGGCGCGAGACCATGTCGCCGTCACGCAGGCAGCCGCGCAGACGTTGGGCTACCTCCCGTAGCAGATGATCCCCTGCTGCATGGCCATGGGTGTCATTGACTGGTTTGAAACCATCGAGGTCGAGATAGAGCAGGGCCAGGCAGCCATGCTGCAGGCGGCTGCGTTGTTGGGCCTGAGGCAGAAATTTCTCCAGCGCCATGCGGTTGGGCAGGCCGGTCAGCGCGTCGTGGTAAGCGAGGCTTTCCATCATGCCCAGCGCGGTCTGCTGCAGGGTCAGGCTTTCCACCAGATGACGGATGGACTGACTCAGCTGATGAATTTCACGGCTACCCCGCAGCTCTGGGATTTCGGTGATTTCACCCGCGCTGAGACGGTCTGCTGCGTTAGCGATGTCGCGCAGTGGCCGGGTGAAGTAGCTGCTGACCAGCCAGCCGATCACCGCGAATACCAGTGCCAGGCCGCTGCCCCAAAGCAAGATGCTTTGCAGCAGGTTCTGCGCTGGGGCATCGGCGACCTCGAGCGATTGCCGCGCCACCACTGTCCAGCCCAGCCCTGGGTAGTCCTGATGGCCCTGGCTCAGCGTCAGGCCGGTGAGGTAGTCGTTACCGTCCGGCCACTGCTGCACTTGCCAGCGACTTTGTCCAGGTTTCAGCCCTTCCAGTGCCGGTAACTCCAGTTTCTGACCGATCATTTCCTGCGGGCCAAGCAGGATGCCGCGATCCTGACCAATGACGAAGAATTCGACCATATGCCGATCCTGGCTCGGGCCGAGAATCGACTCGCGTACCTCGTCGGCCCAGGCCCAGGACAGGTGGCTGGCCAAAACGCCGGCCAGGCTGCCGTCGCTGGCGAAGATCGGCAGGCTGATGTCGACGAATTTCATCGCCTCGCCGCTTGGGTTGGGCAGCAGCTTGGCCAGCAGTACCGCTTCATGCACGTCACCGATGAACAGTCCGTTGCGCCCCTCCAGATAGACCGGCCTCTGCGCAATGCTGACGCTCTCCAATATGCCGTTGCTGGAGGCCAGCACCAGGCCGTGCGGGTCGGTGAAGCCGATCCAGGCGATGCTGGGGATTTCCTTCTGCAGGCTGTCGAGCAGGCGCTGCACCTCGGCGATGTCATCAGGCTGACGCAACGCCTGCAGATTGCCGAGCACCTTCAGCACCGCGGCGCGCGAGGCCATGTCGCGATCCAGGCGATCAACCATTGCGTAGGACACCTCGGCCATGTCACGGCCCACGTCCTCGCGAATCTGCTGGCTGGTGTACTGGCCGATCAGTGTGCCCAGAAGCCAGCTGAGGGCGCAGACCAGAAGGGCAACGAAGAGGGCGATATGGCTACGCATGCTTTGCGCTGGGGGCATGTTTTGATTCCCGGGTAGGCCACTGCAATCGGCTGTGTGACCAGTATAGTGCGCCGTTGATCCATTGAGCTGTGATCACCTGCCGATAGTGGGCTGCCAGCCTGGGCTGGCTCGGGTATAATCGCCGGCTTTTCCGTCCGATTTGCCGCGAGCGCCGACTACCATGGAAATCAATCCGATCCTCAACGCCATCAAGGACCTGTCCGAGCGAACCCAGTCAATTCGGGGGTATCTTTGACTACGATCACAAGCATGATCGTCTGGTCGAAGTAAACCGCGAACTGGAAGACGCCAGCGTCTGGAACAAGCCCGAGTACGCGCAAGCGCTGGGCCGTGAGCGCGCCATGCTGGCGCAGATCGTCGAAACCATCGACGACCTCACCGGCAGCCTGGTCGATTCCAAGGACCTGCTGGAAATGGCTGCCGAAGAAAACGACGAAGGCGCGGTGAGCGATATCGTCGCCGAAGTAGACCGCCTGCGCGAAATCCTCGAGAAGCTGGAATTCCGCCGCATGTTCAGTGGCGAGATGGACCCAAACAACTGCTATCTGGACATCCAGGCCGGTTCCGGCGGCACCGAGGCGCAGGACTGGGCCAACATCCTGCTGCGCATGTACCTGCGCTGGGCCGACAAGCGTGGCTTCGACGCCACCATCATCGAGCTGTCCGAGGGCGAGGTCGCCGGCATCAAGGGCGCCACCGTGCATATCAAGGGCGAGTACGCCTTCGGTTGGCTGCGCACCGAGATCGGCGTGCACCGTCTGGTACGCAAGAGCCCGTTCGACTCCGGCGCCCGTCGTCACACCTCGTTCTCGGCGGTGTTCGTGTCCCCTGAGATCGACGACAAGGTCGAGATCGACATCAACCCGTCCGACCTGCGTATCGACACCTACCGCTCCTCCGGCGCCGGTGGTCAGCACGTCAACACCACCGATTCGGCGGTACGTATTACCCACGTGCCGACCAATACCGTGGTGGCCTGCCAGAACGAACGTTCCCAGCACGCCAACAAGGACACCGCCATGAAGATGCTGCGGGCCAAGTTGTACGAGCTGGAGATGCAGAAGCGCAACGCCGCCTCGCAGGCGCTGGAAGACAGCAAGTCCGATATCGGTTGGGGTCATCAGATCCGCTCCTACGTGCTCGATGACTCGCGCATCAAGGATCTGCGTACCGGCATCGAGCGTAGCGACTGCCAGAAGGTTCTGGATGGCGATCTCGACCAGTATCTAGAGGCCAGCCTCAAGCAGGGCCTTTAACCGCAACCCTGTAGGAGCCAGCGTGCTGGCGATGCTCTTCGCGGCCAGCTGGCTCCTACCAAACCTCATTTGCATATACACGCCAGGCAGATAAAACGACCATGAGCGACCAACAACTCGACCAGAACGAACTGCAACAGGAAGAAAACAAGCTGATTGCGCTGCGCAAGGAAAAGCTTGCTGCCATCCGTGAGCAGGGCAACGCCTTCCCCAACGACTTCCGCCGCGACAACTACTGCGCCGACCTGCAGAAACAGTACGTCGACAAGACCAAGGAAGAACTGGAAGCCGCTGCCATTCCGGTCAAGGTTGCCGGGCGCATCATGCTCAACCGCGGCGCTTTCATGGTCATTCAGGACATGACTGGCCGTATCCAAGTCTACGTCAACCGCAAGACCTTGCCGGAAGAAACCCTGGCAGCGGTCAAGACCTGGGACATGGGCGACATCATCGCCGCCGAAGGTACCCTGGCCCGTTCTGGCAAGGGCGACCTGTACGTCGAGATGACCAGCGTACGTCTGCTGACCAAATCGCTGCGTCCGCTGCCGGACAAGCATCACGGCCTGACCGATACCGAACAGCGCTATCGCCAGCGCTACGTCGACCTGATCGTCAACGAAGAAGTGCGTGACACCTTCCGGGTGCGTTCGCAGGTCATCGCTCATATCCGCAAGTTCCTTGCCGAGCGTGACTTCCTCGAGGTGGAAACACCGATGCTGCAGACCATCCCTGGCGGTGCCGCAGCCAAACCGTTCGAGACCCACCACAACGCGCTGGACATGGCCATGTTCCTGCGCATCGCGCCGGAGCTGTACCTCAAGCGCCTTGTGGTCGGTGGTTTTGAAAAGGTCTTCGAGATCAACCGCAACTTCCGTAACGAAGGCGTCTCGACCCGGCACAACCCCGAGTTCACCATGCTCGAGTTCTACCAGGCCTACGCCGACTACGAAGACAACATGGACCTGACCGAGGAGCTGTTCCGCGAGCTGGCTCAGGCTGTTCTCGGTAGCACCGACGTGCCATACGGCGACAAGGTGTTCCACTTCGGCGAGCCGTTCGCGCGCCTGTCGGTGTTCGATTCGATCCTCAAGTACAACCCCGAGCTGACCGCTGCCGACCTGCAGGATGTCGACAAGGCCCGCGCCATCGCCAAGAAGGCTGGCGCCAAAGTGCTTGGCCATGAAGGCCTGGGCAAGCTGCAGGTGATGATTTTCGAAGAGCTGGTGGAGAGCAAGCTGGAGCAGCCGCACTTCATTACCGAGTATCCGTTCGAGGTATCGCCGCTGGCCCGCCGCAACGACCAGAACCCCAACGTCACCGACCGCTTCGAGCTGTTCATCGGTGGCCGCGAGATCGCCAACGCCTACTCCGAGCTCAATGACGCCGAAGACCAGACCGAACGCTTCCTGGCCCAAGTGGCCGAAAAAGACGCCGGTGACGACGAAGCCATGCACTACGACGCCGACTTCGTCCGCGCTCTGGAGTACGGCATGCCGCCTACCGCCGGTGAGGGCATCGGCATCGACCGCCTGGTGATGTTGCTGACCAACTCGCCGTCGATCCGCGACGTCATCCTGTTCCCGCACATGCGCCCGCAGGCTTGATGCCAGACAGAAAGCCGCCTTCGGGCGGCTTTTTGCTATTTGTCGTTATGCATTTCGCGGCGATTTCGCTGGGTGCCTGGCCTGGAAGCGAAACGGAGCCTTTTGCTTGCATGTCCAAGCCATTACTCTCCCTGTCATAACTAGAACGTAGAGGGTCGACCCACCGTGAGCTCCGTGTCTGCGCCCCCCAATGCCACACAGGCAGCCAACGCTGTCGCCGAAAGTGTCCAGTATCAGGGCCGCAAGGCCAGTCGCCAGGGCAGTGAGCAGCGCCGCCAGGCGATTCTCGATGCCGCCATGCGCATCATCGTGCGCGATGGCGTGCGCGCCGTGCGTCACCGCGCGGTGGCGGCCGAAGCGCAGGTACCTCTGTCGGCCACGACCTACTATTTCAAGGATATCGATGATCTGATCACCGATACCTTCGCCCAGTTCGTCGAGCGCAGCGCCGCGCAGATGGCGGCGTTCTGGAGCGGTACTCAGGGTGCGCTGGAGGCGATGGTCGGGCGTCTGGATGGCAGCGAGCAGGCACGCAGGCAACTGGCCGATGAGATCGCCGGGCTGGCGGTGCAGTACGTGCAGCGCCAGTTGTGTGAGCGTCGTGATCACCTGATCGCCGAGCAGGCGTTTCAGCAGGAAGCCTTGCTCAATCCACGACTGCGCGAGCTGGTGCGAGCTCACCGGCAGATCCTGCAGCAGGGTGTCACCCACTTTTTCGAAGTGCTGGGTTCGCGCCAGCCCGAACAGGATGCCGTGCTGTTGACGGCCGCCATCGTGCGGATGGAGTATCAGGGCCTGCTAGACGGCATAGAGCACTTGGACAGCCAAGGAATGCTGGCCATCCTTAAGCGTTACATGAATCTGGTTCTGGGGTTGTAAACCGTCGATCATCGGGTCGAACGGTCTTCACAAGGAGAGCGTAATGAAAGCCTGGCGCGCATTGGTCGCCCTGTCCTTCCTGCTGTTGAGTGGCTGCCTGGTCACCTTCAAGGACCCGATTCCGGCCAACGAGGCTGCGCCCATACCGCTGCTGGGCGTATGGACCCGGCAGGACGAGTGGGGCGATCAGTTGTTTCTGGAGATCACCCGTGCCGGCTCCAATCTCTACCTGGCGCGCATTTACGAAGGTAGCGCGGACAACCTCGGCAGCCTCGAGGAGTTCGGCTTCACCGTCGCTCACCATGGTCGCCGCTGGTACCTCTCCGCGGGCTTGCCGAAGAGCCTGGGCGCCAACTTCGCCATCGCCGGTTTCGAGTTGACCAAGGACAACGAACTGGTGCTGTACAACCTCGACACCGACCGCATTCTTCAGGATATGGAAAAGGGCCTGCTGCAAGGGCAGACCGTTTCCATGCCCGAAGCTGATGGTGCATTGATCACCAGCCCGCTGGACAAGGTGTTTGCCTATCTCGACGACCCGGCCAATGCCGACCTGTTCGTCGAGGTGGCGCGTTATCAGCGAGCCGCCGAGTAGGAACTGCAATGAATAGCCAGCAAAAACTGGACGACTATCAGCTCTGTATCCGTGCCCTCAGTGACCGCATCGTCGATGCGCAAACGCCCATCCGCGTACTCGATGCGGTGAAGTGGGACGATGGCATCCGTGATGGCTTTCTCAAGGCCAAGGGCAAGCAGCCGCCAGCCGTGGATCGCGACTACTACCTGAGTCGACCGCTGGCTTTCGATGCCACTGCGAAGAAGTTGGAATTCCAGAACATCGAGCGCGACATCACCCGTCAACTTGGCCAGTTCAATCCGGTCGGGCAGATCATGCGGCGCATGTGCAAGGAATACCGCATGGTCATCCGCATGCTCGAGGCGCGTGGCACCGAGGACTTCGGCCTGATCAGCCAGGAACTGTATGGCGCTGCCTCCGACGCCTTCCATGCGGGTGATCCGACCTTGGCCGATCTCGGCCTGATGCTTTCGGACTACCTCAACAACATCGCCGCGCGTGGCGACCTGGAAGACGAGGCCAAGACCCTCGGTGCCAGTGATGCGGTGAACATCCTGCAGCAGCGCCTGGCTGGCGTATTTGGCGACGAAACCATTCGTGTGTTCGAGTCCGACGGTATTCTCGCCGATGCCGCCGCTGGGGCCGACTACATCAAGATCCGCAGCGACGCGCGTTTCAACGAGCGTGACGTCAAGGCGCTGGAGGTGCACGAAGGTCTGGTGCATGTCGGCACCACGCTCAATGGGCTCAACCAGCCGATCTGCACGTTTCTGGCCAAAGGGCCGCCCTCATCGACGGTGACCCAGGAAGGTTTGGCCATTCTCATGGAGGTGATCGCCTTTGCTTCCTACCCCACGCGTTTGCGCAAGCTGACCAACCGCACCCGCGCTATCCACATGGCCGAAGAGGGCGCGGATTTTCTCGAGGTATTCGAGTTCTTCCGCGAGCAGGGCTATGGCCTCGAAGGCGGCTACAGCAACGCCAGCCGGGTGTTCCGTGGCTCCTTGCCGACGGGCCTGCCGTTCACCAAGGATCTTTCCTACCTCAAGGGTTTCATCCTCATCTACAACTACATCCAGCTGGCGGTGCGCAAGGGCAAGCTGGAGCAGATTCCGCTGCTGTTCTGCGGCAAGACCACCCTGGAAGACATGCGCACGCTGCGCAAGCTGGTGGATGAAGGACTTGTGCAGCCACCCAAGTATCTGCCGCCGCAGTTTCAGGACATGAACGCGCTGTCGGCCTGGATGTGCTTCTCCAACTTCCTCAATCACTTGAGCCTGGATCGCATCGAAGCGGACTACGCCAATATCCTTTGATCGCAGTCCGGTAGGGTGCGCTGCGCGCACCGCTGCCGTAGCCCGGATGAAATCCGGGAAGCCTTGGAGACCGTCCCGTGCCCAGCCATCAACTCGAATACGAAATCCTCGGCGCTTCGGCGCAATCGGTGGAGATCATTCTCGACCCCGGTGAGACGGTGATCGCCGAAGCCGGGGCGATGAACTACATGACCGACGGCGTGCGCTTCGAGACGCGCATGGGTGATGGCTCGTCAAATGGTCTGCTGGGCAAGCTGTGGAGCGTCGGCAAGCGCATGCTCACCGGTGAGTCGCTGTTCATGACCCACTTCAGCAATGCCGGCAAAAGTCAGGCACGGGTCGCCTTCGCCGCGCCTTATCCGGGCACCGTGGTGCCCATCGACCTGGCAAAGATCGGCGGTCGCTTGATCTGCCAGAAAGACGCCTTTCTCTGCGCCGCGCATGGCACCAGCATCGGCATCAGCTTCGCCAAACGCCTGGGCGCCGGTTTTTTCGGCGGCGAGGGCTTCATCCTGCAGAAGCTCGACGGTGACGGCCTGGCTTTCGTGCATGCTGGCGGCACCGTGATCCGCAAGGAGCTGAACAACGAAACCCTGCGCCTGGACACCGGTTGCCTGGTGGCTTTCAGCAGCGGTATCGATTACGACATTGCCCTGGCTGGCGGCCTGAAAAGCATGCTTTTTGGTGGCGAAGGCATTTTGCTGACCACGCTCAAAGGTACCGGTACGGTGTGGATTCAGAGCCTGCCGTTCTCGCGCCTGGCCGAGCGCGTCTATGCGGCGACCGTTCAGGCTCGCGAAGAGGTGCGCGCCGGTGGCAAGTAGCCTGCGGGCGCTGGTGTTGCTGCTGGCCAGCCTGTGGCTGGCTGGTTGCAGCGGCCTGCTGTTCTACCCGGAACCAGGGCTGCCGATTACCCCGGAGCGTGCCGGGCTGGAATACCGCGACATCGAGCTGCGCGCCGCCGATGGCACGCGTTTGCACGCCTGGTGGCTGCCTGCCAAGGCTGGGGTGAGGGTCAAGGGCACGGTACTGCACCTGCATGGCAATGGCGGTAACCTGGCATGGCACCTGGGCGGCGTTCACTGGCTGCCGGAACAGGGCTATCAGGTGCTGATGCTGGATTACCGGGGGTATGGCCTGTCCGCTGGCAAGCCGCGTTTGCCCGAGGTTTACCAGGATATCGACGCGGCCTTCACCTGGCTCGATCAGGCGCCGCAGGTACAGGGCACGCCGCTTTTCCTGCTTGGGCAGAGCCTCGGCGGCGCCCTGGCCGTGCATTACCTGGCGCAGCATCCTGAGCGCCAATCGGCCTTGCAGGCCATGGCGCTCGATGGTGTGCCGGCCAGTTATCGCGATGTGGCTCAGCATGCGCTTAGCACGTCCTGGCTGACCTGGCCGCTACAGGTGCCGCTGTCCTGGCTGGTACCGGACGGCGACAGCGCGATTCGCAGCATCGAGCAACTCGAAGGTGTGCCCCTGCTGATTTATCACAGCATTGACGATACGATCGTGCCGCTTTCCAATGGCCAGCGCTTGTATCAAGCTGCGCGTCCGCCGCGCGCCTTTCAGGCGACCCGTGGCCCGCACGTGCAAACCTTTGCCGAGCCCGCCTGGCGCCAGTCACTGCTGGCGTTCTTCAGTGCGCCGCAGGCTTTTGTCGAGCGCCAGGCGCCGACCATCGAATCCGCAACAGAGAGTCCGCAATGACCGAACGCAATCCTATCCCTCTGATCCTCACAGGTGTCGCCAGTATCGTTGGTACCATCGGTGTGCTCTGGTTCTACGGCTATGTGCATTTCGCCAAACCGGAGGATGCACTGCTGCTCTCCGACTTCACCATGCTCAAGACCATTCCCGGCGAGGACTACAAGGTCTCGCTGAAACCGGCCGATCAGGTGGCGCAGTGCATCGATGGCGTGCTGGTGTTGTTCGATCTGCAGCAGAAAGGGCTGACTGGCGTGCTGGTGGACAACAAGAAGCAGGCTGTGCGTTGCATCGGTCAGGAAACTCCGGCGCTGGAGCAGTAAGGCAAAACGCTTACGTAGGGTGTCGCGGGGCCGCCTAGGCCGTGCGTATCGAAACGTCGGCGTGAGTCTCGGTTGCACCAAAAAAGAAACCCGCCTGATGGCGGGTTTCTTCATTGCAGCGGTGCTATCAGGCGCCGGCAGACGAGCGCGGAGCGACCGGCTGGTTGTCGTTGGAGATGGTCACCTCCACGCGACGGTTCTGCGCACGACCAGAGTCGCTGGAGTTGTCCGCAACCGGATACTCCTTGCCATAACCCTGGGCGACGATGCGCGTCGGTTCCACACCGGCGCGAATCAGTGCGCGACGGACGGACTCGGCGCGACGCTCGGACAGACCCTGGTTGTAGCTGGCCGAGCCGACGCTGTCGGTGTAACCCTCGACGATCACCTGACGCTCCGGGTTTTCCTGGAGAAAGCGTGCCAGTTGGGTGACGTTGGGCAGCGCACTGCTCTTCAGTTCGGCCTTGTTGAAGTCGAACAGAACGTCACCGAAGGTCACCAGCGTGCCGCGTTCGGTCTGCTTGGCCTGCATGTCTTCCTGCAACTTGCGGATCTGCGCCTCGCGGGCTTCGAGGCGGGCTTCGGCTCGTTGTGCCGAGGCCTTGCCCAGATCCTGCTCCGCTGCACGCAGCGCGATGGTCTGCTCAGCCAGTTCGATGCGGCGTTTGGTCAGGTAAGCCAGCTGATCTACGGTCTCTTTGTCGGCATCGTCCAGGTAGGCCTTGTTCGCCTTGTCCAGCATGTTGCTGGCGTCTTGAGTTTCCAGGGCCGCGACCTTGCTGGCGCGTGCATCACTCTGTAGGGCTGAGAAGCTGCTACGCGCTTCTTCCAGGTTTTCATTGGGCTGAGTTGCGCAGGCCACCAAGCCAATGCTCAGAGCCAGCATAGTGGGTAGGGTTACGAGCTTATGCATGACGAGTTCATCCTTTGCTGCTGTAAATGGAATGTCGAACCTGGGCGCGCATTAGCGAACGCTGCGCATGCCTTCTTCGCGCAGCTCGCGGATACCCTGCTGCGCGTCGTCGACGGCCTTCTGCGCCTTGGCCGCTTGGGCCTTGCGCTCGGCGACGCGGGCATCCCATTCGGCCTGTTCGGCCAGCTTGCGGGCTTGTTCGTAGTTTTTCTTTTGCATGGCCATTTCGGCCTCTTTCCATTTTTCCTGTGCGGCGCGCATTTCCACTGCGGCGAACTCGGTGCCGCCGGCGCTGACTGCGCTGCGCACTGCCGACTCAGTCACGGCGAGCTGCTCGGTCGGTGGGTTGCCGGCACATGCCGTCAATAGCAGGCCGCCAAGCGCAATGGCTGCCAGCTTGGGTAGCTGAAATCTCGAAGCGTGTGTTGCGACAGCTTTGTTCATGGTCAGTCTCCAGTTCGAATTGCTCAACGAATAGCTACCGTCCCTGGCCGCTCAGTGTGCTGAATAGGGCACTACCGATGTCAGGATATATTTTTTTGAGGCCAAATGGCCATAATCGTTCAGTGAAAGTTGGCGAGCTAGAGCGGTTGTAAACGAGCAGACGGACACCGGAGTGCTGCTGCGGCAGCGCAGAGCGTCTAGGCGGGAGGGACTTTCACGGCCTAGCCTTCGAGATACAGGCGCCCGTATCGGGCGCCGGGTTGGAATGCTAGCCGGTGGTTATTACCGGCAAGATCAACATCAAGACTGCGACTCCTCATTGAGCATCTGCTGCAGATGTCTGCGCGAGAGTTCGAGGAAGCGCGGGGTAGGGCCGACGTCTTCGTAAACCGGGTCGCCCTGCTCGTCGGTAGCGATCACCTGGGTACCGCGCACGTACGGCAAGCTGGTTTCGACCGCCTCGAGCGCCGCACCGACCAGTTCGCCGAGCAGCGCTTCGGTGCTGCGCTTGGGGTACATCTCGGCGAGCGCCGCGAGCCTTGCAGCGCTCTCGACATCCAGCGGAATGTTGTAGCTGGTCTGGCTCATGCGGCCTTTGGCATCCCTTTCCCAATGGCTGACAAGCTCGGAAATTCTCATGATTACTCCTTCGCCCACGCTGACGGGCGGTAATGACTTGTGCAATCGTGCCTGCGCCAAAATGCTCCGCCGCATTGATGCCTTGTCAGGGCCGAGCGTGGTGGGCACTCTGGTTGGAGGTAATTTCAGCGTAGCCGTTCAGGATCGTTTTCTCCGCGGTGCGTCTGATCAAAAGCGGCGAGTCAGTCGCGCATGCCGCGCGTATGCGGCACGCGTGGGGCGGCGGCATTGGCGGGAGGAGCAAATAGGTCATGGCGAAAATCATTGATGCGCGCTTGCGCGACAACGTACACCTGCTCGGCGAACTGCTCGGGAACACCATCCGTGCGCAGCACGGAGATCAGTTCTTCGACAAGATCGAGCGCATTCGCAAGTCGGCCAAGGCCGGTCGTCGTGGCTCTGCCGCGGGTGCCGAGCAGTTGACCAGCACCCTGGGGGACCTGGGTGACGACGAACTGCTGCCGGTGGCGCGGGCCTTCAATCAGTTTCTCAACCTGGCCAACATCGCCGAGCAGCAGCACCGTGTGCGCCGTCGCCGTGCCGGTGAGCCCGAGCCATTCGAGTTGCGCGTGCTCGACGAGCTGCTCGAGCGCCTGCTCGCTGCCGGGCAGGGCAGCGATGATCTGGCGCGGCAACTGGGGCGTCTGGACATCGAACTGGTGCTGACCGCGCACCCCACCGAAGTGGCGCGGCGTACGCTGATCCAGAAATACGATGCCATCGCCGCGCAACTGACGGCGCTGGATCACAGCGACCTGTCGCCGAGTGAACGTGAGCGCATCGTCGAACGTTTGCAGCGGCTGATCGCCGAGGCTTGGCACACCGAGGAAATTCGTCGTAGCCGGCCCAGCCCGGTGGACGAAGCCAAGTGGGGTTTCGCTGTCATCGAGCATTCGCTATGGCAGGCCGTGCCGCAGTTCCTGCGCCGTGCCGATCAGAGCCTGCAGGCCGCTACCGGCCTGCGTCTGCCGCTGGAGGCTGCGCCGATTCGCTTCGCCTCGTGGATGGGCGGTGACCGTGACGGCAACCCCAATGTCACCGCGCGCGTGACCCGTGAGGTGTTGCTGCTGGCGCGCTGGATGGCCGCGGATCTCTACCTGCGCGACGTGGACAATCTGGCCGCGGAACTGTCCATGCAGCAGGCCAGTGACGAACTGCGCGCGCAGGTGGGCGACAGTGCCGAACCGTACCGTGCCTTGCTCAAGCAGCTGCGCGAGCGCCTGCGCGAAACGCGTAGCTGGGCGCAGCAGGCCCTCACTGCCGATGTGGCGCCGAGTACTGCAGTGCTGTGCGACAACCATGAGCTGCTGGCGCCGCTGCAGCTCTGCTACCAGTCGCTGCATGCCTGCGGCATGGGTGTGATTGCCGATGGTCCGTTGCTCGATTGCCTGCGCCGGGCAGCCACCTTCGGTCTATTTCTGGTACGCCTCGATGTTCGTCAGGATTCCTCCCGGCACGCTGCGGCGATGTCGGAAATCACCGATTATCTCGGCCTCGGTCGCTACGTCGAATGGGATGAGGAGGCGCGCCTCAGTTTTCTCCAGCGCGAGCTGGATAACCGCCGGCCACTGCTGCCGAACGACTATCGTCCTTCGGCCGATACTGCCGAGGTACTCGCCACCTGCCGCGAGGTGGCTGCCGCTCCCGCCGCATCGCTGGGCTCCTACGTGATCTCCATGGCCGGTGCTGCCTCCGACGTGCTGGCCGTGCAACTGCTGCTGAAAGAGGCCGGGTTGCGCCGGCCGATGCGGGTGGTGCCACTTTTCGAAACCCTGGCCGATTTGGACCACGCCGGGCCGGTTATCGACCGGCTACTGGGGTTGCCCGGCTATCGCGCGCGGCTGCATGGCCCTCAGGAAGTGATGATCGGTTATTCCGATTCGGCCAAGGACGCCGGTACAACCGCGGCAGCCTGGGCGCAGTACCGCGCCCAGGAGGAACTGGTGCGCCTGTGTCGCGAGCACCAGGTCGAACTGCTGTTGTTCCACGGTCGCGGTGGCACCGTCGGCCGTGGCGGTGGCCCTGCTCACGCAGCCATTCTGTCGCAACCCCCGGGCTCGGTGGCGGGCCGTTTCCGCACCACCGAGCAGGGGGAAATGATCCGCTTCAAGTTCGGCCTGCCGGATATCGCCGTGCAGAACCTCAACCTCTATCTGGCCGCGGTGCTGGAAGCCACGCTGCTGCCGCCACCGGTACCGGAGCCAAGCTGGCGGGCGATGATGGACCGCCTTGCCGATGTCGGCGTGAAGGCCTATCGCGGCGTGGTGCGCGAGCATCCGCAGTTCGTCGAATACTTCCGCCAGGCCACGCCGGAGCAGGAGCTCGGCCGTTTGCCGCTGGGCAGCCGCCCGGCCAAGCGGCGCGAAGGCGGTGTGGAGAGCCTGCGGGCGATCCCGTGGATCTTCGCCTGGACCCAGACGCGACTGATGCTGCCGGCCTGGCTCGGCTGGGAGCAGGCCCTGGGACAAGCCCTGCAAGGCGGTGATGCTGACCTGCTGAAAAGCATGCGCGAACAATGGCCGTTCTTTCGCACCCGCATCGACATGCTGGAAATGGTCCTGACCAAGGCGGACGCCAATATCGCTGCCCTGTATGACCAGCGCCTGGTCGAGCCGGCACTGCAGCCGCTGGGGGCGCAGTTACGCGACCTATTGTCGCAGGCGTGCGCTGCCGTGCTGGAATTGACCGGGCAGTCGCGCCTGCTCGCGCACAATCCGGAAACCCTGGAATCGATCAGCGTACGCAACACCTACCTCGACCCGCTGCACCTGCTGCAGGTCGAGCTGCTGGCGCGCTGCCGGCAACGTCAACAGGCGCCCGAGAGCCCTCTGGAGCAGGCGTTGCTGGTCAGCGTGGCAGGTATCGCTGCAGGTTTGCGCAACACCGGTTGAAGGACGGCAGGTGCTGGCCGTCATATGCCTGGCCAGCGTCATATACTGGATTCAGGCCGCCAGGAGGAGGGGTTTTATCCGACTTTTGGCGGCTTGTGCGCCTGGGGTGCGCTGTGTATCTTGAGCAGCCTTTTGGCCGCTACGGCAGCCGCACTACATTCAAGAGATTGGCCCCACGAGGCGAGTCCGACCGATTACTACATAACTCTTGAGGAGCACATCGATGCGCGTGATTCTGCTGGGGGCGCCCGGTGCCGGCAAAGGTACCCAGGCTCGCTACATCACCGAGAAATTCGGCATTCCGCAAATCTCCACTGGCGACATGCTGCGTGCTGCGGTCAAGGCTGGCACCGAACTCGGCCTGAAGGCCAAGAGCGTGATGGATGCCGGTGGTCTGGTCTCCGACGACCTGATCATCAATCTGGTCAAGGAGCGCATCGCTCAGGCCGATTGCGCCAATGGCTTCCTGTTCGACGGCTTCCCACGCACCATTCCGCAAGCCGAAGCGCTGCGTGATGCTGGCGTCGCTCTTGATCACGTGGTCGAGATTGCCGTGGAGGACGAAGAGATCGTCAAGCGTCTGTCTGGCCGTCGCGTTCACCCGGCTTCCGGCCGTGTCTACCACATCGAGTACAACCCACCGAAGGTTGCCGGCAAGGATGACATCAGTGGTGAGGAACTGGTCCAGCGCGAAGACGACAAGGAAGAAACCGTGCGTCATCGCCTGTCCGTCTATCATTCGCAGACCAAGCCGCTTGTGGACTTCTATCAGAAGCTCTCCGCTGCATCCGGTACCCCGAAATACAGTCATATCCCGGGTGTTGGCAGCGTCGAAGAAATCACCGCGAAGACCCTGGCAGCCCTGGGCTGAGTCCAGCTCGCCGAGTGTCATCGCAACAAGGCCCCGAAAGGGGCCTTGTTCGTTTATGGAACCTGATACGTTCTGGTCGCTCTCAAGCATGGCCGCGCAATGCGGGCCGACTAATATCGACGATGCAGCCTCCGGCCGGCGCCGGGGCGTGTCGATAACCTATAAGGAAGAGGGCATTCAATGACCGAGAAACGCATCTGGCTGGGCCTTGCGGTATCGCTGCTGGCCACTCCGCTGGCATTTGCTGACAGCAAAGAAGATTGTTCCGTCGCCGAATTCACCATGGGTTTGCGCTTTCAGCAGCAGTCCGCTGAGGTCCAGGCGCTGCAACTGCAGGCCTACAACATCGCCACGGAGAAGCTCGACAAGGCTGTGGCGGCGGCGAAGGATCCCTCGAAGCTGGCCATCGTCACCGACCTCGACGAAACCGTGATCGACAACAGTGCGCTGCTGGCGCGCGATCTGGCCAACTGTCATCAGTACGATGCCTGGGACACCTGGCTGCCCTGGGAACGTGACGGTACGCCGGAGCTGATCCCTGGCGCGAAGAAGTTTCTCGAGCATGCCGACAAGCTCGGCGTGACCATCCGCTACGTCTCCGATCGTGCCGACGAGCAGAAGAAATACACCCTGGCTACCCTGAGCAAACTGGGCCTGCCGCAGGTATCGGAAGAGAGCGTGCTGCTGCTCGGGCCGCCCAAGGTCGAGCGTCGCGCCATCGTCAGTGCCGATCACCAGATCATCATGCTGCTGGGCGATACGCTGCATGACTTCGATGCGCGCTTCCGTAAAACGCCGCTCGACGCGCAGCGCAAGACCGTTGCCGAAGAATCGGACAAGTGGGGTGTGGAGTGGATCGTGTTCCCCAATGCCGGATATGGCACCTGGTCCAAGGCGCCGCTCAAAGGCTGGGAGGCCGAGCCGGTAGTCGAGCCCTGGTAAGAGCCTGTTCAAAGTCTGCTGCGCGTCGGCCCTGCCGCGTTAAAAACAGGCGCGGAAAGCCGCTTGCGGCTAACGCGCTTTAGCGCGGCCCGAAGGGCGAACGAAGTGAGTAATGCTCATGTACAAAAGTACACTCCGCTTTCTCGCCTGTTTTTGCCTTGCATTGCTCTAGCTCGCGAGACTTTGAGCAGGCTCTAAGGGTGCCCATCGGTCGCTCGGCGCAAGTCGGGCGCCGACATGGTGCTGGAAAAAATGTCGTCGAGCCGGTCTAATGCCGGCTCTTTTTTATTCAACTGTCCGAATGCAATGACCACTCTCCTGGCCCTCGATACCGCCACCGAAGCCTGCTCCGTCGCGCTGCTGCATGATGGTCGCGTGCTCAGCCACTACGAAGTCGCCCCGCGTATGCACGCGCAGCGTCTGTTGCCGATGATTCAGCAACTGCTGGGCGAGGCGGGTATCGCCGCTTCGGCACTTGATGCCATTGCCTTCGGCCGTGGTCCGGGTGCGTTCACCGGGGTGCGTATCGCTATCGGCGTGGTACAGGGCCTGGCCTTTGCACTGGATCGACCGGTGCTGCCGGTTTCCAATCTGGCCGTGCTGGCCCAGCGCGCGCTGCGTGAGCAGGGCGCGACTCAGGTTGCCGCCGCCATCGACGCGCGCATGGACGAGGTTTACTGGGGGTGCTACCGCGCAGAAGCCGGCGAGATGCGCCTGCTTGGCCAGGAAGCGGTGTTGCCGCCGGAGCAAGCTGAAGCGCCGCGTGGCAGCGATGGTGAGTGGTTCGGCGCCGGCACGGGCTGGGGCACCTTCGCCGCGCGTCTCGCCCTCAGGCCTGTGGGCATGGATGGCAGCCTGCTGCCGCATGCCGAAGACTTGCTGAGCCTGGCTCGTTTTGCCTGGGCCCGTGGCGAGGCGTTGTCGGCTGATCAGGCGCAACCGGTGTACCTGCGTGATCAGGTCGCCACGCCGAAAGCACCGCAGGCATGACAGCTGGTCGGATGCTTGACGTCAGTATTCCCTTGGCATTTGCCAACGACGCAGGCCGCCGCTACATTGCCAGCACTGTCCCTTGTTCAGCCGAGTCCACCGAGCAGTCCTAGATGCGGATCGACGGTTACTTACCCTCCTACTCGCCAGATCGTGGCCCCCGTTCGGGAACCGCGGTCACGCCCTATCGTGAGGCGCAGCGGGAGGTCGAGGCTCAGCGTGAACAGCCGGCTGCACCCTCCAGCAGCCAGGGGCTGGAGCAGGCGCCGCAGATTCGCCGCGTACAGGCCAGCAGCAGTAACACCGACAGCCTGCCGACCCGTTCGCAGGATCTCGGTTATCAACAGCTTGCGTTGAGCAACCGTGCTGCTCAGGCGTTGGCCAGCTACAGCACCACCGCCGCTTACGCCAGCGATTACGATGCGCAGGAAGTGCTCGGGCTCGATCTCTACGCGTAACCCCGTTTCACACCCTCTCAGCCAGGCCCGCTAAACAGATCGATGAGCGCTGCGCTTCCCTATTACCTCGGTTGCCCATCTTGGAGCGAAGCGGCCTGGCGCGCCACGCTGTATCCGCAGGATACCCGGCCAACCGAGTTTCTCAGCCGCTACACCGAGGTATTCAACGCGGTGGAAGGCAACACCACGTTCTATGCCAGACCCAGCGAGCAAACAGTGGCGCGCTGGGCGCAGGCCATGCCGGCGCACTTTCGGTTCTGCGCCAAGTTGCCGCGAGACATCAGTCACAGCGAGGATCTCTGTCAGCAACTGGATGAGGTCACGCAGTTTCGTCAGTTGCTGGCACCGCTCGGCGAGCGGGTGGCGCCATACTGGCTGCAACTACCGGCCAGCTTCGGTCCGTCGCGGTTGGCGGAGCTGGCGGCGTTCATCGAGCAGTGGGGAGACTGGCCGCTGGCGATAGAGGTGCGCCACCCGGAGTTCTTCGCCAAGGGCGATGCCGAACGCGTGCTCAATCGCCTGCTGCACGAGCGCGGTATAGAGCGCATCTGTCTGGATTCGCGTGCGCTGTTCAGCTGCGATTCGCAGGAGCCCGCCGTGCTGCATGCGCAAGCCAAGAAGCCGCGCTTGCCGACTCGTCCTACCGCGTTCAGTCAGAGCCCGCAGTTGCGCTTCATCGGCCATCCCGAGTTGTTGGCCAACGACCCCTTCATGCTGCCCTGGCTGGACAAGGCTGCCGGCTGGATCGAGCAGGGGTTGCGCCCTTACGTCTTCGCCCATACCTCGGACAACCGCCTGGCACCGGAGCTGGCGCGGCGTTTTCATGAGCAGCTGATGCAGCGCCTGCCTGGCTTGCCCGAACTGCCGGTTTTGCAGACGGAGCCGGAACTGGAGCAGCTTGGCTTACTCTGATGGAGCATGGATATGCTGATACGGATAATCGGCCGTTTGCTGTTTCTCTCCGTGCTACTGGGCGCGGCGTTGCTGGTAGCGCTGTGGCGTGGTTGGCTGGATGTGGCGCCGCGTTTCAACCCCTGGGCGCCGCTGGACGTGCGAGAAACGCCGAACCTGCTGACCCCCTTCAAACTCTGGCGCCGGAGCGAGGATCGTGAGCTATGCGACCTGGCCCTGGCGACTTCTGACCTGCGTTTTACCCGTCTGCCCGACAGCACGCCGCATCCTGGCTGCCCGATTGAAAATGCCGTGCGTATTCAGGGGGCCAGCGTTGGTCTGAGCAGCAGTTTCATGGCTACCTGCCCGTTGGCTGTGAGCTTCGCTTTGTTCGAGCGACATGGCTTGCAGCCGGCTGCACAGGCGGTGTTCGGCCAGCCGGTGACCCGTGTCGAACACGTCGGCAGTTTCGCCTGTCGCAGTATTGCCGGGAGCCAGCGGCCCAGTCAGCATTCCTATGCCAATGCGCTGGACATGGTCGGTTTCCGTCTGCGCGACGGCCAGCACATCAGCGTGTTGCGCGACTGGCCGGGACAGGGCGACAAGGCGCGCTTTCTGCGCCTGGTACAGGAAGCGGCCTGTGACAGCTTCAATGTCACTCTGGGACCTGAATACAACACCGCGCACCGCGATCACTTTCACGTGGACATGGGCATGTGGCGCATGTGCCGCTGACGCGCTTGCGATCTGTAGGGCGGGTGCAACCCGCCATAGCGCCAATGGCGGGTTGCACCCGCCCTACGGCAACGAAAAAGCTTCGCCATCCCTAGCAGGCTGTTGAAAAACTACCTGCGTTGCCATTGCTGCGTTAAAAACAGGCTCAAAATGCTCATTTACAACTCGTAAACTCCGCTTTTCGCCTGTTTTTGCCTTGCACTGGCTGCCTCGCCTACGTTTTTCAATGGCCTGCTAGCGTTTGGCCAATAGCAGATCGGCCGCCTGTCCGCTGCGCCCATCGGCGAATTCGAAGCGACCCAGCTGTGCGATCTGGTCGTAAGCGCTGAGGGCGATGCTGACGTCGCGGGCGCGCAGGTCGATGGCGCTGACGCCGGCTTCGCCAAGCGTTTGCAGCTGCTGGCGGCCCTGGGCGTCGAAACGCAGCAGGCGCAGTCTGTCGAACACGGCATCGGCTGTATCGATACGGCCGTCGTCGTTATCGTCGAAGCGTGCCAGTTCGGCGAAGCCATTGGCGGCCCCATGCTGATCGCCGAAAAGTTCGCGGCCATCGTCGATGCGCCCATTGCCGTTACGATCCAGCGCCAATAGCGCATCGTCACCGGTGGGTGCGCTGATCGAATCCATACGGCCGTCGGCATCCAGATCGAAACGCACCGGACGGCCAAGACCACTGGTTGAGAAGCCGTTGCCAGCCATATCCAGCACCAGCGGGTCGACCTGCTGGGGCGCCTGGCCCACGCTGACATTCAGTTCCAGACCGCGTTGATCGATTACCGCCTGGCTGACCACGGCGGCGCTGCTGGGCACGGCAGGTGGCTCGGCGGTTTCCCGCAGCTCACGAGCGATCTCACCGGGCTTCTGCTCGTCTTCGATACCCAGGGTGCGGCGCAGAATCTGATAGTTGATGGATTCGTGCGTCGCGCGGTCGAGTTCGTCATCGAGAGGACGAGCGCTGACGGGGCTGTTATTTGGGCGTGGGGCGGAGAGGGCGTCGAACATGTTCACTCTCGATGCGGCTGTCGGCGGCCGGGTCTGGCAGAATGCCGCTTCTTCGATATCGGCCGTGTGGCCGGTGCTTTGAGTGATTTTTGAGCAGAACGAGCCAATGACCGACGAGTGGCACAACGCCAGCATCCGCATCCAAGCCTTGCATCCTCAGTACGCCGAAGCGGCCGCCCGGTGGGCGTCACGTCTGGGTCTGGCGCAGGAGGGCGAGACTGAGTTCGCTCTGCAACTGGGTGACGACGGGCTGCAACTGGTCGAGCTGGGCGACAAGGCGCCTGGTCCGGTGCGGGTGGATTTCGTCGAGGGGGCGGCGGCGCATCGCCGCCAGTTCGGCGGCGGCAGTGGGCAGATGATTGCCAAGGCCGTAGGCGTGCAATCGGGCATTCGGCCATGGATTCTCGATGCGACGGCGGGGCTGGGGCGTGACTCGTTCGTGCTGGCCAGCCTGGGCTGCGAGATGACCCTGATCGAGCGTCAGCCGCTGGTCGCTGCGCTATTGGAAGACGGCCTGCAGCGTGCGGCGCTGGATTTCGATGTGGCGCCCATCGTCGCGCGCATGCGCCTGCTTACCGGAAATGCCATCGAGCTGATGCGCAACTGGCAGGACGAGGCACCGCAGGTGATCTACCTCGATCCGATGTTCCCGCATCGTGACAAGAGTGCGCTGGTGAAGAAGGAAATGCGCCTGTTCCGCCCGTTCGTCGGTGATGATCTGGATGCGCCGGCGTTGCTCGAAGCGGCGCTGGCGCTGGCCACTCATCGCGTGGTGGTCAAGCGCCCACGCAAGGCGCCGGCCATTGAAGGGAGCAAGCCGGGCTATGTGCTGGAAGGCAAGTCGAGCCGTTACGACATCTACCCGAAGAAGAAGCTGGAAGCCAGCGCGTAGCGCCTCCCCGGTTCAGGGTCGGTAAGCGCGCAGAAACAGCTGTACCGCGTCCTGCACATGATGTTCCGCGGCTTCCCCCTCAAGCGGCTCGCCACAGCCGATCAGCAGGCGGAAATGCGCGCCGCCCTTGAGCAGGCTGAAGAAGTGGTCGGCGGCCAGGTGCGGATTGTCCAGGCTCAGCAGTCCGCGCTGGGCCGCTTTGTGCAGCAGCACTTCCATCTCATCCTGCACCCGTTTCGGGCCGGCTTCGTAGAACATCTGCGACAGCTTGGAGCCCTGGCTGGCCAGGCTCACCATCATCCGGTGCATTTCCACGGATTCGCGGCTATTGACCAGCGCCAGGAAGCCGCGCGCGATGCCCATTAGCTGGCTTTCCAGCGGTACGTTGTCCGGTAGCTCGAACAACAGTTCGGGGAGTTGCTCTTCGCATTTGGCCTTGATCGCCGCGGAGAACAGGGTCTCCTTGTCGGTGAAGTGGCTGTACACCGTGAGCTTGGAAACGCCCGCCTCGGCAGCGATGGCGTCCATGCTGCTACCGTCATAACCATTACGCAGGAACAGGCTCTTGGCCGCCTCGAGGATGGCGCGACGTTTGGCGGGGTCTTTCGGACGACCGGGGCCGGAAGGTTGTAACAACTTGTCAGGCATTGGCGGATTTTAATACTGGACTGGCGAGTTTGCTATTTTTACTATACCCGCCAGTACAAATATTCCAAACCTTCTCTGAAAGGTCTTACACATGTCTCGCCATGTTCTCCCGCTCGTTGCTTCTCTGGGTCTCGTCTTCCTGTTGTCTGCCTGTGGTACCGGTGAACAGGCGGAGCAGCCGATCCGTCCTGCCATGGTGGTGCAGCCGCAGCCCGCTACGGCGCTGGTCGACAGCTATCCGGGTGAGGTGCGCGCCCGCTACGAGCCGGAGCTTGCCTTCCGTATCGCCGGCAAGGTGAGCAAGCGCACGGTGGATGTCGGTGACCGGGTGAAGAAGGATCAGGCCCTGGCCGAACTGGATCCACAGGACGTGCGTCTGCAACTGGAGGCCACTCGCGCGCAGATGGCGGCAGCCGAGGCCAACCTGCAAACCGTGCGTGCCGAGCGTGAGCGCTACAAGAAGCTGCTTGAGCGCAATCTGGTCAGCCGTTCGCAGTTCGACAACGTCGAAAACCAATACCGCTCCGGCGAAGCGCGCTTGAAGCAGGTCAAGGCCGAGTACGACGTGGCCCGCAACCAGACCGACTATGCCGTGCTGCGGGCCTCGCAGGACGGGGTGATCGCCCGTCGCGCGGTCGAGGTGGGGCAGGTGGTGGCGGCCGGTCAGACGGTGTTCACCCTGGCTGCCGACGGCGAGCGTGAAGTGTCGATCAGCCTGCCGGAGCAGAGCTTTGGTCGCTTCGAAATTGGTCAGGTGGTCGAGGTCGAGCTGTGGTCGCAGCCTGATCAGCGTTTCCCCGGCCGCATCCGTGAGATGGCCCCGGCGGCCGATCCGCAGTCGCGCACTTTCGCCGCACGTGTCGCGTTCACCGAAGGCAAGGTGCCGGCTGAGTTGGGCCAGAGTGCGCGGGTATTCATCGCCAGCAATGGCGAGGTACCGCTGGCCGTACCGCTGTCGGCACTCAGCGCCGAGCAGGGCCAGGCGTTCGTCTGGGTTGTCGATCCCAAGGAGCACCGCGTGCAGCGTCGTCCGGTGCGTGTCGGCGCCTATGGTGATGAGCGTGTGCCGGTGCTGGAAGGGTTGACCGCTTCCGATTGGGTCGTCGCCGCCGGGGTACAGATTCTTCGCGAAGGCCAGCAGGTGCGCCCGGTCGATCGGGACAATCGCAACGTCGAACTGGCCGCCAAGGAGTAAGCCCGCATGAGCTTCAACCTGTCTGCCTGGGCGCTGCGTCATCGCCAGATCGTCCTCTACATCATGCTGTTGTTCGCCGTGGTGGGGGCGCTTTCCTACACCAAGCTGGGCCAGAGTGAAGACCCGCCGTTCACCTTCAAGGCCATGGTGATCCGCACCAACTGGCCGGGCGCCAGCGCCGAAGAGGTATCGCGCCAGGTCACCGAGCGCATCGAGAAGAAGTTGATGGAGACCGGCGAGTACGACCGCATCACCAGCTTCTCCCGCCCGGGCGAATCGCAGGTCACCTTCATGGCGCGCGACTCCATGCGCAGCTCCGAGATTCCCGAGCTGTGGTACCAGGTGCGCAAGAAGATCAGCGACATTCGCCACACGCTGCCGCCCGGTATCCAGGGGCCGTTCTTCAACGATGAATTCGGCACCACCTTCGGCAATATCTATGCGCTGACTGGTAGCGGTTTCGACTACGCGGTGCTCAAGGACTACGCCGACCGTCTGCAGCTGCAACTGCAACGGGTCAAGGATGTGGGCAAGGTCGAGCTGGTGGGGCTGCAGGACGAGAAGATCTGGATCGAACTGTCCAACACCAAGTTGGCCACCCTCGGTTTGCCACTATCTGCCGTGCAACAGGCGCTGGAGGCGCAGAACGCGGTAGCGGCTGCCGGCTTCTTCGAGACCCCCAGCGAACGTATTCAGTTGCGCGTGACTGGGCGTTTCGAGTCGGTGGAGGAAATCCGCGATTTTCCCATTCGCGTTGCTGATCGCACCTTCCGCATTGCTGACGTTGCCGAGGTCAAGCGCGGTTTCAACGACCCACCCGCGCCGCGCATGCGCTTCATGGGCGAGGACGCCCTGGGCATTGCCGTATCGATGAAGGACGGCGGCGATATTCTGGTGCTGGGCAAGGCATTGGAAGACGAGTTCGCCCGTCTGCAACAGACGCTGCCGCTGGGCATGGAGCTGCGCAAGGTGTCGGATCAGCCGGCGGCGGTGAAGACCGGCGTGGGCGAGTTCGTCAAGGTGCTGGTTGAGGCGTTGGTGATCGTGCTCGCGGTCAGCTTCTTCTCCCTCGGTCTGCGCACCGGCCTGGTGGTGGCGTTGGTGATCCCGCTGGTGTTGGCAATGACCTTCGCCGCTATGTACTACCTCGGCATCGGCCTGCACAAGATTTCTCTCGGTGCGCTGGTGCTCGGCCTCGGCCTGCTGGTGGACGACGCGATCATCGCGGTGGAGATGATGGCGATCAAGATGGAGCAGGGCTACGACCGCTTCAAAGCGGCCAGTTTCGCCTGGACCAGTACGGCTTTCCCTATGCTCACCGGCACCCTGATCACCGCTGCCGGTTTTCTGCCTATCGCCACGGCGCAGTCCGGTACGGGTGAGTACACACGGTCGATCTTCCAGGTGGTGGCCATTTCGCTGATAGCCTCATGGATCGCGGCAGTGATGTTCGTGCCCTATCTGGGCGACAAGCTGCTGCCGGACCTGGCCAAACTGCACGCTGCCAAGCACGGCGGCAGCGATTCAGGTCACGACCCTTATTCGACGCCGTTCTACCGCCGCGTTCGCGCCACGGTGGAGTGGTGCGTGCGCCGTCGTGGCATCGTGATCCTGCTGACCATTGCACTGTTCGTT